>JBJMSU010000203.1:0-8696 GCA_045801465.1 Xanthobacteraceae bacterium | reverse complement strand
GCGCGGTGGTCGATCTCGCGCGCGAGCAGCGGTGCGGACGGCGTTCCCAAGCCAAGTCACGGTCACGCTTGCCCGCTGCCGAAGTCCCGGACGGTCCGATAGCGTCGCGCGTCAGGCGCCGACGGCCTTCTTCTGCTCGATGACGGCTTGGGCGGCGTGGACGTAGATGCCGCGCTGGCTCGGCATGGGCGCGAACTTGTCGGTGACGCCGAGCACCGTCTCGGCGCCGCCGAGATAGAGCACGCCGTCGTGCGGCATCACGCGGCTGATCTTCTCAAGGATCTTCGTCTTGGTCGGCTGATCGAAATAGATCAGCACGTTGCGGCAGAACACCACGTCGAAGGCGCCGAGCTGCGAGAAATTGTGCAGCAAATTGAGCGGCTTGTATTGCACGATGGCGCGCAGTTCGGGGGCGATCTGCCACATCTCACCGACTTGCGTGAAATGCTTGACCAGCATCTGAATCGGCAGCCCGCGCTGCACCTCGAACTGGCTGTAGATGCCGGCTTTGGCTTTCTCCAGGACCTCCATCGAGAGATCGGTCCCGAGGATCTCGATGCGCCAGCCGGCAAGCTCGCTCGCCATTTCCTTGAGGCAGATCGCAAGTGAATAAGGCTCCTGGCCGGTGGAGGCCGCCGCGCACCAGATGCGAATCTGGCGTTGGCCTGCACGGCTTGCCAGCAGCGCCGGCATGATGGCGTTACGGAAGTGGTCGAACGGGATCTTGTCGCGAAAGAAGAAGGACTCGTTGGTGGTCATCGCCTCGACGACTTCGACGATGAGCGGCTCGGCGCCAGACGACTTGAGTTTCTGCACCAGGCCGCCGAGACCCTCCACCCCCGCCTTGCGCGCGACCGGCAGGAGCCGGCTTTCGACCAGGTATTGCTTGTCGGCCGACAGGGTCAGACCCGAGCGGTCCTTGAGCAGCTTCCGCAGGTAGTCATAATCGAGAGGGGTCACGCCCGGTCTCCCTGGAACAAACGCACCACTTTGGGAGCGATCTGATCGATCGGCAGCACGGCCGAACAGAGCCCGGCATTGGCGGCCGAACCCGGCATGCCCCAAACCACGCTGGTCGCCTCGTCCTGGGCGATGACGCTGCCGCCATGGGCGACGATCGTCGCGGCTCCCTGCGTCCCGTCGTGGCCCATGCCGGTCAAGATCAACGCCAGAATGGCGTTGCTCCAGATCTCGCTAGCTGACTGGAACAGCGGGTCGACCGCAGGCTTGCAAAAGTTGACCGGTGGTCCGTCATCGAGCGCGATCACGGGCTGGCCCTGGCGCCGCACGACACGCATATGGCGGCCGCCTGGCGCGAGAAAAATCGTGGCCGCCGTGATTGGCTCGCCGTCGGCAGGCTCGCGCGCCGGACGCCTGCTCGCGCGCGCCAGATGCTCCGCCAGGATGGTCGTGAACGTGGGGGGCATGTGCTGCGTGATCAGCACGGGAGCGCGATCGATGATGGGGGTCAGGCGCGAGACCAGCGAGGTCAATGCCTGCGGTCCGCCGGTGGAGGAGCCGATCAGCAGCACGCGCGGCATAATGGTCGAGAATGGACGCAGCTTGACGGTCGGCTGTGCAGCCGGAATGGAGGCGATGACGGCGGAGGTTTCGATGCCTCCCCGCGCCTCGACCGCCGCTCGGCTCGGCGGTTCGGTGACTGTTCGGCGCCCCTGGACACCCTCGCGGCGGCGCCGGTGACGGCCTCCAAGCTGGCGAATTTTTTCAATCAGCTCGCGGCGAAAGCTGGCCGACGTCGTGACTTCGCGGTTGCTTCCGGGCTTGGGGATGTAATCGGCGGCGCCGAACGAGAGCGCCTTGAGGCTGACCTCCGCGTTGCGTCGAGTCAGGGTCGACGCCATGATGACGACGAGATCGCGCTTTTTCTCCAGCAGGAGCGGCAGCGCCGAGAGCCCGTCGAGCTCGGGCATCTCCACGTCGAGGATGACGACGTCCGGATTGGCACGCTCGACCTGGTCGACCGCCTGTCGGCCCGTGCGCAGCGAAGCGACGACCTGAAGCCCGGGCTCCTCCTCGATCCAGCGCGAGACTAAACCGCGCACCACGACCGCGTCGTCGACCACCATGACGCGGATCGGATCCTGCCCGGAAACGAAGGCAGGGCATGCGGCGGGAACGGCGAGGCCCATTGATACGCAACTCTGAACAAACGCGACAATGAACGCGGGAGACGAGAGGCGGACTAGATCAGCCCGACCTCTTGGAACTTGGCTTCGACGATCTCCCGATCGAACGGCTTCATGATGTACTCGTTGGCGCCGGCGTGGAGCGCACGAGCGATGTGAACCACGTCGGTCTCGGTCGTGCAGAACACCACTTTCGGCCGATCGCCTTCAGGCATTCGGCGCAACGCCTTGAGAAACTCATAGCCGTCCATCACCGGCATGTTCCAGTCCAGCAGGACGCCGTCGGGCATCTCGCGCTTGCATTCGTCGAGCGCCTGCTGACCGTCCTCGGCCTCGCTGATCTTGAAGTTCAGTCCCTCGAGAATCCGCCGCGCCACCTTGCGGATGACGCTGGAGTCGTCGACCACCAGGCAAGTTTTCATCGTGCCTTACTCCCCACCAGCACACCAACGCCGGTGCGCACGTTCAGCTTCAGTTCATTGTCACGCGGCCAGTGCGTCGCTGGCCGTCTCCAGTACGCGATCGACGTCGAGGATCACCATGAGCTGTCCGTCGAGGCGATGCACACCGCCTGAAACGCGGGCGAGATGCTGGTCGAGATTGACGGGATTTGGCTCACGCGTTCCGTCGGCGAGCTTCAACACCTCACCGACCGTGTCGATCAGAAGCCCATAGGATTCGCCCTTAAGCTCGATGCCGACCGCCATGGGCGGGCGGGCGTCGGCACGCGGCGGCAATCCCAATCGGCGCCGCATATCGACCGCCGTGACGATGCGGCCGCGCAGGTTGAGCACGCCGGCAATCTCCGGTGCCGACAACGGCACCCGGGTGAGCCGGTCCGGCATGAACACGTCTTGGACGCGGGAGATCGGCAGGCCGAAGAGCTGCTCCCCGATCACGACTGTGACGTACTCGATGACGTTATTGGTCACGTGCTCGTTGAAGGTGTCGTTGATCATGGCCATGTCCGCCCCTTACGCCGCCTGATTCCACTCGACGGCCGAATCTTTGAGTGCAGCAATCAGGCCCTGGCGATCGAATTTGGCGACGAAATCGTGGAAGCCTGCCTGCCGTCCGCGCTCGACGGCGGCCGGCGAGGTGACGGAAGACAGCGCGATGATCGGAACGTCGGCGCTCTGCGGGTCGGCGCGCAGCGCCTCGGCGAGATCGAAGCCGTTCATGCCGGGCATGTCGATATCGGAGACGATCATGTCGAAGCGTTGCCCCTTCTTGACCAGGGCAAGCGCCTCCTCGCCGCCGCCGACGCTGATCACGTCGTATCCGGCCGCCTTCAGCACCGGGCTGAGCATGTTGCGGAAGAACGGCGAGTCGTCGACGAACAAGAGCGTCCGCGTCAGCGCGTCGGGCCGCATTTCTTTGCGGCTGAACCAATCCTCGAACGCGAGCGGCAGGAAATGGCCGACGTCGATGATTTCCGTCGCCTGGCCCTTCACCACGGCGGAGCCGATGACGCCGGGAACCTCGCTTGCAACCTGGATGTCGAGCTTCTCCTCGACGATGTCGACGATCTCGTCGACCACGAGACCCATCGAACGTCCAGCATCCGAGAACACCAGCAGCGGCTGGGCGCCTTCGGTGCGAATACGGACGTCGCCATTGACGCGCACGAGCGGCATGAGCTGGCCGCGGTACTGGACGAGATGACGGCCGTTGGAGAACTCGATCTTCTTGCAATCGATCTCCTCGAGGCGGGTGACCAGCGATAGCGGCACCGCCTTCGGCTCCTGCGACCCGGCGCGGAACACCAGCAGCGACATGGTGTTGTCCATGCCGGCATTGCGTTGCGCTTCGGCTTCCTCCGCTTCGGCGCCGGAACCCGCGGTGCCGATCGCCTGGGCGATGCCGTTGGGATCGATGATCATGATGACCGAGCCGTCGCCGAGGATCGTATTGCCGGAGAACATCGTGATGTGACGCAGCTTGGTCGACATCGGCTTGACCACGATCTCTTCGGTGTGGAACACGCCGTCGACCACGATGCCGAAGGTCTGATTGCCGACCTGCGTCACGACGATGAAGCCGTTTTCCGCCTCCCTGTCCGCGCCGGCATCCATCGCCAGCAGCTTCTTGAGGTGGATGAGCGGCAAGAGCTTGTTGCGCAAGCGCAAGACCGGGGTGTCCTTGATGCGCTCGATGCGGTGATCGGAATTGCTCTGGGCGCGCACCAGCTCGACGACCGAGAGCTGCGGAATGGCAAAACGGTCGCCGCCGGCCTCGACGATCAGCGCCGAGACGATCGCCAGGGTCAGCGGAATCTTGATGGTGAAGCACGATCCCTCGCCGTACACCGATTTGACGTCGACCGTGCCGCCGATCTGATCGATGTTGTTCCGCACCACGTCCATGCCGACACCGCGGCCCGACACGCTGGTCACGACGGTGGCGGTGGAGAAGCCGGGCGCGAAGATATACTTGTGGACCTGCGCCTCGGTCAGCTTTTCCGCGTCGAACTCGTTGACGAGGCCAATCGAGATCAGCTTGGCCTTGATTTTCTCCGTGTTGAGACCGCGCCCGTCATCGGAGATCTCAATGATGATGTGCCCGCCTTCATGATAGGCCGAGAGCCTGATCGTTCCCTTTTCGGGTTTGCCGACGACGCGGCGCTCCTCGGGCGTCTCCAGCCCGTGATCCGCCGAGTTGCGGACCATGTGGGTCAGCGGGTCCTTGATGAGATCTAGCACCTGGCGGTCGAGCTCGGTATCCGCGCCGTGCATCTCGAGCTCGATATCCTTGCCGAGCTCGGTGGCGAGATCGCGCACGATGCGCGGCAGCTTCTGCCACGCGTTGCCGATCGGCTGCATCCGCGTCTTCATGACGCCTTCTTGCAGCTCGGCGGTAACGTTGGAGAGCCGCTGCAACGGGACTTTGAACTCGGAGTCCTCGTGCCGGCGCACGATCTCCAGGAGCTGGTTGCGTGTGAGCACGAGCTCGGAAACCATCGTCATCAGGTTTTCGAGCGTCTCGACGTTGACGCGAATGGATTGACTGGCAATCTTGCTGTCGATCTTCTCGTCGTCCTTGTCGACTGGTGCCTTTGCCTTGCCGGCGCTTTTGGCCGCGGCAGGGCCTCTCTTCGCCGCCGCCGCTTCCGGTCCCGGCGTTTCGCGGAAGGCGCGCTCGAGCTCGTCGAGCGACACTTCGCCCGGGCGCAGCGGACGCTCGAGGACCTGATGGACGAGGGTTCCGACCGTTTCCGCCGGCTTTGCCGGAGCGGCGGGCCTGGCGTCGGGGACCTTTCCTTCCACGGCCATGCGCTCGAGCTCCTTGATCAGATCGGCATCGGAGCCTTCCGGCTCCTGCTCGGTCCGCTCCAGTTCGTCGAGAACTCGCTTGAGGCGGTCGATGGTGGACAGGATCAGCGTGACCGCCTCGCCGGTGACCGGCATGCCGTCACGGAATTTGCCCATGAGCGTCTCAGCCGCGTGGGCGAGCGCTTCGAGACGCGGCAGGCCGAGAAAGCCGCAGGTACCTTTGATCGTGTGGACCAGGCGAAAGATGTTGTCGAGGATCTTGGCGTTGTTGGGGTCCTGTTCGAAGCGGACGAGCTCCACGTCCACCACATCGAGACTTTCGTTCGTTTCGGTGAGGAATTCCCTCAAAAGATCGTCCATGGAAACAGCCTTTGTCGCCAGGCATGGCTGAACGAGCCGCGCCTTCCGGGAGCGATCCTAGTGTGTTGTGAAAGGGTTTAATTTTGGTTGCGGCCGCGCTGCCCGTTGCCGATTTCCAAACGCTATCTGGGAAATACGGACGCCGTGACGTGCGCTACACGGAAGATTGCACGCGCCGGCGCCGGCCGGGCGGTAGACGTTTCTTAACGAACGATGCGGGGCGATGCCGCCGCGCCGCTCCGCTCCATCTAGGCCGGTGCGCCGGGGTCTGCCGTGAGCAGGATGCCGTCGCCGTTGGCGGCCAGCGCAACGTTGAGACCGCAGGCACGGGCCAGCATTCCGGCGAACAGGGGCTGAATCGCATGCGCATCGACCGGATGATCGGCCCCCTCGCCTGACAACAATCCCGGCACCGCCTGTGGGATGCGTGCGTTGAGGCCCGACGCGCTCAGCTTGAAGCCCATGCGCTCGCCGTCACCGATGGCGTCGATTGTCATCGTGCCGCCGCGCGGGATGGTTTGCCCCGCCAGCAGCAGCAGATTGAGCAGGAGCTTGACCCGGTTCTTCGGCAGCAGCACCCGCGGCAAGTTCCAGGCAATCTTGGTCTTGTCGTCCTCCAAGAACCCGCGGGCGACTGCTTCGGCGTCGCCGAGGTCGATCTGCGCCCCGGCAGAGCCGGCGGCCCCGAAAGCCAGACGGCAGAACTGCAACCGGGCGGACGCCTGACGCGCGCTCTTCTTGATGAGGTCCAAGGCGAAATTCTTGGTCGATTCGTCGTTGTCGTCCTCGAGCACTTCGAGGCCGTTGACGATCGCCCCCACCGGGCTGATCAGGTCGTGACATACCCGCGAGCACAGCAAGGCAGCGAGGTCGAGAGAATCGAGCGAAACGGGACCGGCCATGAAGAAGCTCTCCGGGACACGCAGGAGGTGTGGGCTGAGTGGCCGCGAATCGACGGCTTCGCCTGCGGCTTGAGGCCTGTGATACACCGCATGCGGTCGATCTGCCAAGGCAAGGAATCGTGCCCCCCTCCCGCCCATCGTTTGGTACCGATGCTCGACTTCTCGACGAGCTGACCACGCTTGTGGCGCGCGCAGCCGCCGCCATTTTGGCGATTGCGCCGGCCGCGCTTGCCCCGCGCACAAAGCTCGACCAAAGCCCGGTCACGGCGGCCGACGAAGCCGCACAGGCGGTCATCGTGGATGGGCTGGCGCGACTGATGCCCGGTGTGCCGGTCGTTGCGGAAGAAGCCGCGCGTCGCCCGGAGGTCCTGCCGTCCTCCTTCGTGCTGGTGGATCCACTTGACGGAACACGGGAATTTATCGCCGGGCGGCCCGAATTCACCGTCAACGTCGCGCTCATTATGGATCGGACGCCAATCCTGGGGGTGATCGCCGGTCCCGCCCTGGGGCGCATCTGGCGGGGATGCGTCGGCACCGGCGCCGAGCGGTTGATGTTCATCCCGGGACAGCCGCCGCAGGCGGTCGACCCGACGGCCATTCGCGTCCGACGGGCGCCGTCACATGGCTTCGTGGCAGCCCTCAGCCGCTCGCATTTCGATGCGCAAACCGACGCTTTGCTCGATCGTCTGCCGATTGTCGAACGGACTCACCTCGGGTCGTCGGCGAAGTTTTGCCTGATCGCCGAAGCGAGCGCCGACATCTACCCTCGCCTGTCGCCGACCAGCGAATGGGACATCGCCGCCGGCCATGCCGTGCTCACCGCCGCCGGTGGGACCGTCCTCACCCCGGGCGGGGAGCCGATCTCATTCGGCCGACCGCCGGAATTCCGGGTGCCGGCGTTTGTGGCCTGGGGTGATGGTGAGGCGGCGCGCCATTATCGGTTCGAATAGCGCGCGGATGCGAGGGTCAGCGGACGAGGCTGCGCATGATTCTGGGCCAGTTCGCCTGCGCCTGCGCCAGCGCCTGGCGCGGATCGGCCGCAAAGGCATCGCGGCCTTGCCGGCTGCGAAACAGATAAAGGCGATTTTCGGCGATGTACCAGAGCTGCGGGTGTCCGGGCGTCGCCAAGCCCTGCGCCAGTACCATCGGATCATAGCCGCCGAACTGCGGCATGTAGATGCCCGGATCGTGCGTGAATGCGATCCGGTTGCCGGCGTTGCGAAAGCGCCAGACCGCGCCGGCATACGCAACTTCCAGTTCCTCGCGTCCGGCCGACGGTATGGCATCGGTGAAATAGGCCACCGGATCGAAACCATGGATGGCGAGGCCGGTCCGCGGGTCGACCACGACGCGCTCGGTCGTCGCAGCACTCACCAAAGAGGTAATCAGCACGCTCAGCAGCGCCGCGGCAGGGAATGCAGCGACGGATGGCCCGGCCGACCAGTTCCGGTTACGCCGTGCTGCGGTCATAGTTGTGCGGATTATCTTTGCGGCAAACGACAGGGTCGCTTTTGTTACCGCATCGGAGTATGCAACCAGTTAAGCGATAACGTCGCATTTGAGGGGATATTCATGGCCGTCATCACCCGGATTGCCGGCGCCGTCTTCGTATTGTTCGCCTTGGGCATGAACCTGATCCTGGCTCAACCTGCGCCGCAGCCTGCTCCTCACGCCGCCCCGGGTCC
The DNA here is from genome assembly GCA_045801465.1 of Xanthobacteraceae bacterium. Classification (GTDB taxonomy): domain Bacteria; phylum Pseudomonadota; class Alphaproteobacteria; order Rhizobiales; family Xanthobacteraceae; genus DATFWC01. The sequence goes on along the minus strand of JBJMSU010000203.1, from coordinate 330 downwards.
TTATTACTCATCGAACGAGATCATCGATGCCGGGCACCGGCTTTTCGGCACCGTTTCGCGTGGCCTCGCGCAGATCGTGGAAAGGACGGGAAGCCAGTTCGGATTGCCCAACGGCTACATCCTCGGCCAGGAAGGCGGGGGCGCGTTCATCGGCGGATTGCGCTTTGGCGAAGGCACGCTCTACACGAAGAATGCCGGTGATCTGCGTGTGTTCTGGCAGGGGCCGACGGTCGGCTGGGATTTTGGCGGCGAGGGCGCGCGCACCATGATGCTGGTCTATGGCCTGCCCGCCACGGACGCCATTTACCAGCGCTTCGTCGGGATCGACGG
>JBJMSU010000143.1:0-34612 GCA_045801465.1 Xanthobacteraceae bacterium | reverse complement strand
GGCGATGCGAGAGCGCGGACCGCGCGGCGTCGATCACGTCGCCCGTGCTGGGCGCCGCCCTGGCATTCGAGCGGATTTGAGCGTTGACCCCGCAATCGGGGGCCTTCATGGTCCGGCTCGAGGGTGATCATGAACGCTGATCTCATTCCCAACTCCATCGTCGAGGTCGGGACCGCGCGCTTTGGCAATCGGCTGCCGTTGACGCTGATCGCCGGCCCCTGCGCGCTGGAGAGCCGCGCCCATGCCCTGGAAATGGCCCAGGCGCTGAAGGAGATCGCGGCGCGGCTGAAGATCGGCCTCGTCTACAAGACCTCGTTCGATAAGGCGAACCGGACAAGTTCAAACAGCGCGCGCGGCATGGGCCTCGACCAGGCGCTGCCGATTTTCGCCGACATCCGCGACAGCTTGGGTGTTGCGGTGCTGACCGACGTTCACGAGATCGAGCAGTGCGCCCGCGTTGCGCCCGCCGTCGACGTGCTGCAGATTCCGGCGTTCCTCTGCCGCCAGACCGATCTGCTGATTGCCGCGGCGAAAACCGGCAAGACCGTCAACGTCAAGAAGGGCCAGTTCCTGGCGCCCTGGGACATGAAGAACGTGGTGGCGAAAATCACCGCCGCCGGAAACCGCAACGTGCTGGTGACCGAGCGCGGCGCCTCGTTCGGCTACAACACGCTCGTCTCCGACATGCGCGCGCTGCCGATCCTCGCCCGCACCACCGGCGCGCCGGTGATCTTCGATGCCACCCATTCGGTGCAGCAGCCCGGCGGGCAGGGCACCGCGTCGGGAGGCGAGCGCGAGTTCGTCCCGGTGCTGGCGCGTGCCGCCGTGGCGGTCGGGGTCGCGGCGGTGTTCATCGAGACGCACCAGGATCCTGACCGAGCCCCATCGGATGGACCGAACATGGTGCCGCTCAAAGATATGTACGATCTTCTCGGCAATCTGATCGCGCTCGATATGGTCGCCAAAGGATGGGCAAGACCGTCCGCATGACGGTATCATCGCCGCCGACGATTCTCGGACCAAGGGGGGACAGGATGGACGAGCGAACTCGCGTTGCCGTGCGCTCGGGCATGATGGTGATGCTGCTGTTCGCGTCGGGGGCTGCGCTGGCACAGGACACCGCGGCCGGCACCGTGTCCTCGTCGCTCTCGGGCCTGCCGCTGTTCCTCGCCTATTTCTGCCTGTCGCTCGTGGTGGTGGCGGCCTATCTTTACGCCTATACGCATATCACCCAGCACGACGAGCTCGAGCTGATCCAGGCCAATGTGCCGGGCGCGGCGATCTCGCTCGGCTTGAGCCTCGTCGGTTTCGCCCTGCCGGTGGCGAGCGCGATCGCCCACGCCGCCAATATCGTCGACTGCATCGTTTGGAGCGTCGTCGCGCTGATCGTGCAGGTGATCGTCTATTACCTGGTCCGCATTCCGGTGCCGGACATCTCCAAGCGCATCGCGGCGGGCGAGCTCGCGCCGGCGATCTGGCTCGGCCTGGCATCGGCCACCGGCGGCCTGTTGAGCGCCGCGTCGATGACGTGGTGAGGCGGCGTTGATGAAACGGTCCGCGCAGGTCGCCTTGGTCCTGATGGGGGCGACCGCCGTCGGCGCCAGCAGCTATGCGTTGGCGCCGCGCACCGACTGCGTGCCGCCCGGCAGTACCGCAGCCCGCCCACCGGCAGTCGCACCGGGCACGCCGGCCCAGCCGGGCGAGCCTTGCCGCGCGACGCGGCGCTCGTCCTCGAGCGGCTATTCCCGCTGGGGCTCGTCTGGAGGCTCCACCTGGGGCCGATCATCATCGACACACACAACCACGTCCACGGCGCTGCATTCGCCGGGCGCATCGGTCCCGGCGGCCGGCCGCAGCGGCACCTCGACGGCGGTGGCGCGCGGTGGGTTCGGCTCGACCGGCCATGGGGTGTCGTCGGGGGGCTAAAGCAGAATTGCGCAACTTGACCCACGGAATGCCCTCGCGGACCAATGTCTGCACCCGGCGGAAGCGGACGTGCGGCCCAGGAGGGGTTCCCGGTCTGACCGCAAACCGGTCACTCAGCGACCCCTTATTCGATCACCTCGTCGGCGCGGGAGAGCAGCGTCGGCGGCACGGTCAGGCCGAGCGCCTTCGCGGTCTTGAGATTGATGACCAGCTCGAATTTGGTCGGCTGCTGAATGGGCAGGTCGGCGGGCTTGGCGCCCTTCAGGATCTTGTCGGTCAAGATCGCGGCGCGCCGGAAAATGTCGTGATAGTTCGTTGCATAGCAAATGAGACCGCCGGCGAGAACATCCTCGCGGTAGGTGTACATCGACGGAAACCGGTTCTCTACCATGAAGGCGGCGATGCGCGTGCGCTGGCTCGTCAGGAACGGGTCGGCGACGGTGAGGACCGCCTCGGGGCGCTGACGGCCGAGCGTGAGGAATGCCCTGTCGAGGTCACGCTCCTGCGCCGCTTCGACGATCTCGAGCTCGAGATGCAAGGCCGTGGCTGCAACCCGTGCGCGCTCGACCGCGACAGTGCAAAAAGGATTGGTCGGGTTCGACAGCACCGCGACCCGCGCGAGGCTCGCGAGCAGCTCCTTCAGGAGCTCGATGCGTTTGCCTTCGAGATCGGCGGCGAGGGTGGAAAGCCCGGTGACGTTCGCGCCCGGATGGGCAAGGCCAGACACGAGACCGACCGCGATCGGGTCTCCGCTGATCATGACGATCGGCACGGTGCCGGTCGCCTGCTTGGCCGCGAGGCTCGCCGGCGTGCCCCAGGCGACGATGACGTCGGCCGGCAAGCGAACCAGCTCGGCGGCAAGGCCGGGATAGCGCTCGGCGCGGCCCTCCGCGAACCGGTACTCGAAATGCACGCCCTGCTTTTCGACGTAGCCGAGCCCGCGCATCCCATCGCGCAAGCCGTCGAGCGGCGGCCACGGCTCATTGGCAAGAACGCCAACGCGACGGATCTCCGCACTCCGCTGGGCCATGGCCGCGAGCGGCCACGCGACCGCCGTGCCGCCGAGGAGCGTGACGAACTCGCGCCGTTTCATTCGATCACCTCGTCGGCGCGCGCGAGCAGAGCTTGTGGCACGTCGAGGCCGAGCGCCTTCGCGGTCTTCAGGTTGATCACCAATTCGTATTTGGTTGGGGCCTGCACCGGCAGATCAGCGGGCTTCTCGCCCTTGAGAATGCGGTCGACATAGCCCGCTGCGCGGCGGAACGGGTCGATCGTATCCGGGCCGTAGGAGATCAGGCCACCGCCGGTGACGAAGCGGCGATTCCAATAAACCACGGGCAATCGATGCCGGTTCGCCAGCGAGAGAATCAGGTTGTGATGAACGAACGCCAATGCGCTTCCGGTCACGATCATGCCGCCGTTGGCCCCGCGCGCGATTGCCGTGACGGCGCGCTCGATTTCGCCGGCATCGCGCAGGTCGATCGGGATCAACTCCACCCCCAACGACGGCGCCACCGCCTGGACAGCGGCGAACTGCCCGATCCCGGAGGCGACGGCCGGATCGCGAAAGACGGCGGCCCGCGTCAGGCGGGGCGCGATCTGTTTGAGCAGCTCCAGCCATTTTCCGCTCATGCCGTATTCGAAGAGCGTGAACCCAGTCGCGTTGCCGCCCGGCTGTGCCAGACTCGCGACGAAACCGGCGCCGACCGGATCGATGACACTGACGAACACGATTGGCACGATGCGTGTCGCCTGTAGCAACGGCGCAACGGTTGCGGTGCCAGTGCCAGCCACGAGGACATCCGGCGAGAGCGCGACCAATTCCGCCGCGTGTCTACGAATGTCGTCGGCCGTGGCCCAGCGGGTGTCGATCCGGAGGTTACGGCCATCGCTCCAGCCCAATTGCTTCAGGCCCTGTGCGAACGCCGCGAGGCGGGCTTGTCCTTCCGGATCGTCCTCGGCCAGATACATGAGCACACCTATGTGCCGCACGCCATCGGTCTGCTGCGCGCGCGCCACGAGCGGCCACGCGGCCGCCGCACCGCCGAGAAGGGCAATGCATTCGCGCCGTCTCACACCAATTCCCTCCCGAACTGAGGCCGATATTTTTCGCTGTAGGAACGATAGCACCCCGGGAGTCCCCTGTATGGGAGATAATTCATTGTGCAGCCGGCCATGACATTCGGGCTCTTTGCTCTCTCGACGATCGCCGTGATTGTCTCCTCTTGGGCGCATAGCTGCCCTGGATGTATGCGACGCCATGGCCGCAGTTGGCGAAAGCGGACGCCGCATCCCCAGGCGCCTCTGTTGGTCAATCCACCGAAACCTGCTTAGACAGCATGATCCCGAAAGAGCTTGGCCCGGACTTGATCCGGGCCGGGTAGCGGTTTTCGGAAAAGATCATGCTCCAACGATAGGACACGGATGCAACGCATCGCCTGCCCGGAACGCAGCGACTGGCGCGATCTCGCCGCCGAGGTCGGCTTCGATTTTCATACCATCGATGGTGCGCCCTATTGGGATGAAACCGCCTACTACGGCTTCACTCTGGAGGAGATCGAGCGCGACATCGAGGCGCCGACGGCGGAGCTCGATGCCATGTGCCGCGAGCTCGTCGCGCGCGCGGTCGGCGACGAACGGATGCTGCGCGTGCTGCGCATCCCGGAGCGGTTCTGGACCTGGCTCGCCGCCAGCTGGAAGCGCGGCGATGTGAGCCTCTACGGCCGCTTCGACCTGCGCTACGACGGCGAGGGCCCGGCCAAGCTGCTCGAGTACAATGCCGACACCCCGACGGCGGTGTTCGAGACCGCCGTGTTCCAATGGCTCTGGCTCGAGCAGGCGATCGAGCGCAACATCGTTGCCGAGGGGGCCGATCAATACAACTCGCTGCACGAGCAGTTGATCGCCGGCTGGAACACCATCGGCCGCGATCGGCCGCTGCATCTCGCCGGCACGACCGACAGCGCGGAAGATGCCGGCACCATCGCCTATATGGCGGACTGCGCCCGCCAGGCGGGGCTCGCCACCACGGTCCTCGACATGGCAGCGATCGGCCGGCTCAAGAGCGGGGTGTTCGTCGACCTCGAGAACCGGCCGATCGAGCTGATGTTCAAGCTCTACCCGTGGGAATGGATGATGCGCGAGGAGTTCGGGACGGGGCTGGCCGGCGCATCGACGCAATGGGTCGAGCCGCCGTGGAAGGCGATCCTCTCCAACAAGGGCATCCTGCCGCTCCTGTGGGCGATGTTTCCGCGCCATCCCAATCTGCTGCCCGCCTACTTCGATGACGATCAGGCGGCGTCCGCCCTCGCGACCTCCTACGCGCGCAAGCCGCTCTACTCGCGCGAAGGCGCCAACGTCGAGCTCGTGGTCGACGGCACCGCGGTGGATACCGACAGCGGCCCGTATGGTGGCGAAGGGTTCGTGCGCCAGGCGATTGCGCCGCTGCCGCAGTTCAACGGGAACTACACGGTGCTGGGCTCGTGGATCGCGGCCGGCAAGCCCTGCGGGCTGTCGGTGCGCGAGGACGCAAGCCCGATCACCAAGAACACCTCGCGCTTCCTGCCGCATGCCATTATCGCATAGAGCATGATCCCGAAAAGTGGGCACCGGTTTTCGGAAAAGATCATGCTCCAACGATAGGCTTAGAAACGTTCTTTCGATGAACCGCCTGCTGAACATCGTCGGCGTGGTGACGTTCGCGACGTCGCTCTTCACGCGCGCGGTCGATCCGGTCATTCCGCAGATCGCGACGAGCCTGTGGGTCGATCCGGCCACCGCGGCGCTCCTGTCGACGGCATTTGCGCTGCCCTATGCGGTGCTGCAGCCATTGCTCGGACCGCTCGCCGACGTGATCGGCAAGGCGCGCATGATGACCATCTGCCTCGTCCTGCTGACGGCGGCCTCGCTCGCGAGCGCGTTCGCCGAGAGCTTCGCGGTCCTGCTCACCTTGCGCATGCTGTCGGGCATCGTGTCGGGCGGCATCTTTCCCGCCGCCATGGCGTTTGCGGCCGACCTGGCGCCGATCGGCCAGCGTCAGGTCGCGCTCAGCCGCATCCTCTTCGCCGGCATGAGCGGCAACCTGCTCGGCGCCTCGGCGGCCGGCATCGTCGCCGACCTGATCGGCTGGCGCGGCGTGTTCCTGCTCACGGGCGCCATAGGGGCGCTGGCGTTGCTCACGGCCATCATCGGCTTCCGCACGACCGACGTGAAATCGACGCGCATCCCGTTCAAATCGGTGCCGGCCGGATATCGTGCGATCCTGGCCAATCCGCGCGCCAAGGTGTGCTTCGGCGCCGTATTTTTCGAAGGCATCTTCATCTTCGGCGTGTTTCCGTATGTGGCGCTGCTGCTGCTGGCGGGCGGCGAAGCGCGTGCGTCCATCGCCGGCCTCGTCATCGCCGGCTTCTCGCTCGGCGGCGTTCTCTACGCGATGGTGGTCGGCGCCTTGCTCGAGATGTTCGGGCAACGCCGCATCATGATGACCGGCGGCCTCGTTGCCGCGATCGCGTTGAGCTCGGTCGCGCTGCACGTATGGTGGCCGCTCGCGCTGCTGGCCTTCGGGCTCCTGGGCCTCGGCTTCTACCTGCTGCACGGCTCGATCCAGGTGTTCATGACCGAGCTCGCGCCGGAAGCGCGCGGATCGTCGGCCGCGCTGCACTCCTCGTCGTTCTTCCTCGGCCAGGCGATCGGACCCGTCTTCTACGGATTGGGCCTGGCATGGGCCGGCCAAGGCCCGACTCTGGTGATCGCCGCCATCGGCGTTGCCCTGGTGGCCTTGATCTCCGTGCGCCTGCTGCACGCTCCCGGGCCCACTTGAGCGGGCCGGAATGTATTGTCATACCGAGCGTGATGCTGGCGAGGAACCGCCTGTAAATGACAACCTCGGTGCTCACCATACGGCTCAGCCAGGAAGAGCGCGCCATCCTGAAGGCCGCTTCCGAGCTTGCACGCACCAATCTCAGCGAGTTCATCCGGCGCAAGGCACTCGATGCGGCCGAAGCGGACCTCCTGGAACGGCGCACTGTCACCATTCCGGCGAACGACTGGGAAGCGTTCGAAGCTTGGGCACACCGGTCGGCGGACGAGACCAACGGGCTCAAAGAACTCGCGGCCAAAGCGCCGACGTGGCAGGAGTAGCGCCCATGCCGGAGGCATGGCACAGACCCTTGCATGACGCCCCCAAGATGCCGATTATATGCCTACGGCCAGGGGTGCCGCGCTGACCGCGGCTGAGATCACACCCTTTGAACCTGTCTGGGTCATGCCAGCGTAGGGAGCCGAGATGGCAGCCTCCACGCGTCAGTTCACGGATCGACCCGACGTCGCGATCGTCGGCGCCGGCGTCGTCGGGCTCGGCATCGCGTGGCGCCTGGCGCAGCGCGGCGCCCGCGTGAGCGTGTTCGACCGCGGCGCCGCCGGGGCCGGGGCGAGCCACGCGGCGGCCGGCATGCTGGCCGCCTGCGCCGAGGCGGAGCCGGGCGAGGAGGCCCTGGTGGCGCTCGGGCGCCTTGCCCAGGCCGCATGGCCGGCCTTCGCGGCGGAGCTCGAACAGGCCACGGGCCTGAGCGTGGAGCTGCGGCGCGAAGGCACGCTGGTGGTCGCGTTGACGGCCGACGACCAGGCGCGGCTGCGCCACCAGCTTGCCTTCCAGCACAGCCTTAGGCTTCCGCTCGAATGGATCTCTGGCCCGGAAGCACGGCGGCGCGAGCCGCATTTGGCCGCGCTGGCCGGCGCGGTGTTCAGTCCCGAGGACCATCAGGTCGACAATCGCAAGCTCGTTGCGGCGCTGCGCGACGCCGCCACTGCATCAGGCGTGGTGATCCGGGAACATACGGCGGTGGAGCGGGTGCTCGTCAGCCATGCCCGCGCCACCGGCGTGCATCTTGCGGACGGCAGCGATGTCGACGCCGCCACCGTGGTGATCGCCGCCGGGGCGTGGTCGCGCGCTATCGGCGGCATCCCGGCGCCGCTGCTGCCGCCGGTGCGCCCGGTGAAAGGGCAGACCCTGGCGCTGCACATGGATCCGGCCGCGCCGCTGCTCAGCCATGTGGTCTGGGGCCCGAACGTCTATATGGTCCCGCGCCGCGACGGCCGCCTCATCCTCGGCGCGACGGTCGAGGAGAAGGGTTTCGATGCCACGCTTACCGCGGGCGGCGTGCTCTCGCTGTTGGAAGCCGCCTGGCGCATCGTACCGGCGATCGAGGAATTGCCGATCGATGAGATGTGGGTCGGGCATCGCCCCGGCAGCCGCGACGACGCGCCGATCCTCGGACCGGGGCCGCTCGACGGGCTCGTCTATGCCACCGGCCATCACCGCAACGGCATCCTGCTCGCGCCGGTGACCGCCGAGCACATCGCGCGCCTCGTGCTCGACGGCGCGGTCGACCCGGCCATCCGCCCCTTTGGCATGGAACGGTTCGCGCGCGCCGAGGCGGCCGAGTGATCAGGACATGAGATGATGACCGAGACCGTCACCATCAGCGTCAACGGCGAGCGCGAAACGCTGGCCGTCGCGACCGTTGCGGCCCTGCTCGACGAAAAAGACATCGGCGCCGACGCGCGCGGGGTTGCGGTCGCGCTCAACGGCGCGGTGGTGCCGCGGGCGGCATGGCGCGACACAAGGCTCACTCCCGGCGATGCCGTCGAGATCGTGCGCGCGCGCCAGGGAGGATGAGCGATGGCGAAGCCGAACGTTTCCGATCCGCTCGTCATCGCCGGCCGCGAGTTCCGTTCGCGCCTGTTTCTCGGCACCGCCGGCTATCCCAACCGGCAGGTCATGCTGGACGCGGTGGCGGCGAGCGGGACCGAGATGGTGACCGCCTCGATCCGCCGCATCAGCCTGGCCGGCGAGGAGGAAAGCCTGACCGATCTCCTGGCCGGGCGCGTGCACTTCCTGCCCAACACGGCGGGATGCCAGACCGCCAAGGATGCGATCCTCACCGCCGAGCTCGCACGCGAGGCGCTCGACACCAACTGGATCAAGCTCGAAGTGATCGGCGATCGCGAGCTGCTCTATCCGGATATCGAAGAGCTGGTGCGCGCCACCGAGGCGCTTCTCGCCAAGGGCTTCGTCGTGCTGCCCTACTGCAACGACGACCCGGTAACCTGCCGCAAGCTCGCCGATGCCGGCGCTGCCGCCGTGATGCCGCTCGGCTCGCTGATCGGATCGGGCCTGGGGATTGCCAACCCGCATCTGATCGAGCTGATCTGCGCCCGCGCACCGGTTCCCGTCGTTCTCGACGCCGGCATCGGCACGGCCTCCGACGCGGCGCTCGCCATGGAGCTCGGCTGCGCCGCCGTGCTGTTGAACACCGCGGTATCGAAGGCGCAGGACCCGGTGCGCATGGCCGCCGCCATGCGCGCGGCGGTCGAAGGCGGCCGGCTCGCGCGCCTCGCCGGCCGCATCCCCAAGCGCGCGGCGGCCGAACCGTCGAGCCCGCAGTTCGGCCTGGTCGGAACCTAGTCAGTAGCTTCGTCGTTGCCGGGCTTGTCCCGGCAATCTCGATCAGGTGGGCACGGCCGTGCCAACTTAAACGGGATCACCGGGACAAGCCCGGTGATGACGAAGAGGCAAGCATGTGATTGCGTATGGCCCTGCCGTCGCCGCCGCTGCTCCTCGTCACCGATCGCCGGCAGGCGCGCGCGCCGCTCGATGAGCTTGTCGGCGCGGCGTTCGCGGCCGGATGCCGTTGGGCGAGCCTGCGCGAGAAAGACCTGCCGCCGGCCGAACAGGTCGCGCTGGCCAGGCGCTTGCTGCCCATCGCGCGAGCCTCGCAAGCGCGTCTCACCTTGCACGGCGATCCCGTTCTGGCGCACGCAGCCGGGCTCGATGGCGTTCACCTCTCGGCCGGCGGAAACCCAGCGCTCGCGCGCCAACTGCTCGGGAGGGGCGCGCTGATCGGTATCTCGATCCACACCGCGACGGAGGCGGAAGTCCTCGATCCCGCGGTCGTCGATTACGCGATCGCCGGTCCCGCCTATGCGACGCCGAGCAAGCCGGGTCATGGACCGTTTCTCGCGCCCCGTGGAATTGGCGACATCTGCCGCGCGACCTCGGTGCCGATCATCGCCATCGGCGGCATCACGGCCGACGAGGTGACGGAGATGCAGGGTGCCGGCGCTGCCGGCGTTGCCGTGATGGGCAGCATTATGCGGGCCGAAGATCCCGCGGCCGAAATGAAGCGGTTGGTGGCGGAAATGACTCAGCCGCGTCCGCGATAGGGCGGCACGCCCTGATCCGGCACCCAGACGCCGGCCGGAAGCTTGCCGGCCTGCCAGAACACGTCGATCGGCATGCCGCCGCGCGGGAAGAAGTAGCCGCCGATGCGCAGCCAGCGCGGCGCAAGCAGAGCCACCAGCGTCTTGCCGATCTTCAGCGTGCACTCCTCGTGAAAGGCGCCGTGGTTGCGGAAACTGTTGAGATAGAGCTTGAGCGACTTCGACTCCACCAGCCAGCGGTTCGGCACGTAATCGATGACCATAATGGCGAAGTCGGGCTGGCCGGTAACCGGGCACATCACGGTGAACTCCGGCATGGTGAAGCGGGCGACGTAGGCCGTATCCGCATGCGGGTTCGGCACGCGATCGAGCTTCGCCTCGTCGGGCGAGGCGGGAATGCGGGTCGGCTGGCCGAGCTGAAGTGCGTCGCGCGCCATGCGCCTGCGTGACGGCAATCTCGTCCTCACACTGCGGTAATGTGGTTGCGAAGCTCGAGCGGCGCATCGATGCGCCGCAACGGCTCGAAGCCGGTGCCGACACCACGAATCTCGACGTCGCCGTAGTCGAGAATGCGGCCGAGAATGGACTGCTTGACGTCGACGCTTTCCACCTTGTCCATGTGCATTTCCGTGGTGTCGCGCCAGATGAACCCGGTCTTGTAGATGACGCGGCGATTGGTGACGGCGATCTCCGTCGTCCACCAGCGGAACCAGGCTTGCGCGAGGAGTATCAGTCCGGCCGCGAAGCAAAGCCAGGCCGCGATGACGAACGTTCGATTGGTCACCCAATGAACCGACGGGTCGGGTCGCAGCAGGGCGACGATCAAGGCGAGCACGCAGACGAGAAGCCCAGGCAGGTACAGGCTCCAATGCAGGCTGGCCGCATGGCGCACCTCTTCGCCCGGCTGCAACACATGCTTGACGTAGCTCATCGTCGGCTCCCGCTAGACATTTAGCCTACCTCGATCGGGAGGGCCATCCGGCCTTTTCGCCGCGGCGGCGAATCCTGTAAAAGCCGGCGCGCCGGCGCTCCCCGATCTGGCGCGCGGAGGTGCCATGACTGCGATCGTCGACATCATTGGCCGCGAAATCCTCGACAGCCGCGGCAACCCAACCGTCGAGGTGGACGTGGTGCTCGAGGATGGCGCGAGAGGCCGCGCCGCGGTGCCATCCGGCGCGTCGACCGGCGCGCACGAGGCGGTCGAGCTGCGCGATGGCGACAAGACGCGATATCAGGGCAAGGGCGTGCGCAAGGCGGTCGATGCCGTCAACGGCGAGATCTTCGACGCGATCGGCGGCATGGACGCGGAAGCTCAGGTGAAGATCGACGAGACGCTGATCGCCCTCGACGGCACCCCCAACAAGGCTCGCCTCGGCGCCAACGCCATTCTCGGCGTCTCGCTTGCCGTCGCCACGGCAGCGGCGGCGGCGAACCGCCTGCCGCTCTACCGCTATGTGGGCGGCGTGGCGGCGCGCGTGCTCCCGGTGCCGATGATGAACATCGTCAATGGCGGCGTGCATGCCGACAACCCGATCGACTTCCAGGAATTCATGATCATGCCGATCGGCGCGCCGAACTTTGCCGAAGCGCTTCGCTTCGGCGCGGAAATCTTCCATACCTTGCGGAAGGCGCTGAAGGACGCCGGCCACAACACCAATGTGGGCGACGAGGGCGGCTTCGCCCCCAACCTGCCGTCCGCCGACGCCGCGCTCGATTTCGTCATGAAGGCGATCGAAGCGGCCGGCTATCGGCCGGGCGAGAATGTCGCGCTCGCGCTCGATTGCGCGGCGACGGAGTTCTTCCGCAACGGCGTCTATGAGTATGAAGGGGAGGGAAGGAAGCGCTCGCGCGACGAGCAGGCGCGCTACCTGGCCGACCTCGCGTCGCGCTACCCGATCGTCTCCATCGAGGACGGCATGGCGGAGGACGACTTCGACGGCTGGAAGATCCTCACCGGCCGCCTCGGCGACAAGTGCCAATTGGTCGGCGACGACCTGTTCGTGACCAACGTCAAGCGGCTCGCCGAGGGCATCATGCACGGGCTCGCCAACTCGATCCTGGTGAAGGTGAACCAGATCGGCTCGCTGACGGAAACGCTTGCCGCAGTCGAGATGGCGCACAAGGCGAGCTACACGGCGGTGATGTCGCATCGCTCGGGCGAGACCGAGGACGCGACCATCGCCGACCTCGCGGTCGCCACCAATTGCGGGCAGATCAAGACCGGTTCCCTCGCGCGCTCCGACCGCACCGCGAAATACAACCAGCTCCTGCGTATCGAGGAGGCACTGGGGCCGCAGGCAGCTTATGCCGGCAGAGCGGCCCTGAAGGCGCTGCGGTAGACGCGACCGTAGGCCGGATGACGTCGAAATCCGGGTCGGCCGACCCGCGCATGTCGCTTCGCTTATGCGGGCTACGAAACGCCTACCGCGCGCTGTGCTGCGACTTGGCGGGCTCGGCGGGGGCGAACGGGAAGTCCTGGACCAGCGAGGAGGAGACCCACGGCACCTGCTCGTGGTTGGACGCGCGGGAGATGGCGAGGCGCGTTCGGTTGAAGACCTCCTCGGCGGTCTGGCCCGGGGCACGGATCTGCGCGACGAGCTCGTCCATCAGCGGGCTGACCTCGGTCTCGCCGTCGCTCACCACCTTGCCGGGCGCCGCCGCGTACATCACGAGCGTGTCATCGGGAGCGTGGATCGCCGCAAGACCCATGGACACGGCGCGGAACCGGCGCTCGAACGGGTTACGCCGCGACGCATCGATGACGACGAGCTTGTGGCCGGCGCCTTTGGCGTCGATCTCGGTCAGCAGCGGCTCGACGTTGACGCCGGCACGCCGGACGTCGGCCTCGTTCCAGATATGGGCGTTCACCGGGACCATATAGGTCTGGCGCCCGGTCTGGATGCCGAAACCACTGAAGAAGATGAGTGCCGCAGAGCCGGGCTCGATTTTGCGCTTGAACGCGGCGAACGCGTCTTCGGTCCCCTGCTTGGTGAGGTTCTCGCCAAGCTCCACCTCGAATCCCTGCTCCCTGAGCGCGGCGGCCACCGCCCGTGCATTGTTCACAGGCTGAGCGAGGGGGAGGCCGGCATCCGGATAGGCGGCATTGCCGATGACGAGCGCAACGGGACGACCATTTGCGCGGGGCGGCGTCGCCTTCTGCGCGTCGGACGCCCGAACGTCGGAAGCAACCTTTGTCGCTGCGGCCGGCTCGCCGGTCCGCGCCAGCGCGAGGATCGGCTTATGTTCGTTGTCTCGCTTGACGACCTCGCCGGAAACCAAGGACAGACCCACGGTGACAAGCGCGATCAGCCCAGGCAAAGCTGCCTTCCACATCTCCGCTCCCATTGTTTTTGTGTTCGGTGCCCCATACCGAAAGCAGTGCCGTTTTACAAGCACTATAATTAAGATACTCTTGCCAATGTGCCAAGGATCTCCAACTGTGGTATTCTTACGACGTTCTTGCCTCTTGCAAGACAGATGTTGGACCAATCCAAGGCAGAGACAGTAGATCTCACGCAAACACGCAAATTGATGCGCTGCGACAACTTTGAAAAGCTCCGTGAGTGCAAGTCATCCTGCGACGCAGGAACGTGACGTTCTCCTCGTTAAAGCACCGTTAACGCCGACCGCGCATGTTCGCGCCATGGGCCACCGCATGATCAGTCGCAGCCGCACCCACGCCGTCCTGGGGACGATCGGTCTTTATATCGCGGCCGCGTTGATCATCGGTTACTTCTGGGCGCACGCCCATTCGGGCGACCACGGGCTGAAGGCGAAGCACGATCTGGTGCAGCAGGCCGCCGATCTGACGCGCGAGCTTTCCGAGCTCAAGGACGAGCACGCCGCCTGGGAACACCGGGTGTCGCTGCTGCGGCCGAACGCGGTCGACCCCGACCTCCTGGAGGAGCGCGCCCGGGCGCAACTCGACTACATGCACCCGCGCGATGTCACGCTGGTGCTGCGCCGACGCTGAAAACGCGATCCCGCTGCGCGCCGACACCTCCGATGGTGTTTACCAGGGATTTGCCTGCGTCGCTGCGAGCGACGGTCCCTCGCTTTCGCGGCTCCCCGATTTGAGCTATCTGATCTGTCTCAGGTCCGGGCGAACAAAATTCGCCATTGCCGACTTGAGCCGGCAATGCATCTTCTTCGTTAAGACCACGGATCATTCGCTGAAGGCTCCCTGAGGACCCGAGGACCATCATGGCCGTCGCCAAGAAGAAGCAAGCTGCGCCCGCCGTCCCCGCCGCGCCCGCCGCCGCCGAGTCTGACACGGCTGCCGGCCAGGCGACGCCGCCCGCCGAGTTCGCCAAGGAGCAGGAGCTCAAAGCCTACCGCGACATGCTGCTGATCCGCCGGTTCGAGGAGAAGGCCGGTCAGATGTACGGGATGGGGCTGATCGGCGGGTTCTGTCATCTCTATATCGGCCAGGAAGCGGTCGTCGTCGGGATGCAGATGGTGCTCAAGCCCGGCGACGAGGTGATCACCGGCTACCGCGACCACGGTCATATGCTTGCTTGCGGCATGGATCCGAAAGGCGTCATGGCCGAGCTGACCGGGCGCCGCCACGGCTATTCCAAGGGCAAGGGCGGCTCCATGCACATGTTCTCCATCGAGAAGGGGTTTTATGGCGGCCACGGCATCGTCGGTGCGCAGGTGCCGCTCGGCACCGGGCTGGCCTTTGCCAACCGCTACCGCGGCAACGACAATGTGTCGCTCACGTATCTCGGCGACGGCGCCACCAATCAGGGCCAGGTGTACGAAAGCTTCAACATGGCGGAGCTGTGGAAGCTGCCCGTGGTCTACATCATCGAGAACAACCGCTACGCCATGGGCACCGCCATCGCGCGCTCGTCGGCCACCGTCGACCTGTCGCAGCGCGGCGCCTCGTTCAATATCCCGGGCGAGCAGGTCGACGGCATGGACGTGCGCGCCGTGAAAGCTGCCGGCGAGAAGGCGGTGAACTGCGCCCGCCGAGGCGAGGGCCCCTATATCCTCGAAATGCTCACCTACCGCTACCGCGGGCACTCGATGTCGGACCCGGCGAAATATCGGACGCGCGAGGAGGTACAGAAGGTGCGCACCGAACAAGACCCGATCGAGCGCGTGCGCCACCGCATCCTGGAGAAGAAGCTCGCGAGCGAAGACGAATTGAAGAAGATCGACGGCGGGGTGCGCGACATCGTCAACGAGGCGGCCGAGTTCGCCACCAATGACCCTGAGCCCGATCCGTCCGAGCTGTGGACAGACGTTTACCGGTGAGGCGCAAACCGTGGCGGCAGGCGCGGCAGCTTTCATTACCTGGCTCGCCTTGGCGGGCGCGCTGGCGAGTTTTCTTGCCGGCGCCGTGTTCTCGGCGCGCATCGCTGCCGGGCGTCCCAGGCGCTGGCTCGCGGTCCTGGTGTGGCCGTTGGTCATGACCCGGTTCACAGGCGCCGCCGGCGAGCAGGCGGCGCGTCTCAACAAGGCGCTGGTCGCCTTCATCGCCTGTCTGATGATCGCGGCCGCCGCCTGGTCGGCCGCGGCAAACCTCCATCGTTTTGCGAGATGAAGATTAGATCATGCCGATCCAAGTCCTGATGCCCGCATTGTCGCCCACGATGGAGAAAGGCAACCTCGCCAAGTGGGTGAAGCAGGAAGGCGATGCCGTGAAGGCCGGCGACATCATCGCCGAGATCGAGACCGACAAAGCCACCATGGAGGTGGAAGCCGCGGACGAAGGCACGCTCGGCAAGATCCTGGTGGCGGAAGGAACCGCCGACGTCGCCGTCAACACGCCGATCGCCATGATCCTGGCCGAAGGGGAAGATGCCTCGGCGATCAGCGGCGATGGCGGCGCTGCGAAGGCGTCGAAGGCTGCGGCGCCCGCACGCCAGGAGCGGCCCGAGCAGCAGCAGAAGGGAACCGAGTCCGCTCCTCCGGCGGAGCAACCGCCAAAGGAGGCGCGCGCGCCGGCGCAGCCGAAATCCGCCGCGGCCGCGCCGCCGAAACCGCAGGCAGTCCCCGAGCTGGACGTGCCGGAAGGCACCGAGATGGTGACGATGACGGTGCGCGAGGCGCTGCGCGACGCCATGGCCGAGGAGATGCGCCGCGACAAGGACGTCTTCGTGATGGGCGAGGAGGTGGCGGAGTATCAGGGCGCCTACAAGGTCACCCAGGGCCTCTTACAGGAGTTCGGCAAGGAGCGGGTGATCGACACGCCGATCACCGAGCACGGCTTTGCCGGGCTGGGCATCGGCGCCGCCATGGCGGGCTTGAAACCGGTCGTCGAGTTCATGACGTTCAATTTCGCCATGCAGGCGATGGACCAGATCATCAACTCGGCGGCGAAGACGCTCTACATGTCGGGCGGCCAGATGGTGTGCGCGATCGTGTTCCGCGGCCCCAACGGCGCGGCCGCCCGGGTCGCGGCCCAGCATAGCCAGGACTTTTCCCCCTGGTACAGTCACGTCCCCGGGCTCAAGGTGGTCGCGCCCTATACGGCCGCCGACTTCAAGGGTCTGCTCAAGTCGGCGATCCGCGACCCCAATCCGATCATTTTTCTCGAAAACGAGATCCTCTACGGCCAGTCGTTCCCGGTGCCGAAGCTGGACGATTATCTCGTCCCGATCGGGAAGGCGAAAATCGCGCGGCCCGGCAACGACGTCACCATCGTGGCCTGGTCCATCGGCATGACCTATGCGCTGAAAGCCGCCGAGGAGCTGGCGAAGGAGCAGATCGAGGCCGAGGTGATCGACGTGCGCACGCTCCGTCCCCTCGACAGCGACACCATCATCGCGTCGGTGAAGAAGACCGGCCGCCTCGTCACCGTCGAGGAAGGCTGGCCGCAGTCGGGCATCAGCGCCGAGATCGCCGCGCGCGTCATGGACCAGGCGTTCGATTATCTCGATGCGCCGGTCGCCCGCGTCTCCGGCAAGGACGTGCCGATGCCCTATGCGGCCAATCTGGAGAAACTGGCGCTGCCCTCGGTCGCCGAAGTCGTCGAGGCCGCAAAGGCGGTGTGCTACCGATGAACGCCGATCGCGAAAAAGAAGTACCCGTCTTCGATGCGCTGCATATCCCGCCCGCCGCCATGGAGCAGGGCGGCATCGAGGTCCTGCGCGCCGTCATCGTCGATGGCGGCCTGCACGTGTCGCTGCGTCGCGCCTTCGACGATCCGGAGGCCTGGGGCATGCTGATCGCCGACGTCACGCGCCATATCGCGCGCATCTATGCCAACGAAAAGAAGATGCCGGAGGAGGAGACGCTCGCCCGCATCCGCGGAATCTTCGAGGCCGAAATGGACGCGCCGACCGATCCCGGCACGACCGGCGCGCTGAGCTGACGCCCCGCCATGCCCATCAACATCCTCATGCCGGCGCTGTCGCCCACGATGGAGAAGGGCAACCTGGCGAAGTGGCTCAAGAAGGAGGGCGACAAGGTCGCGCCGGGCGACGTGATCGCCGAGATCGAGACCGACAAGGCGACCATGGAGGTGGAGGCGGTCGACGAGGGCGTGCTGGCGAAAATCGTGGTGCCGGAGGGCACCGCGGACGTGCCGGTCAACGAGCTCATCGCCGTGCTGGCGGGCGAGGGCGAGGACGTCAAAGGCGCCGCGGCCGCCGCCGGAAAAACCGGCGCGGCACCCAAGCCGCAAACCCAACAGCAACGCGCCCCCGATCAGAGTGGCGGCGAGACCGGCGCCCAGCCGACCAGCGCCCCGCAGCAAGCCGCCGCAACTGTGCAAGCTGCCCCCCGCCCGGCGCCTTCGGCGCCACCCTCCCCCGGTGGGGGAGGGATGGAGCAAGCTTCATCCCCGCGTCATCCCTCCCCCGCAGGGGGAGGGTGGTCGGCCGCAGGCCGACCGGGTGGGGCGACCGACGCCGCGCCGCGTACGAATGGGGGCGGGCGCATCTTTGCCTCGCCGCTGGCGCGGCGGCTCGCCAAGGAAGCCGGTATCGACGTCGCGCGCGTGCAGGGCTCGGGTCCGCACGGCCGCGTCATCGCCCGCGACATCGCAGCCGCCAAGGAAGGCAAAGGCCTGGCGCCGGCGGCGGCGCGGGCTCCGGGTGCGCCCGCCGCAGCGGCAGCCCCGCTCCCGGCGCCGTCGGACGAGAAGATCCGCGCGCTGTTCGCGCCCGACTCCTATGAGGTCGTGCCGCACGACAATATGCGGAAGATCATCGCGCAGCGCCTGCAGCAGGCGAAGCAGACGATCCCGCACTTCTACCTCACGATCGACTGCGACATCGGCAAGCTCGCGGCGGCGCGCGAGGAGATCAACGCGGCGGCGCCAAAGGACAAGGACGGCAAGCCGGCGTGGAAGCTCTCGGTCAACGACTTCGTCATCAAGGCGCTCGCCTTGGCGCTGCAACGGGTGCCGGACGCCAACATGACCTGGACCGAAAGTGCGCTGCTCAAGCACAAGGCTTCCGACGTTGCGGTGGCGGTGGCCATTCCGGGCGGGCTGATCACCCCGGTGGTGCGCCATGCCGAGACGAAATCGCTGTCCGCGATCTCCAACGAGATGAAGGATCTCGCGGCGCGCGCGCGGGCGCGCAAGCTCAAGCCGGAGGAATATCAGGGCGGCTCGACCGCGGTCTCGAACCTCGGCATGTATGGCATCAAGGACTTCGCCGCCGTCATCAACCCGCCGCACGCCACCATCCTGGCGGTCGGCACCGGCGAGGAGAGGGCGGTGGTGCGAAACGGGAAAGTGGAGGTCGCCACCCTGATGACGGTGACGCTCTCCACCGACCACCGCGCGGTGGACGGCGCGCTCGGCGCCGAGCTCATGAGCGCGTTCAAGCGCCTGATCGAGAACCCGGTGATGATGGTGGTGTGATGGCGCATCGCGGACGGGCCAAGGCTCTTTAGCCCGATGGACGGCGCGATCCGTTATATGTTGGCCTTCTTGCTCTCGGCGATCATCGGCGGCGTGGTCCAGCAGGCGTTTATGAGCATCGTGCTCGGCGGGCATGGATTTGGCGCGCTCGTCCCTCTGCTCGCAACAATGCTGGTGTTGTCGATCGTCTATATGATCATCGATCGCTATGGCAAAACCGTTCGTCTTCTCCATATGACGACAGCCGCGCTGCTGGCTGCGATGCTCGTCGTCGGCGCCGCGGCGCTTGTTTTTGGCAAGCTGGAGACCTCGCCCGGGATCGGCGGCAATATCGCCATGGCGATCGCCCTGTTGTTTGTCGTCGGATTTCTGCTGCCTTGCGCCGTCGCCGCCCTGATCCATTGGTGGCTGCTGCGTCGACGCTGGCGAACGCAGGTGACGTGACTCAGGTTCTTGGGGGACGCATGCGTGGGTTGATCGGTCAGGACCGCTCGGCGCTGCTCGCGCTTCTGTCCATTTTCCTCGCCATGATGTCGGTCGGCGCGGCGTTCTATCAGAACTACATCTATACGCGGCAGCTCGAGGCCATCCAGCGCAACGTCTCGCGCGGCGAGTACATCCGCACCTGCAAGGAGGTGATCGACGCCTATTTTCAGGTCAAGCTCAAGGTCGGCGTGATCGCCCGCGCCGGCGAGCGCGAGCGGGCCATCAACATCAGCATGGCCGACACCATGATGGAGCTCGACGCCGCCACTGCCGTCAGCAAGGTGGCGGCGCTCGGCACGTATTTGGCCAACTTCCAGAACGAGGATGTGCGCTACCAGTACACGCAGCTGTCGCGGACGCTGGAGAAGATCTTAAGCGCCGCGCATACCACGCCGCCATCCGAGATCGACAAGCTGTTCGAGCCCGCCGACCAGCTGTTCACCCGCATGAACGACGATTGCGTGAAGACCGCGAAGGCGGCGCCGCTGTAGTATTGGGCGCCCACAGCGGGAACAATGCGGCGGCACGTTCAGATGTGATAGTCATATGGGAGGCCGCACGATCGTTTTTCCGTCCGGCTTGGTACGGTTCGCCACCGCAAGAGAACAACTGACGCAGACACAAAATGGCTGACACCTCCTTCGACGTCCTCATCATCGGCTCCGGGCCGGGCGGCTATGTCACGGCGATCCGGGCGGCGCAGCTCGGGCTCAAGACTGCCATGGTCGAGCGCGAATATCTCGGCGGCATCTGCCTCAACTGGGGCTGCATCCCGACCAAGGCGCTTCTGCGCTCGGCCGAGATCTTCCACTACTTCCAGCACGCCAAGGACTACGGGCTCTCCGCCGAGAAGGTCGGCTACGATCCCAAGGCGGTGGTCGAGCGCTCGCGCAAGGTGGCGCAGCGGCTCTCCACCGGCGTCGGCTTCCTCATGAAGAAGAACAAGGTGCAGGTGATCTGGGGCGAGGCGGCGATCGACGCGCCCGGCAAGGTGACGGTCAAGGCCGGCCGCAGCGAGGCGCCCAAGGGCGCGCTGGGCGCAGGCACCTATCAGGCCAAGCACATCATCATCGCGACCGGCGCGCGCCCGCGCGCGCTGCCCGGGCTCGAGCCCGACGGCAAGCTCGTCTGGACCTATTTCGAGGCCATGGTGCCCGACCGCGTGCCGAAGTCGCTGCTGGTCATCGGCTCGGGCGCGATCGGCATCGAGTTCGCTTCGTTCTTCCGCACGCTCGGCTCCGAGGTCACGGTGGTCGAAGTCCTGCCGCAGATCCTTCCCGTCGAGGATGCCGAGATCGCCGCCTTCGCCCGCAAGCAGTTCGAGAAGCAGGGCATGAAGATTTTTACCGGCGCCAAGGTGACGAAGCTCGAGAAGAAGAAGGACTCGGTCAGCGCCACCTACGAAGACGGAAAAGGCAACGCCCAGACGGCGGAGTTCGAGCGCGTCATCTCGGCGGTCGGCGTCGTCGGCAATGTGGAGAACCTGGGCCTGGAGAAGCTCGGCGTGAAGATCGAGCGCGGCACGATCGTGATCGATGGCTATTGCCGCACCAACGTGCCCGGCATCTACGCCATCGGCGACGTCGCCGGTCCGCCCATGCTGGCGCACAAGGCCGAGCACGAAGGCGTCGTCTGCGTCGAGGCCATCAAAGGCCTGAAACCCCATCCGATGGACAAGAACCTGATCCCCGGCTGCACCTATTGCGCGCCGCAGGTGGCCTCGGTGGGCTTAACCGAGGCCGCCGCCAAGGAGAAGAAGGTCGAGGTGCGGATCGGCCGGTTCCCGTTCGTCGGCAACGGCAAGGCGATCGCATTGGGAGAGGACCAGGGGATGGTGAAGGTCATCTTCGACAAGAAGACGGGGCAGCTTCTCGGCGCGCACATGGTGGGCGCCGAGGTCACCGAGCTGATCCAGGGCTACGTCATCGCCATGAACCTGGAGACGACGGAAGAAGAGCTCATGCACACCGTCTTCCCGCATCCCACCCTGTCGGAGATGATGAAAGAGGCAGTGCTCGACGCCTACGGGCGCGTGCTCAATATTTGATCCGCCCTTGCTTGAAGGCGACTTCAGAACCAGTGCGCGTTCGTGCGCGGCCGGCGCTCAGGCGTCACGGGTAGATTGCTTTCCGAATCTATGTGGTCACAATCGCCGGGTCAAAACGCCCGCGCGATCAGCGAAGGTTCACGTCAGCCATCAAATGGGAGGCCGCCATGCATGACCACGTCTACAAAGTCATCGATCTCGTCGGCTCGTCGGAGAAGAGCATTGAAGACGCCATCAACAACGCCGTCATGCGCGCCGCCGAGACGGTGCGAAACCTGCGCTGGTTCGAGGTGGCGCAGGTGCGCGGCCAGATCGAGAACGGCAAGGTCCATTATTACCAGGCCGTGCTCAAGGTCGGCTTCACCATGGAAGATGCCAACGATTGATTTAGCGCGGATGCGCGGTAGCGAAATCCGCGGCGTGACTGAGGTTGTCGTCTGCAGCCCGCATGAGCGAACCGAGATGCGGGGCGTGCCCCCCGGACTTCGCCGGCGCTGATCCAGGCTGCGAAAAATGCCCGGGGGGAGACGTTTTCCATGAAACTCACGCGTCGGACGATGCTGTTCGCGCCGGTGATGCTGGCGCCGACCTGTGCGTGGTCGCGTCCGGATCCGGCAAGGCCGCTGTGGGACGGCGCGCGCCACACCCACGCCGACAAGGCGCGGGCGATCCGGCGCGGGCTCGAGTTCATCTACAAGACCGCGAAGGACGAAAAGAACTTCGCCGAATACGGCAGCGACTATCTGTGGTGCTTCTACACGATGGCGGCGGCGACGTCGGACCGCGACCTCAAGGCACACGCCGGCAAGATCGCCCAGGAACGCGCGCGCGAATGGCGCCGCATCCATCCGCGGGTGCCGGACGATGCCGACGTCGAGGATATCGCCGATCTCGTGTTCGGCGCACTCGCCGCCGATGGCATGGGCTTACGCAGCGAGCGGATGAGGCGCGACCTCGCGCGTGCAGCCAGCCGTTTCAGCCCGCGCGATTTCCTCAAATTCGATCCCGCCCGAGAGCCGATCCCGCCCGACGTTCCCGAGGCGTGCAACTGGTGCAGCGCCAACAACACGGCCGGCAGCGTGCGCTGCCGCAAATGCCTGTCCGAGCTCGGCCCCAAGATGGACCCTTTCGACGTGCTGTGCGACGCCGTCATCGCCACCTATTCGGGCGAACGCTACGGCGTGCTGCTGGGCGGGCGGCTCGCCGACGTGCTGCAATGGGTGCCGCGCATGCGGCCCTACCCGAAGTTCGAGCGGGCGACGCGCGAACAGTACGAGGCGGTGGCCTATGCCATCACCCATATCGTCTATGGGCTCAACGACTACACGTTCGCGAAGCTCAAGCCGGCATGGCTGCCGCAGGAATACGAGTTCCTGCTCGGCCACTTGAAGCAGAACATCGCCACCAACGACGCCGAGACCATGGGCGAATTCCTCGACACGCTGATGTCGTTCGGGCTCACCACCGAGCATCCGCTGATCCGCACCGGCATCGAGTACCTGCTCTCGGTGCAGAACGCCGACGGCAGCTGGGGCGACGTCACCGACAAGGACATCTACCAGCGCTACCACCCGACCTGGACCTCGGTGAACGGGCTCATGGACTACGCATTTCCCAAAGGCGAGCGCGCAAGCTTTTCCGAGGCGCTGCGCGCCGTGCAGGGCACGGCGGGGTAGGCAAGCTCCTTACAGAGCCGGCCCACAGCGGAGAGGGACTCTTCCTTCAATGAATTGGCTCCTGCTCTCCGAGGTGGTCCGAAATTTCGGCTTGGTGTTCGTTGCATTGATTGGAATATACCTCGCATGGAGGAGAGTGAGCGCGTCGACACAACAGGCGGACGCGTCCCTCCAACAGGCGGAACTTGCAAGGCGCGACCACGTAGCGGAACTGTTCAACAGGGCGGTCGGCCAGCTTACGCATGAAAAACTGGAGGTTAGGCTCGGGGCCATCTATACATTGCGGCAGATAGCACGTGATTTTCCGGACCTCGCCGGGCCTACCTATGAGCTGCTGAGTGCTTATCTGAGGGAAAGTGCCGGCTCATATGGGGACAGCGATCCGCCCATCGATGTCCGCGAAATCATGAGTACGCTGAGAGATCGTCTGGGGAAGCCATGACCAAAGCAGCACAGGCGAACGAGATGAATGCGTTCCGGCTCGACGTGCATGGGGCCTATCTACGGCGAACCGATTTGAGTTTTGCAAATTTGGAGCGGGCAAATTTGAGCGGCGCCGACTTCAGCAATGCGATACTGCGCGGTGCTAACTTTAAGGATACAATTCTTGACGGAACAATCTTAAGGGGTGCCGATCTCAGCGAAGCGAAGAACTTGACTCCCTCTCAACTTAATCGAGCAATCTTGGACGAGACGACGAGGCTCCCGGAAAATCTCTCCCTTGCGAATATCATGGCGCATCGGGCGCAGGCTGAGAATTGAGTTCCTTATGGTCGTCGTTGTCGACACCGCCCGCCATCCCGAGAAAGCGCACCGGCCGGACAGCCCCGTTCTGCGCAAGCCGCCGTGGATCCGCGTCAAGGCGCCGACCTCGGCGGGTTACGCCGAGACGAGCCGCATCGTGCGCGAGAACCGCCTCAACACCGTATGCGTCGAGGCGAGCTGCCCGAATATCGGCGGCTGCTGGGAGCAGAAGCACGCGACCTTCATGATCATGGGCGATACGTGCACGCGCGCCTGCGCCTTCTGCAACGTCAAGACCGGCCTGCCGGGCGCGCTCGATCCCGACGAGCCGGCCCGCGTGGCCGAGGCGGTGGCGACGCTCGGCCTTAAGCATGTGGTCATCACCTCGGTCGACCGCGACGACCTCGGCGACGGCGGCGCGCAGCACTTCGCCGCCGTCATCGGCGCGATCCGCGCCCGCACGCCGTCGACCACGATCGAGGTTCTCACCCCCGATTTCCTGCGCAAAACCGGCGCCGCCGAACAGGTGGTGGCGGCGCGGCCGGACGTGTTCAACCACAACCTCGAGACCGTGCCCTCGCTCTATCTCACGGTGCGCCCGGGCGCGCGCTATTTCGCCTCGCTGCGCCTGCTGCAGCAGGTGAAGGAGCTCGCGCCGCCTATGTTCACCAAATCGGGCGTCATGGTCGGCCTCGGCGAGGAGCGCAACGAGGTGCTGCAGTTGATGGACGACCTGCGCACCGCGGACGTCGATTTCCTCACCATCGGCCAATACCTGCAGCCCACCCGCAAGCACCACCCGGTGGCGCGCTTCGTGACGCCGGACGAGTTCAAGGCCTACGAGACGATCGCCTATGCCAAGGGCTTCCTGATGGTGTCGTCGAGCCCGCTCACGCGCTCTTCGCATCACGCCGGCGACGACTTCAGGCGGCTCGCCGCCGCGCGGCAGGCGCGGGCTTAACAACAAGATGCCTTCGTTTCGCACCAAGCGTCGCGTCAACCACGCGGCGGACGAAATGTTCGCGCTCGTCGCCGACATGGAGCGCTACCCGGAATTCGTGCCGCTGTGCCAACACATGCGGGTGCGCGGCCGCACCCAGGTGAGCGAGGGGGTCGAGGTCTGCACCGCCGTCATGACGGTGGCCTACAAGCTGATCTCCGAGACCTTCACGACGCGGGTGACGCTCGACAAGCCGGGCCTCGCGATCAAGGTCGAGTACATCAACGGGCCGTTCTCGATCCTCGACAATCGCTGGAGCTTTCATCCCGCCACCGAGCAGAGCTGCGACGTGGAGTTCTTCATCAGCTATGAATTCAAGAGCCGCATGCTCGGTCTCGTGATGGGCGCCATGTTCGACGTCGCGTTCCGCAAGTTCGCGCACGCCTTCGAGCGCCGCGCCGACGTGGTCTACGGCAAACGACGCCACGCCCCGGCGTAATCCTTCGTCACCGGAGAGGAGCGGCGGCGACCCCGATGTTCCGCACAACCGCCGGGCGCGCTCGCCGGTTCCAGCGTGGCGGCGGGCACGATGGCTATTCCTCTTGCTCCGCGACCACATCATCGTAGGTAAATCTCACTTTCTTGTCCGACGATCCGTGATCGAAAAAAACGCGATAGATGGTCCCGCCCACGTTCACGGCGCCCTCGGCGATGCCGGCAGCTTCCTGGCCCATTTGCCCGAGGGTGACGTAGCCCTTGTCGATCGGGAAGCTGATCGCGCGCGGCAGGTCCCCGACCGTTCCGAGGCGACCCCATGCCTCCGCCAATGCTTCCTCAAGATAACGCAAGAGATGGGATTTCGCGTAGGCACCCTCCCGAAGCTGCACGCGCAGATTCCGCAGGAGCTGGAGCTTCGGCGTGAGGAAGGAATGGAAGCTTTCATGGCGGTAAGTTTTGAGGCGTTCCAGCGCCATCGGGTGACTTGCTCCCCGGTAGTCCTGGGGTCGATTGCTGACCCAGACGTCTCCTTCCGAAGACGTGTTGCCGCGCATCGGTCCGGAGCGTCGAAGGTCGGGTCGATCTCGAATGAAGCGCCGCCGGTAGAACCATTTTCCCGGCGTGCTGTTGAGCGGGGGACCGGCTGCTGGAGTCCACGGCTTCACATAATTTTCGCGGAACGGCTTTTGTCCACGCTGCGCAAAACGACGCAAGAGGATCGTGGAAATCAAGTTCAGGCCGCCTTTCACGACCGCGTTGGCAAAATGCTGAGCGCCCTCGTCGAGGTCGCTCTCCGACTCGGCACCCAGCGAGTATTTGGCGAACCCTCCGAGTTCCTTCGCAATATCGGCTGCGGTCGCGCCCAGCATGACGCTGCCGGCGACGATCAAAATCAAATCGGCGATCTCGCCAACGCCGAAAAAGTGGGAGACCGCCCAAACGGCCGTCGTGCCGGCCATGATCGAGAGGGAAGCGGGCGTGATCAGCTGTTTGACCTGCTGGGCGGCTTCCGCCGGCATGAGCGGCAGCGAGCGTTTCAAGGTTTCGGATAAACGTTCCGTGTAGGACAGGTCCATGACCCGTGCAGATTTGGCCTGGTCTGCACGCCATTCCAGCTTGCTGCTGCGGGCAGTCCAATGATCGTTGATCGTACCGGTAAAATTGACTTTCAGGTCTCCCCGATCGTCAATGATCGCTTCGATACGGCCATGGTGGCCTTCAAAAGAATAGTTTGCATGAAAGCGGTCCGGTATCGTCTGATCGATTTCTCCAAATCCCGGCATTACGTGCCGCAGCGGCTCTGTTTTCTCGCGCTTTCGCACGCTGCCCCGTCGATTGACAAGATCGACCTCGATCACATTGAACGGCGGGTCGCCGACGATTGGCGCGAGCAGCCAAGTGCCGGATAAAGGCAGTTTCGGCATTCGAAGCCCCCCAAGAATGTTTTCGCTTGTTTGTCGTGCTGGACTGGAGGCCGGTTCGTGAGCGGCACCCTGCAACGTGATCGACGTCACGTCAGTCCGGGGCGCGCGCGAGCTCCTCCAGCATGGCCAGCGCCTCGCGCACGGAGAGCCGCCGCACTTGGCCACGGCCGACGTCGCCGAAACGTTTCTCCCGGTGGAGGACCTTCGTGGCGCGCGCGGCGGCGAAATGAACGAGGCCGACCGGCTTCTCCGCCGACCCGCCGCCCGGGCCAGCGATGCCGGTGACGGCGACGGCGAGATCGGCGCCCGATTGCGCGCGCGCACCCTGCGCCATGGCCTCGGCGGTCTCGGCGCTCACCGCGCCATGCGCCGCGAGCGCGGCGGCCGGAACTCCCAAAAGGAGCTGCTTGGCCTCGTTGGAATAGGTGACGAAGCCGCAATCGACCACGTCGGAGGAGCCGGGAATCTCCGTGAGCGCCGCCGCCACCAGCCCGCCGGTGCACGACTCCGCCGTCGCCACCTTCCACCCGCGCGCGCGGCAGAGCTCGAGCACGCGCGCAGCGGCGGCGCGCGTCGTCTCATCGATCATGCTGCGCTCCATGGGAGCCGGATCGTGGCGGTTGCCATGGCGACGATCCCTTCGCGGCGACCGGTGAAGCCGAGCGTCTCGCTCGTCGTCGCCTTGATGGCCACGCGGTCACGCGCGATGCCGGCGATCTCGGCGATGCGCGCGCGCATGGCATCGCGATGCGGGCCGACGCGCGGCGCTTCGCACACGATGGTCACGTCGAGATGGGCGATCATGCCGGCGCGCGCGCGCACGCGCTCGCAGGCAAACGCCAGGAAGCGATCGGACGAGGCGCCGCGCCACTGCGGATCGCTGGGCGGGAAATGCTGCCCGATGTCGCCCTCGGCAAGCGCCCCGAGCACCGCGTCGGTGAGCGCGTGCAGAGCCACGTCGGCGTCGGAATGGCCGATGACTCCCTGCGCATGCGGAATGCGGACGCCGCCGAGCATGACGTGATCGCCGTCGCCGAAGGCATGCACGTCGAACCCCGACCCGGTGCGCACATCGGCGAGGGCAGAAAGGCCTTCGGCCTCGGCGCGGGCAAAGTCCTCCGGCGTGGTGAGCTTCACGTTGGCGCGCTCGCCTGCGAACACCGACACTGCGATGCCGGCCCATTCGGCCAGCGCGGCGTCATCGGTGAAATCCGCGCGGCCGGCCTGCGCGGCGCGCCCGTGCGCCTCGCGCAGGAGGGGAAACAGGAAGGCCTGCGGGGTCTGTACGGTGACCAGGTGCGAGCGGTCGAGCGTGGCGGTCACGCGTCCCTCGGCGTCGACCTGCTTGACGGTGTCGCTCACGGCAAGCGCCGGCACGGCGGCACCGGCGGCCGCCGCCGCCACGGCGCGCGACACCAGAGCCGCCGAGGCGAACGGACGTGCGGCGTCGTGGACGAGCACGATCTCGGGTTCGAGCCCCGCCAGTGCTTCCAGGCCAGCCCGCACCGAGCCTTGCCGCGTCGCCCCGCCCAAGACGGGAGCGAGCACATCCAGGCCGGCACTCGCCTGGGCGAATGCGTCGGCATCGTCGCCGTGAATGACGGGCTGGACCACGTCGATCTGCGGATGCAAGGCGAACAGGGTGAGGCTCGACCGGATCACCGGGACACCGGCTATGGTCCTGTATTGCTTGGGGGTTTCACCCCCGGCGCGCAGCCCCCGGCCGCCCGCGACCACCACCGCCGCAACCCGTCCCGCCATGTGCTTTGCGCCTTCAGCCACGCGCCGTCCCGGCGCGATGTATCACGAACCCCGGAAGCGGGGCACCAGCCATAAGCATGGTTCGTTAGCCCACCGTTTTTTTGCAGTGCAGCACTTGCGTCGCCGGCCAAATTGGCTAAAGTCTATGCAATGCTCAGGCCGCCCAATTTGTGTGCAATCGCTGACACGCCTCGGATAGGGCCGCTCTCCCCCGCTGCCCTCAAAATCGGCGATATCGTCCTGCCGAACCAGGTGATCTTCGCACCCATGTCGGGGATTACCGACGCGCCGTTCCGCCGGCTCGTATCCCGCCTCGGCGCCGGCCTGGTGATCTCGGAAATGACGGCGAGCTCAGCCCTGGTCGAGGGCAAACGCGAGGCGCGGCTGCGCGCCGAGGGGCAGGGCGCCGGCATCCATGTGGTCCAGCTCGCCGGCTGCGAAGCCAAGTGGATGGCGGAAGGCGCGCGCATCGCCGAAGCGAACGGCGCCGCCATCATCGACATCAATATGGGCTGCCCGGCCAAGCGGGTGACCACCGGCTATGCCGGCTCGGCGCTGATGCGCGATCTCGATCACGCGCTCGCACTGATCGAGGCGACGGTGGCGGCGGTTGCGGTGCCGGTGACGCTGAAGATGCGGCTCGGGTGGGATGCGCAGGCGCTCAACGCGCCCGAGCTTGCGCGCCGCGCCGAAGCGGCGGGCGTCAAGCTCGTCACCGTCCACGGCCGCACGCGCTGCCAGTTCTACGACGGCAGAGCCGACTGGGCAGCGATCCGCCGGATCAAGCAGGCGGTATCGATCCCGGTGGTCGCCAATGGCGATATCACGAGCATCGAGGAGGCCGCGGCGGCGTTCGCGGCATCCGGCGCCGACGCCATCATGGTCGGACGCGGCGCCCAGGGCCGGCCGTGGTTTCCCGGTGAGCTTGCCCGCACGCTTGCCACAGGACGGCGCGAGGCCACGCCCTCGCTCGCGCGGCAACATCGCCTCGTGGCCGATCTCTACGAAGAGATGCTGCTGCACCATGGCCGCGCGATCGGGCTGCGCCATGCGCGCAAGCATCTCGGCTGGGCGCTCGACGTTGCGGCGTCCTGCGCGGGCGCCCCGGCGGACATGCTGCGCGGCGTGCGCGCGCGCGTCCTCACCGCCGACGAGCCCGCCGAGGTCCGGCAGCGGCTCGCCAACGCCTATGACGCGTTCGCCTGGAGGGCGGCGGCATGAACCGGCCCGAGTTCGTCTCGCCGATCCCCAGCGGCGTTGCCGATGCGGTTCTCAACGCGCTGCCGCTGCCGGTCATCCTGATCGCGACCGACGGCAAGGTCACCTATGCCAATGTCGCGGCGGAGAGCTTCTTCGAAGTCTCGGCGCCGCTGCTGCGGCGTTACGCCCTTCCCGACCTGGTGCCGTTCGGCAGCCCGCTCTTGGCGCTGGTGGACCAGGTGCGCGGTCGCGGCGCCGCCGTCAACGAGTACCGGGTCGATCTCGGCACCCCGCGCAATTCCGGCGACCGCCTCGTCGACCTCTATGTCGCGCCGTTGCCGGAGCGCGACGGCCACGTGGTGATCATGCTGCAGGAGCGCACGATCGCCGACAAGATGGACCGCCAGCTCACCCACCGCGGCGCCGCCCGCTCGGTCATCGCGCTCGCCGCCATGCTGGCGCACGAGATCAAGAACCCGCTGTCAGGCATCCGCGGCGCCGCGCAGCTCCTGGAGCAGTCTGCCGGCGACGACGACCGGGCCCTGACGCGGCTGATCTGCGACGAGGCGGATCGCATCGTCAAGCTGGTCGATCGCATGGAAGTGTTCGCCGATGACCGGCCGGTCGACCGCGAGCCGGTCAACATCCATGTGGTGCTCGAGCACGTGAAGAAGCTCGCGCACAGCGGCTTTGCGCGCCATATCCGCTTCGTCGAGGATTACGACCCCTCGCTCCCGCCGGTGCTGGCGAACCGCGACCAGCTGATCCAGGTCTTCCTGAACCTGGTCAAGAACGCCGCCGAGTCGATCGGCGAAACGTCCGACGGCGAGATCCAGCTCACCACCGCGTTCAAACCGGGCGTGCGCCTGTCACTGCCCGGATCGACCACGCGCGTATCGCTGCCGCTCGAGTTCTGCATCAAGGACAACGGCCCGGGGGTGCCCGAAGACCTGATGCCGCATCTGTTCGACCCGTTCGTGACCACCAAGCCGACCGGGAGCGGCCTGGGACTTGCATTGGTCGCCAAGATCGTGGGCGACCACGGCGGCGTGATCGAGTGCGAGAGCCAAGCCCGGCGCACGCTATTCCGGGTACTGATGCCCAGATATGCCGGCGGCCCGCCGCCCGCCGGCGCCTGAAGAGGTTTGTCATGCCCGCGGGAAGCATCCTGGTGGCCGACGACGATGCCGCGATCCGCACCGTGCTCAACCAGGCGCTGTCGCGCGCCGGCTACGAGGTGCGCTCGACCGGCAATGCCGCGACGCTGTGGCGGTGGGTGAGCCAGGGCGACGGCGACCTCGTCATCACCGACGTGGTGATGCCGGACGAGAACGCGTTCGACCTCCTTCCCCGCATCAAGAAGATCCGCCCCGATCTGCCGATCATCGTGATGAGCGCGCAGAACACCTTCATCACCGCGATCCGCGCCTCCGAACGGGGGGCCTACGAGTATCTGCCCAAGCCTTTCGACCTCAAGGAGCTCACGGCCATCGTCGGCCGCGCGCTCGCCGAGCCGAAGGAGCGCGTGCGTCCCGCCCCCAGCCCGGAGGAGTTCGAATCGATCCCGCTGGTCGGCCGCTCGCCCGCCATGCAGGAAATCTACCGGCTGCTCGCCCGCCTGATGCAGACCGACCTCACCGTCATGATCAGCGGCGAGTCCGGCACCGGCAAGGAGCTGGTGGCGCGCGCGCTGCACGATTATGGCAAGCGCCGCAGCGGTCCCTTCGTCGCCATCAACATGGCGGCGATCCCGCGCGACCTCATCGAGTCGGAGCTGTTCGGCCACGAGAAGGGGGCGTTCACCGGCGCCAACACGCGCAGCGCCGGCCGCTTCGAGCAGGCGGAAGGCGGCACGCTGTTCCTCGACGAGATCGGCGATATGCCGATGGAGGCGCAGACCCGGCTCCTGCGCGTGCTGCAGCAGGGCGAGTACACGACGGTGGGCGGCCGCACGCCGATCAAGGCCGACGTGCGCATCATTGCGGCGAGCAACAAGGACCTGCGGCAGCTGATCCAGCAGGGCCTGTTCCGCGAGGACCTGTTCTTCCGGCTCAACGTCGTGCCGTTGCGATTGCCGCCGCTGCGCGAGCGCACCGAGGATATCCCCGACCTGTTGCGCCATTTCTTCGCGCTCGTCGAGCGCGAAGGGTTGCCGCCGAAGCAGCTCGACACGGCCGCCCTCGACCGCCTCAAGCGCTATCGCTGGCCCGGCAACGTGCGCGAGCTGGAAAACCTCGCCCGCCGCCTCGCGGCGCTCTATCCGCAGGACACGATCACCGCTGCGGTCATCGAGGCCGAACTGACCCACCCGGCCTTTGCGGCCACGGCCGAGGAGCCGCGCGGGGAGGAGAGCCTGAGCGCGACCATCGAGCGCCATCTCGCCCGCTATTTCGCCGGCTTCGCCGACGGCGTGCCGCCGCCCGGCCTCTATCACCGCATCCTGCGCGAGATCGAGTACCCGCTGCTCTCGGCCGCGCTCGCCGCCACCCGCGGCAACCAGATCCGCGCCGCCGACCTGCTCGGCGTCAACCGCAACACGCTGCGCAAGAAGATCCGCGACCTCGACATCCAGGTGGTGCGCACGAGCGGGTAGGGTGTGGGCGGGGATTCAGGGCAATCGCATTTGCCTTTCAATGCCTCTCGATTGTCATCCCGGACGGCTCGCGTTCGCGCCGAGCGACCCGATCCGGGACCGAGGTACCTCGGCATCACGACATGGGCAGCGCAAGGGGCACCCCTGCCTTCGCGGGGGCAGGCCTGGGTCCCGGCTCTCGCGCCTCAAGGCGCTCGGCCGGGATGACAATCGAGTGGCCGGGCGTAACCCGACGTTGGGAGGCCGAAGAGAGCTACGGGCTGGCAAACAGTTTCTCGACCGCCTGCATGAGCGTCGCTTTGAAATTGGCCCGGCAGAAGTTTCTCACCTTGTTGACGCTATCCTCGAAGGCATGCGTGTCGATGACGGTATTG
This sequence comes from Xanthobacteraceae bacterium, assembly GCA_045801465.1. Classification (GTDB taxonomy): domain Bacteria; phylum Pseudomonadota; class Alphaproteobacteria; order Rhizobiales; family Xanthobacteraceae; genus DATFWC01. The sequence continues at coordinate 1,899 of JBJMSU010000143.1, read as the reverse complement.
TTACGCTTGCCGTTGTAGTAGCCGCTGAGCCAGAAGATGATCCGGTCGGGATCGGTGATCTTGTAGAGGATGTATTGCTCGCAGGTGATCTTCGAAATGTCGACGGTCACCTGGGCGCGCGCAGTCGGGGCCGCGGAGAGGCCGAGCACGAGGCCCGCTACAGCGAGCTTGAACGGGGTCATCGTGTGCTCTCCCAAAGGTTTCGGCGCCGGACGCGCCAGTGCCGCCGATTTGAAGTTCCTACACCGCCTGCCGCAAACTCCTGTAGGAACTTCAAATCGAAAAGCGGCACTAGAGCCATAGCCTTGCTAGTGCCCTGTTTCCGAAGTTCGTGTCGGAGGTTGCTGCCATGTATCACGAACTTCGGAAGCGAGGCACTAGTGTTCCGGTCTCTGCCGCCCTGTCAAGCGCAGCGCAGGACAAGCAGATGCAGCCGCCTAATGCGTCGAAGCGACCAGCCCCTGAGCGTCCTTCCAGATGCTGCGATCGACCAGCCGCTCATAGGTGACCGGCTGCTTGCCGGCGAGAATCCCGCCGGTCTTCACCGCAGTGGCGATGACCGCCTCGAGCTTGGCCGCCGGCAGGCCGTCATGGGTGACAGGCCAATAGTCGACCTCGACGAAGCGCTTCAGCGCGCCCTTTGCTTCATCCTTGGCGCGCCCGAACCCGGCGGCAATCTCGGCGAAGCGATCGGCGTTCTCGGAGGCGGCCATGAAGCGGGCGGCGGCGATCAATCCGGCCAGTACGCGCACGTAATTGTCCCGCCTCTCCGCCAGATCGGTCCGCCGCACCGTGAACAGGGCGAAATGGCTGTTGGGATTGACCTCATTGAGCGTGAGCACGACCTTCACCGGCTTGCCCTGAGCTTCGATCACCGGCAGCTCGTCGAAATGCAGCACGCCGAACTTGATGCGGTCGGCGATCATCGCCTGCTGGGTCGCGGATGAGGGCAGGGTGACCTGCTGCACGTCCTCGATCTTCGCGCCGCACGAGGCGAGAATCTCCTTGAGCGCATTCGAGCGGGCTCCTCCGACCGTGTCCACGCCCACCGCCTGGCCAGCGGCGTCCTTGCAGCCGGCCTTGGGATCGGTCGAGGCCAGAACGTAGCTCGGGTTGGGCAGGCCGTAGATGCCGACCAGGTCGACGCCGGCGTTTGAAATCTGGCTCACGATGAGCGGTGACGGCGAGAGCGAAATGTCGACATCGCGCGAGACGAGGGCGCGTGCGCCAGCGGTGCCGGACTCGGACGGCTTCACCTCGACGGCGGCGCCATATTTCGTGAAGAAGCCCTGCCTGTCCGCCACATAGGCGACCAGCGATGCGAAGATCGGCGGAATGCCCGGGACGACCAGCGTGAGCTTCTTTCCTTGGGCAAGCGCCGGAGCGGCTGTGACGCCGGTGAAAACGAACAGGGCGGTCACGGCGGCGACGAGCAGCGAAAACACGCGCAGCATCACGACGTCCTCCGATCCGATCTTTTTGCCTCCGGCACATTGTGCGGCGCCAAGACCGGACGATCAATCGGTCTCTTGTCAGTTGCACCTGCGGTTTGTTGCGCGGCCCGAAGCGACGTAGCATCGGGGGAACGGACCGCTCACAGAGGCGGCCAAGGGGAGGGCTCCTGATGAGCACGATCGATCGACGCGATTTTGTCGGCGGCAGCGCGGCGCTGGGCATCGGCTTCGCGGCTCCGGCGACGCTTTCTCGCGCGCAGACGAGCGATGGAGGGGCGCCGCGAGGATTGCCGGCGCGCAGCGAGTTCGTCATCCGCAACGCCTATGTCATGACCATGGACCCGATTCTCGGCGACATTCCGGGCAGCGACGTGCATGTGCGCGGGGGCGAGATCGTCGGCGTCGGAAGGAGCCTCGACGCGGCGGGGGCCGCAACGATCGACGG
>JBJMSU010000101.1:0-18558 GCA_045801465.1 Xanthobacteraceae bacterium | reverse complement strand
CAAGAAGCTCGCGTAGGAACTTCAAATTCTAAGCCGCACTAGAACATGCCGATATTCCTAGTGCTCCTTTGATTCCGAAGTTCGCACTCGAGTGTGCGGGGAACTGATGCGAACTTCGGAATCGGAGCACTAGCCGGCGGCCGATCCTGTTTGTTCTTCCCGACGAGCGTCGTCTACGCAAGCGGGGGAGGCCGCGATCTTCGACTATTTGGCCGGACACAAAGAGGCCGCCCGACGGCGGCCTCTTTGGTTTGCTGCGGTCCAATTGCCGCCCTGGCTTTGGAATTCCAGCCCCGGCTGAATTACGCCCGCGCTGACAGACGCCTTGCTGACAGACGCCTTAGTGATGCCAGAACAGAGCCAGCAGGATGATGATGGGGAGCGGAATCCCGAGAAGCCAAAGCAGCAATCCGCGTCCGAAGCCCATGACAGCCTCCTTGTGGTTCGTTCGCGGGGATAACGTCCGCCGGGATCATCCGTTCCCCTAGCGATGCCAGGAGCTTACCGGGAATTTCAGGGGCGACGAAGGCGCAAAAGCGAACCTGAACAGCACCCGTCGAGGCGCAGCGATCATGGTCCCACGCTAAGATCCGGGAAGCGCGTCCTTGATCTCTTTCGGATGATTTCGCTAATGGGCGCAGCCTCGGTGGCTCGTAGGAAAACGCGTCATGTTTGAGAAACCGGTTGCGAGCCTTGGCATCGCGGCGTCGTTGCTGCTCGGCGTGGCGCCCGCGTGGGCGCAGGCCGACGCGTTCGCCGGCAAGACCGTGCAGATGATCATCGGCTTCGGGCCGGGCGGCGGCTATGACTTATGGGGCCGCACGGTTGCCCGCCATATCGGCAGGCATCTGCCGGGCAAGCCGAATGTGGTGCCGCAGAACATGCCGGGCGCCGGCAGCTTCGTCGCCACCAGCCACATCTATCACGCTGCTCCCAAGGACGGCACGGTGCTGGGCATCATTGCGCGCGATGCCGCCCTGGGCCCGCTCACCGGGGCTACCGGCGCGCGGTTCGATGCGACGAGGCTGTCGTGGATCGGCACGCCGGCCAAGGAAACCAACGTCTGCATCGCGTATCAAACCGCAAAGGTGAAGACCGCACATGATCTGTTCAGCCAGGAATTGATCGTGGGCGACACCGGTCCGGGCACCGGCACGCGCGCGTATCCAAAAGCGCTCAACGCGCTCATCGGAACGAAATTCAAGGTGGTCGGCGGCTTTCATTCCTCCGCCGACGTATTCCTCGCCATGGAGCGTGGCGAGGTCGAGGGCATCTGCGAGAGCCTCGACAGCATCAAGAACCGTCGTCCGGACTGGATCCCGAAGAAGACCGTCTCGGTCTTGTTCCAGGGGGGTGCTGCGCCCAATCCGGAGCTCAAGGATGTTCCGTTCGTCCTCGATCTCGCGCGCAGCAACGACGACAAGCAGGCGATCGAATTCCTCTATGCCGGCCAGGGTATCGGTCGACCGTTCGTGGCGCCGCCCGATCTGCCGCCGGAGCGGCTGAAAATGTTGCGCGATGCGTTTGCCGCCACCATGACGGACCCGGAATTCATTGCCGAAGCGCGGCGGAACAAGCTCGATCTCGAACCCGAGGACGGCGAGCATCTCGCTGCCCTGGTGCAGAAGATCTATGCGACGCCGAAACCGGTCATCGAGAAGATTGCCGGCTTCATCAAGTGACCGGATCGCGATGAAGGCGTCTAAGCCGCGTCGCGGCCGGGCTCACGGCCGATCAGGCCGGCTTCGATCAGCGCGGCGCGGATGTTCGCGATCTCGGACATCGGGAGCTTGGTGAGCGGCGGCCGCACCACCGCGCGCTGCTGACGCCCGAGCAGCACCAGCGCCTCCTTCATGCGGTTGTGCATGTCGGCCCACGGCTCGCGGTAGAACACCTGGGCCAGCGGGTAGATGCGATCGTTGACGCGGCGCGCCTCGGCAAGATCGTTCGCCTGGACGGCGCGGAACAGCGCCGCCTGCAGATCGGCGATGACGCTGCCCGAGCCGGACAACAGCCCATTGCAGCCGAGCACGAGCGAGCTCATGAGCCAAGCGCTGTGGGTGGTCAGTACGTTCACGGGACGAGCGCGGCCTTGCAGGAGGCGCACATGCATCTCGTGCTGCTGCACGTTGCCACACCAATCCTTGATGGCGCGGACCGTCGGCACCTCGTCGGCGATGCGCGTGAGGGTGTCACGCGGATAGCCCTGGCCGGTCGCCAACGGGTACTGGAAGGCGATGATCGGCAGATCGCTCGCGTCCGCGATGGTCTTGAAGTGCGCGACGGCCATATCGGAAGACTGGCCGAGTGTGAACGGTGCCGGCGGAAATACCAGCACCGCGGAGGCGCCGCCGTCCTGCGCCATGCGGGCAATGCGAGCCGCTTCCAGGCTGCCGTCGGCCCACACCCCGGTGATCAGCGGCACTCGCGCCCCGACTTCGTCCTGGGCGATGTCGAGCACGCGCCGCTGCTCGTCGAAGCTGCACGAAGCGACCTCGGTCGAATGTGCGTTGATGGTGATGCCCGAGATGCCTTTCACCGCCGCGATGTCGCGCAGATGCGAGCGAAAGCCCTTCTCGTCGATTGAAAGATCGTCGTCGAACGGCAGCAGCACCGCCGGAATGACGCCGTGCGGAACGTAGTTGGCATGGCGTGACATTGGATTGCCTCCTGGACCGGGCGCCACGTTCTGGCATGGGCAGCAACGGCCGACAAGGCTGGGTCGGAAAATCACCGCGAGACGCTTGCATCGCCGCGCCAACGTCCCCATCTGACGCGCCGGACAGGAGGACGGGAATGGCTCGCACCTACGACTACGATTTTGCCACCGGCACGATTCGCGACGGCGTGCGCCAGCCGGCCTCCCGGCGCGAGATCGTCGAACGGCTCGACCGCCTGGCGACGCTGCTCGACAGCGTGCTGGTCCTCCCTGGAACCAGCATTCGTTTCGGTGCCGACGCAATTCTCGGCCTCGTGCCCGGCATCGGCGACGCCGTCACCACGGCGCTCTCGGCCTATATCGTCTATGAGGCGCACCGGTTGGGCGCCCCGCAGCACCTGATCATGCGCATGATCGCCAACGTTGCGTTCGATTCGGTGATTACCGCGGTGCCGGTCGCCGGCAATGTCGCCGACGTGTTCTTTCGCGCCAACCGCCGCAACATGCGGCTCCTGCGCGAGTGGATCGAGCGCGAGGGTTTGGCCTAGGGCCTCCGGTGGCGGAACTTTCGCCGCTCTCTTTGCGTTGCCTAGGCGACAGATGGATTCGGTGGTGAGCGCGAGATTCCGCTTGGGGCGGCACGCGCTCGCAAAAGGCTCCGGCCTCGGGCCGGAGCCTTTTGCTATGGTCTTCCCGCTCCGCTGATAGCGCGCGTCGATTTCCGCTGGCACATGGAGCCGAGCTTGCGCCGCTCCGCATTCACCCTATAGTCCGCGCAATTTCACTGCCGTCAATGCCGCGCCTGGTGCCGCCACGTCTTCACCCTCGCCGTGCACATCAGGACGTGGATGGTCGGGGACGAGCCCGGCCGTGACGTTTGGGGAGCGGTCGTATCTGCGGCCGGCACGCGCATGGCCTCTTCGTCCGTGAAAAAAGTCGTGCTCGCCTATTCGGGCGGCCTCGACACCTCGATCATTCTCAGATGGCTGCAGACCACCTATGGCTGCGAGGTCGTGACGTTCACGGCCGATCTCGGCCAGGGCGAGGAACTCGAGCCGGCGCGGCAAAAGGCGCTGCTGCTCGGCATCAAGCCGCACAACATCTTCATCGAGGATTTGCGCGAAGAGTTCGTGCGCGACTATGTGTTTCCCATGATGCGCGCCAATGCGCTGTACGAAGGCCAGTACCTGCTCGGCACCTCGATCGCGCGTCCGCTGATCGCCAAGAAACAGATCGAGATCGCCGAAAAGGTCGGCGCCGATGCAGTGGCGCATGGCGCAACCGGCAAGGGCAACGACCAGGTGCGCTTCGAGCTCGGCTACTACGCGCTCAAGCCCGACGTGACCGTCATTGCGCCGTGGCGCGAGTGGGATTTGAAATCGCGCGAGGCGCTGATCGCGTTCGCCGAGGCGCACCAGATCCCAACGCCCAAGGACAAGCGCGGCGAGGCGCCGTTCTCGACCGACGCCAACCTGCTGCACACCTCCTCGGAGGGCAAGGTGCTGGAGGACCCGGCCGCCGAGGTGCCGGACTACGTGTACTCGCGCACCGTCGATCCCGAAGCGGCGCCTGACACGCCGACCTATTGCGTCGTCGATTTCACGCGCGGGGATGCGACCGCGGTCGACGGCGAGCAGCTCGCCCCGGCGGCGTTGCTGGCGCGCCTCAACGAGCTCGGGCGCGCGAACGCGATCGGGCGCCTCGACCTCGTCGAGAACCGGTTCGTCGGCATGAAGTCGCGCGGCATGTACGAGACGCCGGGCGGCACCCTTCTGCATGCCGCGCACCGCGGCATCGAGCAGATCACCCTCGACCGCGGCGCGGCGCACCTCAAGGACGAGCTCATGCCGAAATACGCCGAGCTCATCTACAACGGCTTCTGGTTCTCGCCCGAACGCGAGATGCTGCAGGCGGCGATCGACAAGAGCCAGGAACTGGTGACCGGCCGCGTGCGGCTCAAGCTCTACAAGGGAAGCGTCTCGGTGGTCGGGCGCGAGAGCCCTTACTCCCTCTACGAGCAGGACCTCGTCACCTTCGAGGAGGGCGCGGTCGCCTACGATCAGCGCGATGCCGAGGGGTTCATTCGGCTCAACGCGCTGCGCCTGCGCACCCTCGCGCAGCGCCGGCGCAAGCTGAAGCTTTGACGGCGGTAGGCATCACTTTCTCCGGCCCGGAGGCCGTAATTTCTTCGAGCCGAAAGCGAGCGGCCTGGCTCGAGTCAAAGTCTCCGGAATATTGACGTCGACGTCCACAAATCGAACGCAAGGCTGCGGCTGGCTATGGCTGCTTCCGGCGCGCCATGGCCCGTCATGCGCCTGCAGGTCGCCTACGTCGGCCAAGTAAAAGCAGCGCCACGCACCACTGCGCGGCAAGCCGCGGGAGCTGCCGCCGGCGAACTGAAAGACCAATACGGCCTCGCTGCCATCTTCCGCGTACCCGAGGATATGCGGGCAGGAGGCGCGCGCGTGGTCGCGATACATGCAGGTAATCGGGCGGCGCGCGCGAACCGCTTTCCATATGGTTCTATAGGTCGGGCTCGGCATCTATCGCTTAACGCAGGTCGACCGTCACCTTGCGGTTCTCGCCGAGATTCGGCTCCTTGCCGGTCGCGCGCGCCTTGGCGAACTCGAACGCGGCGACCGCGGCGCTCGCCGGTCCGTCCCACAGCTCGGCCCTCGCCGGCTCGAAGCGCAGCACCCGCACGTTCGGATCGTCCGGCCCGTCCCACCAGACGTCATCGGTCTTCTTCCAGATCTCGGCTGCCTTGGCGTGATCGTCGTGCACCTCGGCACTGCCGGTGAGCGAAAGATAGGCTTTCTCCTTGTGGTCGATGAAGACGAGGCCCACCTCGGAATGTGCGGCGATCTCGTCGTCCTTGTGCCCGCGCACGTCGGTGACGAACCAGATCAGGCCGGCGTCGCGGTCGGGTCGCGCTTCCAACGGCCGCGCTCGCAGGCCATCCACGTAGCGTGTGGTCATCATGCACACGCCGACCTTGCCGATGACATCCCAGACGCGGTCCATATGTGCACCGCTGGGGCTCTCGTGCGTCATGCACGCCTCGCAAAGTTGACAATGATCATGGCGCGGCGCATCGGCGCCTATTCAATTGCGTGCGGTAGGCGGCGCACAGGGGATAACCGTCGTTCCTGTCGCCGGTTCCGGCATAAGTGCCGCCGCACCTCGCAACTGGGGTCGCGCCGTCCTACCTAGAAGAAAGGTAACGAACAGCACCATGAGGTTCCAATGTCGTGGTCGGTGAGCATGGGCAGGATCGCCGGCACGGCGGTCCGCATCCACATCACGTTCCTCTTATTCCTGGTCTGGATCTGGGCCGGGAGCTACGTCACCGGCGGGGCCGAAGCGGCGTGGAGCGGCCTCATCTTCATGCTTCTGTTGTTCCTGTGCGTGCTCGCCCATGAGTTCGGCCACATTTTCACGGCGCGTGCGTTCGGGGTGCAGACGCCCGACGTCACGCTGCTGCCGATCGGCGGGGTGGCACGCCTTGAGCGCATCCCGGAGGAGCCGATTCAGGAATTCCTCATCGCCATCGCGGGTCCCGCGGTAAACGTCGTCATCGCGCTCGTGCTCATGGCATTCGCCGGCGCCGATCTGGGCACCCGCCACTTGGCTGCCGTCGAAAGCTCGCAAGTATCGATGGTCGACCGCCTCGCCTCCGTGAACCTGTTCCTCGCGTTGTTCAATATGATCCCGGCGTTCCCCATGGATGGCGGCCGGGTGCTGCGCGCGGTGCTGGCGATCAAGCTGGGGTTCACCCGGGCGACCGAGGTGGCGGCGACGATCGGCCAGTGGTTCGCGTTCGCGCTCGGGTTCATCGGGCTGTTTTCCAACCCGATGCTGATCTTCATCGCGATCTTCGTCTATCTCGCCGCCGCTTCCGAAGGGCAGCTGGTGGCGGTGCGTGCGATGGCGCGCGGCGTACCGGTGACGGCGGCGATGATGACGCAGTTCGCCACGCTCAGCCCCCACGAGCACATCGACCACGCCATCGAGACGTTGCTGCGCACGAGCCAGAGCGAGTTTCCGGTGGTCGAAGACGGTCGCCTCGTCGGGCTGCTCGGCCGCAACGACATGATCAAGGCGCTCAAGGAGCTCGGGCCGCAGGCGCTGGTCGCCGACGCGATGAAGCGCGACATCCCGACCATCAGCCATCGGCGCACCCTCGACGAGGCGTTCAAGCTGTTGCAGGAGAAATCGGTTCCGGCAGTCGGCGTGGTCGATCAGAACGGCCGCCTCGCCGGCCTCATCACCTCGGAAACCATCGGCGAGATGCTGATGGTGCGCGAAGCGATGCCGCAGGGCTTCCGATTCGGCGCCTGGAGTCGGCCGGCGGGCGCATAAGCGTTCAGAACTTCACGTTGGCGAAAGCGCGCACGCTGCGCCCGGGCAACAGGACCTCGTCCTTCGTATAAGAGACGGAGTTGCGGATGTCGTCGTTGAGGAGGTTGTTGCCGACGATGCCGACGAGCACGTCGCTCGGGCCCCAGGCCGTCGGCTTGACGCGCAAGCGGTAGCTGATCTCGGCCTTGAGATTGTTGTATCCCGGCGTGGGCGTCTCCACGAAGGTCGGCGTCACTTCGATTTCATTGTGCGCGAACGCGTGCAGCAGGTTGACGCGGACGAGCCAATTGCCATCGCGCCAGAACAGCCCGCCGCCGGCGCGCACCGGCGGGATACGGGGAACATTGGTGCCGTCCGTGAAGGTGGCGCGGACCACGTCGAGCTGGCCCTCGACGCCCCACACGCCGGTCCACAACGGCGCGACCTCGAGCTGGGCTTGGAACTCGCCTCCGCGGAAGGTCGCATCGCGCTGGGAATAGACGGCCTGCTTGAGCTCGGCATCGGGACTGCCGCAGGTGTCGAACGTCTCATCGCACAGGACGCCGGTGAGCTGCCGGAAGATGAACCCATTGAAGCGCGTGACATAAGCGGTGGCCTCGAAACGGAACGGACCCTTGGCGCGCCGCAGGCCGGCTTCGAGCGACTTGGCGACTTCGATGTCGAGATTGGGGTTGCCGATGTCGAAGGTGGCGGTCGCGTCGTGCGGGCCGCGCGAGAACAGCTCCGCCGGTTTCGGCGCGCGCTCCACATACTGCCCCGTCAGGCTGGCGGCGAGGTCCCAGGGGAGGTTCTGGATCACGCCGACGCTGGCGCTCTTCGGCGTGAAGTTCAGACTGCGCGCGCTCACGACGAGGTCGGTGCCGTCAGGGACAAAGTCGGCGGGAAAATCGGGCGTGGTGCCCTTCAGCTTAACGTGCTCGATGCGCCCGGCGAGCTGTGCCTTGGTGGTCTCGGTGAACTTGAATTCGTTGAACATATAGCCGGCGATCCGGTTGTTGTTGTTCGGGTCGAAGAGGCCGCTGAAAGGTCCGGGCACATCGCCCGGCGCGGTGAGGTCCTGGTGGCCGGCCTGCACGCCGAGCGCGGTGGTGAGCGCGGCGAAGCGCAGGTCGAACGGCATGAGCGTCACCTCGATGCGGCCCTCCTGCTCCTTGTTGGTGAAGGTCTGCCGGACACCGTCGGTGAAAGGATCGGCCGGATCCGCGAGTCCGAGCTCGTCATGCTTGTAGTCGGTCGCGCCGAGCCAGAATCGAATCGTATCGACAGCGCCCGATTGCGCGCGAACCTCGCCCTTGCTCAGCACCTTGGTCTGGCGCGCGTCGATGCGCGTTCGGTGGTCCTCTCCGTCGATGCCGGGAATGTGGTACACGCCGGCGTCATGGATGACGGCGACACCGAGAAATCCGCTGTCGAACACGTACGAGCCGCCGACTGCTCCGCCTTCGAAGTGGAGCGCCGAATTCGGCTGCCTGCCGTTGAATGCATCCGGCTGCGTGGCGCGCGGGTGCACGGCGGGATCGGGGGGAATGAGGTACGGATAGCGCGGGATGCGGTAATCGTCCGCGGTGCGGCTATAGGCGTCGGCGTGGAAGGCGATATGGCCGCTTCCGGCGTCGATGAGCACGCCGCCTTCGCGGCCGTTGTCGACCGTTGTGACGGCGCTTCTCGTCTCCAGTGTGGCGCAGGGCGCCGGATCAATGCTTGGCGCGATCGCCTTTGCCGGGAACTGGCTGTAGGCGCGAAGGGGACCGGGCTCGCGGCAGGGAAGCGTTTCCGGGATGCGATTGTCGATCGCGTTCACAACGCCGCCGATCGACTGCGATCCATAGCGTAACGTGGCCGGTCCGCGGATCACCTCCACCTGGTTGGTGGCGAGTGGGTTGATCGGCACGAAATGGTCCTCGCCCAGATCCGACGCGCCGCCACTGCCGATGCCGTTCTCCATGATGCCGACACGGTTGACGTCGAGACCGCGGATGATCGGACGGCTGGATGCGCCGGGCGCAAAGCTCGATCCCGTGATGCCGGGCTTGTCGAGCAACAGGTCACCGAGCGTACCGCCGCCGGTGCGCCGGATTTCCTCGTTCGGCACCACCGTGACGGTGGCGAATTGATCGGTGACGATCGGCAGCGTGCCCGGCAACGGCGCTTCGGCAATGGCAGGGGGCGCCGGCTCGACGGGTGCCTGGGGAACCGGTGCTGGGGCGGCCGGGCCTGGCCGCGCCGGAGCGCGGCGAGCGATCGGGCTCGGGGTGGTGACGACGATCTCCGGCAAAGCGGTCTGTGACCCAGCCGGTTCTCCGCTTGCCAGCAACGCGCTCGCCGCGGCGCTGCTCAGGAGGAAGGTGCGACCGCCGCAAAAAGGCATGTTGGCCACCTGAGCCCCGCGTGATATGTTATAACATTAATGTACGTTATAACATCTCCGGCGGGCCACCGAGCTGTCAATTGCTGGGTGACCCGGAAGCGCCAACGCATGAAGTTTTTCTCGCCACTGTTGCTGCAACGGCACAGCGAAGCACGAAGGAGGTGAGTTTTGCAGGCGTGCCTCGATAAGCCCGTTGCGCAGGATGATTTCTGGATACGCCGGGCGTCGCTTGCGTCCAGCGACCTGAACATCTGGAGTCCCTTGCCTGATCGATCGTTCGCGGGACCGACGGAGCCCCCGGACCGCGATGGCCGCGCTCCGGTTCTCGTCAGGGTCGAGCCGATTGCCGCGGACCTGCAACAGCCATCAACGGAACGCGCCCGCCGCTGGATCGGCATCGTCGTGGCATCGGCGCTTCACGCCGGCGCTCTCATCGCGCTTGTGCTCGCCGGCCCACCGGAACCGAGCGGCGGTGGCGGTCAATGGCTCGACGCCATCAGCGTCGAGATCGTGGTCACGCCGGTCATTGCCGCGCGGGATGCGCAGAACGAGGTAGCCGCCGCTATCGCCAATGCGCCTGTGGCGCCCGACGAGGGCGATCCATCGAAGCCCGATGTCAATCGGCAAGAGACCGCAAACTCAACTCCGGACCACCCGACCCTGGATCCCGAGAGGCCGAACACCGAGAGGACTCTTGCCGAAGAGGTCCCATTGCCGCAGCCGGACTCTCCCCTACCTGAACGAACGCCCCAGCAACAAGCGGAACCGAAACCGAGGGCCTCTGAGCCGTCGAACCGCGGCGGCGTCACAGCGCTCGGCGCCGAACGCGAGTCGCATATGAGGGCACGCGCCTCGGCGAGCCCGGGTGCCGTTCAGAGATATGCCATGCAGGTGAGGGCAGCGCTCGCGCGCAACAAACCGGATGGGCACGGAAGGCGCGGCACCGCCGTCATCACGTTCGCGATCTCGCCGAACGGGAAGCTGAGCTTTGCCCGAGTATCGACCCCGAGCGGAAGTGCGGGACTCGACCAGGCGGCGCTCTCCGCCGTCCAGCGCACGTCATTCCCGCCGCCGCCGGACCACATGACCGACAGCCAACTGACTTACGCCGTTCCGTTTCATTTCAAATAGGCCATGGCACGCTATCGCAGGCAAATTGCCGCCGCAGTCGCGCTCAATATTGGCATCTTTGTCGCCGAGGCCGCTGCCGGCTATCGGGCGGGCAGCCTCGCCCTCATCACGGACAGCGTGCACAACCTCTTCGATGAGACGGCCCTCGTGTGCATCTATCTGGCGTTCATCTGGTCGAGAGGGCCATCCCCGTTGCCACGGATCACCCGAGGCCCGGAAGGAACAGCTCTTCGGGTGCGACCGGCCGAGGAGCGAGATCCTGCTCATGCACATATCGGCCGATCGCCGCCCAGGTCGGCCGATTGGGCTCCAGACCATAGGCCCAGAAGTCAGTTCCGAACGCGGCCCACGTCTCCTCCACATGGCTGATGAGCCACGGCAGCGACACGCGCAGCGCATCGGTGTCGTAAAGGCCGCCGACCGCCATATCGCGCGCCGCGCAGAACGCCTCGTACATGCTGGCCGCCACCCACGGATGCTCGCGATGCACATCCTCCCGCACGACGACGGTGTGCATGATGGGAAAGATTCCGGTGCGACGATAGTAGTCCTGTTCGATCTGGCGGTAGTCGGGAAACAAGCGCGCGATGAGCGGCGAGCCATTCAGAAACAATGATGGAATGTACAGTGAGAGCAGCGCATCGAGCTCGCCGGCAGCAAACAGTGCTTCCAGCGTCTGGCCCGCCGATAAGAACTGGAGCTTGATCTTGTGCGGCAGGCTCAGGGGGATCAGCGGCTTCTCGACAAACGTGTTCAGCCCGCCCATGAACCAGTGCATGTCCTCGGGCCTGACGCCGTAGTCGTGCTGGAGCATTCCGCGCATGAATACGAGGCCGGTCGAGCTGTATTGCGAGGTGCCGACCCGCTTGCCCCGGAGGTCGGCCGGCGTGCGGATGCCGGCGCCGGCGCGCACGTAAATGCACGAATGGCGGAAGATCTTCGACAGCGCCACCGGAATGGCCACGAACGGGCAGGAGCCGCGGCTCGTGAGCGCCGTATAGGAGGCAAGGGACAGTTCCGAGATGTGGAACTCGTGATTGTCGAGCATGCGCTGAAAGGTTTCGCGCGGGCGCAAGATCTTGATGTCGAGATCGATGCCGTCGGGCTTGATCCGGCCATCGATCAATGGCCGGGTGCGATCGTAATCCCAGCAGGCAAGCGTCAGGCGAAGGTCGGTCATGCCACTTCCGACTTTATTGCCGGGACAACACGAGCCTCACGCCCATGCCGACGAACACGCAGCCGACCAGAACATCCAGGCTTCGGCGCACGCTTGGCCGGCGCAACGCGCGGCTCAGCGATTGCGTCGCGACGATAAGCGCCGCGAACCATGCCACGCCCAGCACGGCATGAATCGCCGCGAGCAGGAAGACGTAGGGTGCGACGGGAACGCCGGCGGGGACGAACAGCGGCAGGAACGAGACGTAGAACGCGCCCACTTTCGGATTCAATAAGTTGCCAAGCAGGCCGCGCCAAAACGAGTTGGCCCGCGCTGTGCTCGGACTCTCCGATTTCATCAGATCGAGGGAGACATCCGTCCGCCGGCTGAGCACAAGGTTCAGCCCCAGCCATACCAGATATGCCGCCCCTAAGAGCTTCAAAGCCTCATAGGCGATGTGGGACGCCGTGAGCAGCGCGCCGAGCCCGACCGCCACGATGGCGCCCCAACACAGGCAGCCGACGCAGACGCCCAATCCCGCCAAGGCCGCCTGCTTCGGACCTTCCGCGGTCGACGTGCGGAGCACCAGGATCGTGTCGAAGCCGGGGGTGATCGTGAGCAGGCCGGCGGCGAGCGTAAAGGCCAGAAGCGACTGCGCGATGCTCATGCCGTGATCACAGAATGATGCTCGGGTTACGGATGCTTTGATCGCATTCCAGCAGATTGACCTGCTTGGCGACGATCTTCCAGCTGCCCTCCGCTTGCGCAAAGCGGTAGCCGGACCAGCCGCTAAGGAAGCGGGTCTCGTCGCCCCAGAACTCGTGGATGAGGAAATTGCAACGCACCATGCGCGCGTCATCGCGAGCGGTCGCAAAGACCTCCACGTTGGTGATCAGCCGCACGGTGCGCGAGGCCGGCGCCTGCGACCAGGCAAAGCCCGTGCGCAAGCGATAGACGCGGTCTTCGAGGCGGCGCCGATCATCGAACATGACGGCGACTTCGCGCCGCGGGTCGCCGGCATTCGGCGTGGCGGGAACCCAATAGATGCATTCGGGCGCGAACAGGGCGAGCCACTCCTCATAACGGAGCTGGTCGAGCAGCCGCGCCTCGCGTTCCAATACGCGGCGGAAGAGATCGCGCGTCGCCGGGTCGGCGACGATGAGCTCGTCGCGCTGCCAATCGGAAAAATTCGCGATCAGCTCGCGGTAGAGCGCATCGGTGACGTAATGCGACGTGCGCGACGGGTTCGGCGCGGCTTCAATGCTCATGGTCACGGCTCGCGCTGAATCGCCAGGTTCGGCCGCGTCTTCATCAGCCGCTTCCATTCCTTGATGTATTCGCGCATGAACACTTCGTCGGTGGCCGGCGCCGTGATGGTGCCGTCCTCATGGGTACGCACCCGGCCCGGGATGCCGAGCCCGCGATGCATGTAGACCCACTCGTCCTCCAGGCATTGCAGGCCGCGCTGGATCTGCTCGAAATTGGCGACGTCGTCGACCTCGCCGAAGTTCGGGAAACCTTCCTGCGTGCGCATGCGCAACGCGTTGATCTCGTCGAGAGCGTCGCTGATCTCTCCGGTTTCGTCGACGATCCTGGTGCCATACCAGATCGCGTTGGTCTCCTCGACGCTGATCGGCTCGAATACCTGGATGTGATTTCCGAGCAGCGACAAGTTCGGGAACACATTGATGTTGACCGGTTCGGAGCCGGCGAGATCGAGCAGATCGTCCGCGCGCGCGCCGTAACGGCGGCGGAACTCGGCTTCGGCGTGCTCCATTCCGGGATGCGGCGACTCGATCGCCCACAATCCTCCGGGGCGCTGGTTGAGGTTCGGCCGCTTGTCTTTGAAGTGATGGCCGTTGCCCATGTACTGCACATACATCGGCGCCGCGTCGGGCGACTTGCGGTAATACGCCATGCCTTTGTTGCCCTCGTCGGACAGGCGGTTCTCGGTCTCGAGCAGCGAGCGGTGCGAATAGACGACGTGGTAACCGTCGCCGGAGTTGTCGTAGGCGAGCTTCCAGTTGCCCCTGAACTTGAGCCGATTGGCCTCGCACACCACCACTTTCCCGCCGGGATTGCGGTCGAGCCATTGGTCGATCGGTTTGGTGATCGGGCCGAGCCATGTGCGCAACGCCGGCGCATCCAGGTTCAGCGTGCCGAAGATGAAGCCGCGATAGGACTCCACGCGCGGCACCTGGGCGATGTTGTACTTCGGGTCGCGGAAGTCGCAGGCATAGCCGTCCGGCCACGGCACGCCGCGCAGCTTGCCGGTGTTGAGGAAGTTCCAGCCGTGATACGGGCACTGGAACGACTTGGCGTTGCCTTTGTCCCAGCGGCAGAGCGTGGTGCCGCGATGGGTGCAGCGGTTGTAGAGCGCGCGGATCTTGCCGTTGCGGTCGCGCACGATGATGAGCGGGCGCAGCCCCAGCCGCCGGGTGATGTAATCGTTGTCGTGCGGAATCTCGCTCTCGTGCGCGAGATAGACCCAGGTTCCGGCGAAGATGTGCGTCATCTCGGCGGCAAAGATCGCCGGATCGGTGTAGATCAGCCGGTGCACGCGATCCTCCTGCACCAGCTCGTCCCAGTCGTAGAGCGCGGCGCTGCCGATCCGACTAGGGGGTTGATTGATCCGTTCCAGGATCGTCATGGCATGCTCCTCGACGGCCGGGCGCCCCGGCCAAAGGCATCAGAAGAAATCGAAGTATTCATTCTGCTCCCAGTCGGTCGTTTCGTCACCCAAGCCGCCCGCTTCCTCCAGGAAGCGCAGGTAGCGCGCAGCCTCGGTGCGCTTGAGCTTGACGTAATAGTCGATGAACACGTCGCCGAAACGTTGCCGGAACAGCGGCTCCCGGTCCAGTGCATCGAGCGCCGCCATCAGGCTGGTGGGCAGACGTGGGCGGTCGGCCGCATAGGGCTCATCGTCGGGTGCCCCGGGCTCGAGCCGATCATCGATGCCGGCCAGGCCGGCGACGATCTGCGACGCGATATAGAGATATGGGTTGGCGGCGGACTCGCCGACCCGGTTCTCCAGTCGCGTTGCCGAATCGGCCGGCCCGCCCAGGACGCGGATCATGACGCCGCGGTGATCGTAGGCCCAGGTGGCACGGTCGGGCGCGAGCGAGTTCGGCTTGAACCGGCGATAGCCGTTGACGGTCGGCGTGGCGAAGACTGTCGCCGGGACCGCATACTTCAACAATCCGGCGAGAAAGTTTCGCCCGAGCGGCGACAGCAGATCATCTGTCGCATCGGGCATGAACAGATTCTTACCGCTCTCCCGTGCGACGAGGGACTGATGCAGGTGCCAGCCGTTCGCGTAGAAGCCCTTGAGCGCCGGGCGACACATGAACGTCGCGAAATAGCCGAGCCGGCGGCAGACCTGTCGCGTCGCCGTGCGGAACAGGAGGACGTTGTCGGCCGCCGTGAGGGCATCGTGCGGCGCAAAGGTGCATTCCACCTGGCCGGGTCCCCATTCGTTCTCGATCGAGCGGAGCGGCAGGCCGAGCGTCTCGAAGGCATCGCCGAGCGCGCTCAGGACCGGCTGCATCAGGTCCATGTTGGATTCGGAGTGGTAGTGATAGCCGGGCTCCACCGGATGGGTCTTGATCGGGCGCCCGCGCGTGCCGGGGACCGCAACGTGTTCGGCGCCGAGTTGGTCCTCGGCGACGCGCAGCAGGTACCACTCGATCTCCGGACCGACCACGCAGCCATAACCCTTCTCGGCCAACCGCCGCGCCTGGTTGCGCAGCAGGTGACGCGGGGAGAAGTGAAACGGCCTCCCGTCGTTGAAGTATTCGTCGCACAGCACCCAACCGATTCCCGGGGCCCACGGCAGCATGCGGAACGTGGCGGGATCCGGCACGATCGTCAGGTTGGGCGAGCCGGTCATCTCGGCGAGCCCCATCCCGCCGCCCGGCGTGAACGACGCGAACGTGCGGGTGCCGGCGGAATCGAGGGTGGTGGTCGCGACATTGATGTTGTAGCCGGCGGCGAGCGCGCCAACAAACGCCGGGACCGTCACGGCTTTGGCGCGCGAGTAGCCGTGCGGATCGGCCCACGCCACGCGCACGAACTTGAGCTTCTCCTTCTCCAGCCTGCGCTTGAGGTCCTCGGCGTGGCGCCTCTGCGCGTCGGTCCAAAGCCCATGCTTCTCGATGAAACCGGCTGCCTGCGTCATCGCCACCCGCTACGCCACGAAGGCGCGGTCCCGCCGTTTAGCCGTCGCCACTTGGGGCCGAGACTGGACAAGAGCGCTCGGCAAGGCAAGCGACCTGGAGGTGAACGGTTGCGCCCTGTGGTGTTTGTCTTTTCGGAGCTTATCTACCCCCGTGGCCGCAGGTGATGCCGATACGTGGCAGAGCACCGTGAAGCCCAGGGAGAGCGATGCGGTTCCTGGCTGATATCCAGGGTTGGCTGTACGGCAGCGCGACCGCCAATTTGAAGGCGGTCGCGTCCGGCATCGATCCTGTCCAGCTCATCGCCGCCATGGCGGTGGCCGTTTTGTTCGGGCTGGTCCATGCGCTGATGCCCGGCCACGGCAAGACCGTTCTTGTGTCCTACTATCTCGGTCATGCCGGCAAGTTGTTCGGCAGTATTACGACCAGCGCGATTCTGGTTCTCACGCATGTCGGCTCCGCGATCGTGCTGGTGCTGGCCGGTTTCACGGTCATGCGCGCCACCATCGGCGGCGCCGGCCGTGCTCCAGGCTTTGAGCTTGCCAGCGCGGTGCTGATCTTGGGCGTCGGCCTGTGGCTGTTGTGGCGCGCCATGCGTCCACATGCACCCCACGCGGGGGACGGACCGGCGTTGGCGGCAGCCGCCGGACTCGTCCCGTGTCCGCTCACCACGTTCATCATGATCTATGCGGTTGGAAACGGCATCGTCCTCGCCGGGCTCCTGGTCACCGCCAGCATGGCGGCGGGAATGACCCTGACGATCGCGGCGTTTGCGCTCGCCGCCGTGCTGCTGCGCGACCGGATGCTGAGCTTGCTCGAGCGCACGGCGCATGTGCGCCGTCAGCTTGGACGCGGCCTCGAGGTCGCGAGCGCCGTGGCCATCATGGCGTTCGGAGCATGGATGCTGGCCGCGCGGTGAATAAGATCAACCGGGATATTTTGCCCAGATGTATCGGACCTTGTGATCTCGATCGATGACCCACCACCACGATCATCCCCACGGTCACGATCACGGCCATGACCATTCTCACGGGATTGTCGATCCCGCCATCGTGACGAACGATCGCGGGCTATGGGCGGTCAAATGGTCGTTCGTGGCGCTCGCCGTCACCGCCGTGCTGCAGTTGTTCGTCGTGTTCGCCTCCGGCAGCGTCGCGCTGCTCGCCGATACGATCCATAACTTCGCCGATGCGACCACCGCGATCCCGCTCGCCATCGCCTTCGTGTTCGCCCGCAAGCGGCCGAGCGCCCGCTTCACGTTCGGCTATGGCCGCGTCGAGGACTTGGCTGGAGTCGTCGTGGTGCTCACGATTCTCTGCAGCGCCGTCGTCGCCGGATACCAGAGCATGGAGCGTTTTCTCCATCCCCAGGAGGTCTTGCATCTCTGGGCGGTGATCGCCGCCTCGATCGTCGGGTTTCTTGGCAACGAAGCCGTCGCGATCTTTCGGATTCGGGTCGGGCGCGAGATTCAGAGCGCTGCATTGATTGCCGATGGCTACCACGCGCGCATCGACGGCTGGACCAGCCTCGCCGTGCTGTTCGGCGCGATCGGCGTGTGGCTCGGCTACCCGCTGGCCGATCCGATCGTCGGCCTGGTCATCACGGCGGCCATCTTCGGCATCGTCATCCAGAGCGGCAAGTCGATCTTCACGCGCATGCTCGACGGCGCCGAGCCGCAGGTGATCGAGGAGATCCGGGATGTGGCCGCACACGTGCCGGAAGTAAAGGAAGTGAGCGAGGTGCGCGCCCGCTGGCTCGGCCACCGGCTGCACGCCGAGGTCAATGTCGCGGTCAGTCCGCAGATGACCATCGCCCAGGCCCATGCGGTCGCGACCGAGGTGCGCCACCAGTTGCTTCATCGCTTGAGCTATCTTTCCCTCGTCGTGATCCACGTGGATCCCGCGGACCAATCGGGCGAGGCGCACCACCGTATCGAAGGCCATGCCCACGACGGCCTTCCGCGCCATTCGCACGTATAGACAAGGCACACGCCACGCCGTGCAGAGATGATAGCGATACGCCGAGGTACGGCTTGCCCCATCCCTCCCGCATAGCGGGAGGGGGCCGTCGCCGGCTTCTGCCGGCGGAAGCCGGGTGACACATCTTGCGAATTTGCGGTGCGCTCGATCAGGTCGAGAGTATTCTTTGTGCTACTTCGAGTCTGTAGATTCCAAGGCATCAGGCAGAAACCATCTCGGCTTCTTGGTTGCCGAGAGGCCGGATGCCGCCCCGCCATCGCAAGCCGTCGCCTGCGCTGCTGCGCATCCTCTCGGCCAACATCGTGCGCCTCCGCGACGCCAAAGGCTGGTCGCAGGAAGAGCTTGCCGACGAGGCGGGCCTGCACCGGACGTTTGTCGGTTCGGTCGAACGGGGCGAGCGCAACGTCACCATCAGCACGCTGGAGGCATTTGCCGAGGCCTTTAATGTGTCCGTGATCGAGTTGCTGACGAAACGGCGGTAGAGAGCGAGCCCGCACGGCTTTACTCTCCTAAGCGGGATCACCGGGTCTCGGCGCTTCGCGCCGGCCCGGTGGTGACGAGCGCCGCGAGTGTGCGGTTCCAAATGAACACTTGAAGTAGCGAACGCGTTTGCATACTCTAAGTAGCGTAACCGGACGCGAGCAGCCCCATGTCCCCGAAAAGGCCGGACGCGATCGACGTGCTGGTCGGCCACAACATCCGCATCCAGCGCCACGCCAAAGGCG
>JBJMSU010000047.1:0-46458 GCA_045801465.1 Xanthobacteraceae bacterium | reverse complement strand
AGTGGCATTGCGGCCGAGCGCTTCCGCACGCTGAAACCCGGGCAGGTGTGGGAGCTTTAAGGGCCAGTTGACTCGCTATACGCGGGCTCACCGGTCTTATGGGATAGGCACTCTGGTCAGGCGGCCATTGTAAGCTACGTCGAAGATGTAGGGCGCCCGATTCGTCCGGATGCAATTCCGTATGCCCTCATAGCCGCGCATCAGGCAGTGGAGCTTATCCCATACTGGCGTACTGCCTCCAGCCAAATAGAAGCAGGCCACCTTGTGCTGCTTTATCGCGGCATAAACAGGCAGTTCCGTATGCCATTTCCTATCGTGACTAAAGACAATCCACCCTTCTGCTCCAACTTTTGACATCCAAATGTCATCCGGGGTGTCATGCCGAAAGCGGAACCTGTTGCTGGGATCATGATGAAATTCGACAACAAATGGAGGGCGCGCAGCCCGGATGAGTAATGGGAAGCGCTTGCCGAAATTTCGGTCAAAATAGAACGTCAGTGGACCTTTGATTTGGACCTGCCCCGCACTACGCCCTCGAATTTCAAGGCCTCCCTCACCTCTTTCGCATCAATCCCGAAATCTTCAGCAATGTCCGAGTTGCTTTCGCCGGCATCCCAACGCCCTTTGATAACCCATGTCGGAACGCCCTTAATGGTCGGCGCCCCAAACGCGATCCTGGGATCGATAACGATAGGCGATGAAGGACCGGCTACTCGCCAGCGAACGACAATCCCGTCGTGTTCGTACTCGAACTCCCGCAGCAACGGGCCGATGATCTCATTCCAGGCGAGCTGCCCCGCCTGATCCGCCACCATATGCTTTCCGCGGCCCTTGCTCCCTTCGATCTCCTGATAATCAATCAGCAGATGCTTGCCTTCGGTCTTGAAGCGGTACTGCGCGAAGGGAAATTCCTTGTTCAGCTGCTTCTGTACATAGTCACGCGCATTACGAATGGTCTTGAGTTGGATGCCGGCCTTACGAAAGGCGGCAACTACCGCGACCTCGATTAACTGCATGTAGGACAACGCAGCGCGACGCTCACGATGCGACAATGTGCGTCGCTCGATTTTATGCCATGCAGCGACCGTATGGGGCGAAATGTCAGCGTAGCGGGCCGCTTCCGCTATCTGGTAGCTGGGCAGAAACAGGCGCCGCCGCCAAGGCTCGCTATGATTCTCGGAGATCAACGTGGCCATCGGCACTTGCCCTGCTCTCTCGCCGGCATCCTAGCAAACGCGCATTAACGGCTAGTGTTTCGGCTCGGCCGTAACAATCTTGTCTAGTGTAACGTCACCGGTAAGTTCATTCCAGACGATGTATTGCAGGGTCAAGTCCAGCAATGACCATGTGACAACGTCAGGCGTTAGGCCGCCTGGGCGCGCTTGAGCGTGTCCCAAACTCTATCGGACGTCGCCGGCATGTCGATGTGATCGACTCCCAGCGGCCGCAAGGCGTCGAGGATCGCATTGATCGCCGCCGGCGGCGAGGCGACGCAGCCGGCCTCCCCGATCCCCTTGACCCCCAGCGGATTGGTCTTGGCCGGGATTTCCTCGAGCTCGGAGATGAACTCGGGAAAATTCTCTGCCCGCGGCATGGCGTAGTCCATGAAGCTTCCCGAAAGGAGCTGTCCCGACTGGCGGTCGTAAGTTGCTTGCTCCATCAGCGCCTGGCCGATGCCTTGGGCTACCCCGCCATGCACCTGGCCTTCGCAGATCAACGGGTTGATCGCCAGTCCCACATCGTCGATCGCGCAATAACGGTCGAGCGTGACCTCGCCGGTCTCGGGGTCGACTTCGACCTCGCACGCATGGCAGCCGTTGGGAAAATTCGGCGGCTCGGTATGATACGTGCCGCTCGCCTCCAGGCCGACGCCGAACTTATCGGTGACGCCCATGCGGTAATAGAACGCCTTGGCGACATCCATCATCGACAGCGACTTGTCGGTGCCGACCACGCGAAAGTGTCCGTCCTTGAACTCGATGTCGCCGGCGGCGGCTTCCATCAGGGTGGCCGCCATGGGCTTCGCCTTCTCGATGATGGCATCGGCCGCCGCCTTGAGGGCGCAGCCGCCGAGCATCGAGCTGCGGGCCGCGTAGGTGCCGCGGCCGAACGGCACCTGATCGGTGTCGCCCTGCACGAACCGGATCGCCTCGAACGGGACGCCGAGCCAGTCGGCCACGAGCTGCGCATATGTGGTGGCGTGACCCTGGCCGTGGGAAAAGGTCCCGGCCACGATGGTAACCGTGCCGCCGGGATCGAACCGCAGCTCCATGCGCTCGTTGAACACCCCGCCCTGCTCGATCAGGAACGCGACGCCGCGACCGCGCCGCTTGCCGTTCCTTTCGCTGGCCTTGCGGCGCGCCGCGAATCCTTTCCAGTCGGCGAGGTCGAGACAACGATCCATGACGCGCTCGAACTCGCCGCTGTCGTAGACGAACATCGTCGGCGTCTTGTACGGCATCGCCTGCGGCTTGATCAGGTTGCGCCGGCGGATCTCCGCCTGATCGAGGCCGATGATTTGGGCGGCGCGATCGAGCAGGCGCTCGATCAGATAGATGGCTTCGGGCCGGCCGGCGCCGCGATACGGCGTTAACGGCGAGGTGTTGGTGAACACGCCCTGCGCCATGATGTGGATCGTCTGGATGTCGTAGACGCTGGGCTGGAAGCGCAGCGCGAACACTGACGGCACCAGCCCGGGCCCGGTCAGGTAGGCGCCGACCGCATGCCGCGCCTGGCTGCGTAGCGCGAGTATTTTTCCGTTCTCGTCGAGCGCAAGCTCCCCGAACACGACCTGGTCGCGGCCGTGGGCGTCGCCCATGAGGCTCTCGCTGCGCGTCGCCGTCCACTTCACCGGTCGGCCGACCAGGCGCGAGGCCCACAACACCAGCGCGTCTTCCGGATAGGCCTCGCTCTTCATCCCGAACCCGCCGCCGACGTCCGGCGCGATCACGCGAAAGCGCGTCTCCGGCAAATGAAAGATGTGCGCCATCTCGTTGCGCACGCCGTGCGGATTTTGCGTGCTGGTGTGGAGCGTGTAATTGCCGCTGCCGGGATCGTAGTCGCCGAGCGCCACGCGCGGCTCCATCGCGTTGGCGGACACGCGGTTGTTCTCCAGCTTGAGCGACACCACGTGCTTGGCCTGGGCAAAGGCCGCGTCGCTTGCGGCCTTGTCGCCGAACATCAGTCCGTATCCAATGTTGCCCTGCGGACAATCGTCCCAGACCTTGGCGGCGGTGTCCGCCGCCGCGTCTTCCACGTTGGCGGCGCTCGGCAGCTCCTCGTAGTCGATGGTGACGAGCTCGGCCGCGTCGCGCGCCTGCGCGGCGGTCTCCGCCACCACGAAAGCAACGCGTTCGCCGAGGAAGCGCACCTTGTCGGCGGCAAGCACCGGCCAGAACGTGCGGTACCCCTTGGGCGCGCCGAGCATCTCCGGCATCAGGAACGGCGTGATCGCGCCGAGTTTTTCGGCGGCGGCATCCGCGCCGGTAAGCACACAGAGTACGCCCGGGGCAGCCTTGGCCGCATCGGTGTGCACGGCGCGGATCCGGGCGTGCGCGTGCGGCGCATAGATCACCACCCCATAGCATTGGTGGGCCAAGTTGATGTCGTCGACGTAGCGCGCACGTCCGGTGATGAAGCGCTGGTCCTCCACCCGCCGCACCGACTGGCCGATCCCGAATTTGAGCACGTTTCCCCCCGCTCGCGGTTATTGCCGCGGTCAAACTAGCGCATATTTTGGGGAGGTGGATACCGAAAGAACATCCGGGACTCGCCGGTCGCGCGGCGGAGGCAGGGCAGGGACGCACGGCGCCGACCGCGGCGGAAAGATACGAGCGTTGTGTTGTTAAGGATTCTCGCTTAGAAGCGCAGCCGTCCCGGCACTAGTGCCCCGCTTCCGAAGTTCGTGATACATTGCTGCACCCTCTGACACGAACTTCGGAAGCAACGGGGCACTAGCAAGTCTATGGTTCTAGTGCCGCTTTTCGATTTGAAGTTCCTATACGAGCTTGCGGCAGGCGCTTAGGAACTTCAAATCGGCGGCGCTAGCAGCAAGCGCCAGGGACGAAATTTCGCCGGAGAATGAACGATGGGTTACAAGGTCGCCGTCGTCGGCGCCACGGGCAATGTGGGCCGCGAGATGCTCGGCGTGCTGGCCGAGCGGAGATTCCCGGCGGACGAAGTGGTGGCGCTCGCCTCGCGCAAGAGCCAGGGCGTCGAGGTCTCGTATGGCGACGCTACGCTCAAGTGCAAGGCGCTCGAGCACTACGACTTCTCCGACGTCGATGTGTGCCTGATGTCGGCAGGCGGCGCAGTGTCGAAGGAATGGTCGCCCAGGATCGCGGCGGCCGGCGCGGTGGTGATCGATAATTCCTCCTGCTGGCGCTACGACGCCGACGTGCCGCTGGTCGTCCCCGAGGTCAATGCTGACGCAGTCGCCGGCTTTCGCAAGAAAGGCATCATCGCCAACCCGAACTGCTCGACCGCCCAGCTGGTGGTGGCCCTCAAGCCGCTGCACGACCGGGCCAAGATCAAGCGCGTGGTGGTCGCCACCTACCAGTCGGTCTCAGGCGCCGGCAAGGACGGCATGGACGAGCTCGACCGTCAGACCAAGGCGATCTACTCGCTGCAGGAGATCGAGACCAAGACGTTTCCCAAGCGCATCGCCTTCAACGTGATCCCGCATATCGACGTCTTCATGGACGACGGCTCCACCAAGGAAGAATGGAAGATGGTGGCGGAGACCAAGAAGATCCTCGATCCCAAGATCAAGCTCGTCGCCACCTGCGTGCGCGTGCCGGTGTTCATCGGCCATTCGGAGGCGGTGAACATCGAGTTCGCAGAACCGATCAGCGCCGACGAGGCGCGCGAGATCCTGCACTCGGCGCCGGGCTGCCTGGTGATCGACCGGCGCGAGCCCGGCGGCTATGTCACGCCGCACGAGGCAGCCGGCGAGGATGCGACCTACATCAGCCGCATCCGCGAGGATCCGACAGTCGACAACGGCCTCGTCCTGTGGGTGGTATCGGATAATCTGCGCAAGGGCGCCGCGCTCAATGCGGTGCAGATCGCCGAGTGCCTGATCAACCGCAAGCTGATTGAGGCGAAGAAAAGGGCGGCATAATCCATCTGGTCCTACCGATTCCTTTGCCGCGGACTCAACGGTCCAGAACTCTTCGATTGACGCACGTTGAACATGCCTCTGGACCGCCGCGTCCAAGGGCAGGGGTCATCGTGGAGGAAGACCGAATGCTCGGCAGATTGCTCATGGCCGCCGGTGTGGCCGCTGGACTGGCATTGTTGGCGCAGCCGGCCTGGGGCGAGACCCCAGCGCTCGAGCAGCTTCCGGCGGCGATCAAGCCGGCCGGGATGTCGGTGTACCTCGAGGTGCCGGCGACCGGCGTGCAGATCTACACCTGCGGCAAGAATCCCGCCGGCGCGTGGGCATGGAATTTCAAGGGCCCGGAGGCCGAGCTGTTCGACACCCAGAAGAAGACGATCGGCAAGCACTACGGCGGCCCCACGTGGGAAGGAAGCGACGGCGGCAAGGTGGTGGGCGCCGTCAAGGCCAATGCCCCGGCGCCGGGCGGGAACGCAATCCCGTGGTTGCTGCTCGACATCAAATCGAGCGAAGGAGCGGGTCAATTCACCCAGGCCAAAGGCATTCTGCGCGTCTCCACCACGGCCGGCACGGCGCCGGCCCAGGGCTGTGATGACGCGCACGCGAACCAGGAAAGCCGCGTGCCCTACACGGCGACGTATTTGTTCCTGAAATAGCGTCACGCCCAGATCGCCATCGGTAACCCGAACGCATCGCGCGCCGGTCGGTGGGGAAACGACTGCGCGATTCCGGCGTGGATGCGCCGCGCCACCACCGCGCATGCGAGCGCGTCGAGGAGATCATCCGCCCCGGCGCGCCGCGGCGCGGCCGCGGCGCAGACGGCTGCAGGCAGTCCGGCGGCCGCCAACAGCTCGCGGCGCAACGCAAGCCCCGGCTCGTAGCAGCGGCCCTTGACCTTCTTCGGCTCGCTCAGCGCGCACCCGCCGTTGAGGCGCCAGAATGCCAGCTCCGGATGCACCTCGAAGACCTTCGTGGCGAGCGTCGCGTCCTCGCGCAGCAGGGCGTCGACCTGGCGGATTTTCGGTGCGATCATGAACAATTGCTTCGACACCTTGCGCGGCGGGTCGGATGTGGCGAGCGCGATCCGACAGGCGTTGCCGTAATCGCCGGCATACAGCGCCGCCCGCGACGGCACCGAAAACACCGACGATTGCCGCGCACCGAGTAATGGACGCACGGCCTTTTCGGCTTCACGTCCGCCGTGGGCGGTCCGTTCGGGTAGCCCGATCGGCACGTCGACGGCAATGATGGAGGGCTGCTCCGGCAACGCCAGCAAATCGGCGAAGCGTGGCACGATCGCGAGCCGAACCTCGTCACCGTCCGGTCGCACGCAGGCGACGATCCATCCGCCCGGGCAGCCATCGACACCCGCAAGCCAAGTCATGGCGACAATCCTTTACGGCAGGCTGCGGTGCCTGAAGCCCGGAAACCAATCCCGCCCACAAATCGACGTGCTATAACACCGGACCCCACGAAGGACGCATCATGACCACACCTCCCGATCGACCCGCCGGCAGCGTCGACCCCAAGCTGCTCGAAATTCTCGTCTGTCCGCTCACCAAAAGCACGCTCGAATACGACGCGGAGAAGCAGGAATTGATTTCCCGCGCCGCCAAGCTCGCCTACCCGATCCGCGACGGCATCCCGATCATGCTGCCCGAGGAGGCGCGCCCGCTCGAGTGAATAGTACGCCTGCGCCTCGTCATGGCCGGGCGAGCCGCCATAAGCGGCGAGGGTTGTCCCGGCCATCCACGTCTTTGACGTGCTCGACTGAGAAGACGTGGATGCCCGGCATAAGGCCGCACAAGGCCGGGCATGACAACGATCGAGCAAGGGGAGCATTGGATGATCAAGATTTGGGGCCGCAACAACTCGATCAACGTGCAGAAGGTGATGTGGGCGGTGGGCGAGCTCAAGCTTCCGCACGAACGCATCGACATCGGCGGCTCGTTCGGAAAGAACAAGGAGCCGCCGTACCTGGCGATGAATCCGAACGGGCTGGTCCCGACGCTGGAGGAAGAAAACGGTTTCATCCTGTGGGAGTCGAACGCGATCGTGCGCTACCTCGCCGCCAAGCACGGGGCCGGGACGCTCGCGCCCAGCGATCCGAGAGCGCGCGCCCGCGCCGGACAATGGATGGATTGGCAGCTCTCCGTGGCAAGCCCGGCGATGTTCCAGGCGTTCTGGGGCCTGATCCGCACGCCGCCGGAAAAGCGCGACCACGCCGCGATCGCCGAGTCGCAGAAAAAGACCACGGAAGCGATGGCGATCGTCGATGCCGAGCTCGCCAAGACCGCCTATCTGGCGGACGACGAATTCTCGATGGGCGACATTCCGGTTGCCCTCGTTGCGTTCCGCTTCCGCCAGATCGTGCCGCAGCGGCCGCCGCTCCCCCATCTCGAGCGTTGGTATAGGGAAATCGAGAAGCGCCCGGCCTTTCGCGACCACGTCGTGGCCGTACCGCTGACGTGAGCGCCACATCGCTGACGCGGCGCCGCGCGGTTGAGCTGATCGGCGCCGCCATCTCGGCTTCGCTAAGCCCCACGGCGGCGGGTGCCGATGCCAAAATGGTGGAAGAGCCCTGGTCGCATGGCGGACTCGCCGGCACCCTGACGCTGCCGAAATCGGCGCCGCGCGGCCCTGCGGTCCTCATCATCGCCGGATCGGGGCCGACCGACCGTGACGGCAACGGCCCGTTGATCTCGACCGACACCTATCGGCTGCTTGCCGCCGGTCTTGCGGCGCATGGCATACGATCGCTGCGCTACGACAAGCGCGGCATCGGCGGCAGCGCCGGGCTGGTGACGCATGAAGAGGAGATGCGGTTCGACGATCTGGTCGGCGATGCGGTCGCAGCCTGCCGCAGCCTTTGCGGTCGCGACGACGTGTCCTCTCTTGTCCTTGCCGGGCACAGCGAAGGCGGCCTCATCGCCATGCGGGCAGCCCGTCAGCTCAATGTGGCGGGGCTCGTTCTTCTCGCAGCTCCGGGACGTCCGCTGGCCGATATCCTGCGCACGCAGTTTCGCACCGCGCCGATGCCGGAAGCGCTGCGCGCCGAGGCGCTGCGGATCACCGACGCGCTCGCTGCCGGCGAACGCGTCACGGATATTCCTGGCGAGCTCGCGCCGGTGTTTCGACCTTCCGTGCAGCCTTATCTCGCCTCGGTTCTGCCCATCGATCCGCGCAGCGAACTGGCGCAGCTGTCGACCCCGGTTCTCCTCCTCTACGCGGCGCGCGACCTGCAGATCCCGCTCAACGATCGCGATCGACTCGCCAGGGCGCGACCCGATGCGCGCGTCGTCACCGTTCCGACCGCCAATCATGTGCTCAAGCGCGCTCCGCCTGACCGCGAAGGCAACATCAAGACCTACAGCGACCGATCGCTTCCGCTCGATCCCGGCGTGTTGCCGCCGATCGTCCTGTTCGTCGGCGAGGTGAGTGCCCGGTAGGATATAGTCCGCATGAGCGATAGCGACATGCGGGAGCGGCCTCTTCCCGGATATCGCGACGCTGCACTTCGCTCATCCGGGCTACGATGCTACAGCGCCTCACCGCGCAACAGCTTCGGCACGTCGCCGGTGAGACCTGCGGCCTCGCGGATGAAAACGTCCTTCAGCGCCGGCAGGCGGTCGACGAGACCGAGGCCGATATCGCGCATGAGGCGGAGCACGTCCGAGCGGTTGGAGAACAGTCGGTTGAGCCCGTCGGTCGCAAGCCCCATCGCCATGGTGTCGAAACGTCGCCAGCGCTGATAGCGGTCGAGCACGTCGCTGGCTCCCGGATCGAGGCCGAGGCGGGCGGCATCGACGATCACCTCGGCGAGCGCGGCGACATCGCGCAGTCCCATATTGAGCCCCTGGCCGGCGATCGGATGGATCACGTGGGCGGCATCGCCGACCAGCGCGAGGCGCGGCGCCACGAAGGCGCGCGCCACCGAGAGGCCGAGCGGGTAGGCGCGGCGCGGTCCCGCGACGCGAATATCCCCAAGACGCAGGCCGAAGCGGCGTTCCAGCTCGGCGTGGAACGCTTCGTCGCTGAGCGCCATGATGCGTTCGGCTTCGGCGCTCTCCTCGGTCCAGACGATCGACGAGCGGTTGCCCTTGAGCGGCAGGATCGCGAAGGGACCGGCGGGCAGGAAATGCTCGTCCGCGCGCCCGTGATGATCGCGCTCATGCGCCACGGTGGTGACGATCGCCGTCTGGCCGTAGGACCAGCCGACCATCGAAATGCCGGCGCGTTCGCGCAAGCTCGAGCGAGCGCCGTCGGCGGCGACGATCAGACGCGCATCGAAGCGCGCGCCGTCAGCGAGGCGCGCCTCGACGTGATCGCGTCCGACGTCGCAGCCCGCCACCGCCGTCGCCCGCAAATCCACCCCCTCGGCCCGTGCCTTGGCCAGGAGCGCTGCGGTGAGGTCGCGATTTTCCACCATATGGGCGAACGGCTCGCCGGGCCGGATCTCGCCTTCGAAGGTGAGAAAGACCGGCCGCACGGCATCGCCGAGCCGGCTGTCGGTAATGACCATGTCGAGAATTGGCTGCGCCTGCCCGGCCACCTCATCCCATACGCCGATGGTCTCGAACAGCCGCCGCGCCGCCGCCGCGATGGCGGATGCACGCTCATCCGCGGTGGGAGCATCAAGCGTGGGATCGGCGAGGACGACCGAGAACTTAGGCCCGAGCGCCTGGCGCAGTGCGATCGCGAGCGACAGGCCGACAAAGCCTGCGCCACCGATCACCACGTCGAGGCGTGACGCGTTGGGCGAGGACTCCATGTCGAATGCGCGGAAACGCCTCCTGCGGCCAACCAACCTTTAATCAGCTTGACGCACCGCGGCATTAGCACACAAGCTTGGATCAAACATCCAAGGAGCGGAGGAAACCGTCATGCGGCCGATGATTGCGGTATGTGCGATTGCGGCAGCGTTCATGCTGGCAGCGTGCGAAGGGCGGCAAGGGCCGCAGGGCGCGCAGGGACCTGAGGGGCCGCAAGGCGCGCAGGGGCCGCAGGGTCCCGCCGGACCTCCGGGGCCAGGAGGCCAACAAGGAGCGCAAGGGGCGGCAGGGCCGCAGGGCGAGAGGGGACCGGCCGGAGCCCAGGGACCGGCCGGCCCGGCCGGTGAAAAGGGGCCGCAAGGAGAACGCGGCGCGCAGGGACCGGCCGGCCCGCAAGGCGAACGAGGCGGGCCCGGCATGGCAGGACCGCCTGGACCGCCTGGACCGCCGGGCCCGCCTGGACCTCCGGGACCGCCTGGGCCAAAGGGCGACAAGGGGGATGCCGGGACGGCCGGATCTTCGTTCCACGTCGTTTCGCCGAATGGCCCGGCCGCGACCTGCGAGACGGGCGAGGTGCTGATCGGCGCCTACTGCACCGGATCGTGGACCAACTATCCGCTCAAGCCGACGCAAAACGGGGCGTCGTGCGAGGAGGCCGGCGGCACGGACGTCAAAGTCACGATCGTGTGCGGGAAACGGTGACCGATACAGAGAGCGGTTTCAGCTTCGAGGGAATCTGAAACCGCTCTAACGCACGTGAGCTCATGTCCTCTGCGGTCGCCGATCTCCTCGCCCTCCTCGACCTCGAGCCGCTGGAGGTGAATCTGTTTCGCGGCCGCTCGCCGCAATCGGGCTGGCAGCGCGTGTTCGGCGGGCAGGTGATCGGTCAGGCGCTGGTGGCGGCGCTGCGCACGGTCGAGAACCGGCCGCCGCATTCGATGCACGCCTATTTCATGCTGCCCGGCGATCCCAAGGTGCCGATCATCTACGAGGTCGATCGCATCCGCGACGGAAAAAGCTTCACCACGCGCCGCGTGGTGGCGATCCAGCACGGGCAGGCGATCTTCACCACGGCGGTGTCATTTCACGCCGACGAGCCGGGCTTGAGCCACCAGGCTCGCATCCCCGACGTGCCGCAGCCCGAGGACCTGCCGAGCGAAACCGACATCAAGGCGCGCGTGCTGCCCATCATGCCCGACCCGGTCCGCCGCTATTTCGAGCGCGAGCGGCCGATCGAGCTCAGGCCGGTCGAGTTCACCCGCTATCTCGGCGCCAAATCCGAGGAGGCGAAATTCCACGTCTGGATTCGCGCGACCGACAAGCTGCCCGACGATCCGGCAATCCACCAATGCGTGCTCGCCTATGCGTCCGACATGACGCTGCTCGACGCCGCACTCATCCCGCACGGGCGCACCGTGTTCGAGAAGAGCATCATGGCGGCGAGCCTCGATCACGCGCTCTGGTTCCACCGGCCGTTCCGCGCCGACGACTGGCTGCTCTACGCCCAGGACAGCCCCAATCTTTCGGGCGCACGCGGGTTTTCCCGCGGCCTGATCTTCGCCCGCGACGGCACGCTGGTCGCTTCGGTGGCGCAAGAAGGACTGTTGCGCGAACGGCGGGAGAATCCGTGACGCTGCCGAATTCTCCTGCCGACAGGCTCACCGCGCACGGCGCCGCGATGCCGGTAATCGGGTTCGGCACCAGCACGCTGGGAAACTGCGGCGAGCTCGTCGCGGCGGCTCTCGATGCCGGCTATCGTCATATCGACACGGCCCGCAAATATGGGAGCGAGCGCGGTGTCGGCGAAGGGATTCGCGCTGCACGCATTCCCCGCGCCGAGCTGTTCGTCACCACCAAAGTCTCGCACGAGCATCTCAAGGCCGACGATTTTGCCCGTTCGGTCGAGCTGAGCCTTCGCGAGCTCGGCCTCGACTACGTCGATCTTCTGCTGGTGCACTGGCCGAACCCTGAGATTCCGCTGCGCGAGACCATGGGGGCGCTCGCCAAGGCCAAGCGCGACGGCCTCACGCGCCATATCGGCGTCGCCAATTTCACCGTCGCGCTCGTCGATGAAGCGCTCCGTCTCTGCCCCGAGCCGCTGCTCACCGATCAGGTGGAGCATCATCCATATCTCGATCAGTCGACGATCACGAACGCCTGCCGTCGCCGTGGGCTCGTCGTCACCGCCCATTGCCCGCTCGGACGCGGCCGTCTGATGCACGACCCGATTCTCGCCGCGATCGGGCGCCGCCACGGCAAGACGATCGCCCAGGTCGCGCTACGCTGGGCGATCCAACGGGGAATCGTTCCCATCCCGCGTTCGTCCAATCCGCAGCGCATCGCGGAAAACATCGACATTTTCGATTTCGTGCTGACCGATGAGGACATGGGCGAGATCAACGCGCTGAAGCGGCCCGGCAGCCGGATCGCCAATCCGGCCGGGCGCGCGCCCGCGTGGGACGCATAGTCTCTGCCCACTTGCCCACAGGATAAGCTTCCTGCGCATCGTTGCGGCAATGAAGGTGCTTAATCTTGTCGCCGGTTGACGGTATTGTAGGCATACCGGAATTTCGTTGGCGTCCACGCTGCCGCTGGGGGATCGCATGAAGCTTGTCATTGCCATCATCAAGCCGTTCAAGCTCGAGGACGTGCGCGACGCGCTCACGCAGCTTGGCATCAGCGGCATGACCGTCTCGGAAGTCAAAGGCTACGGTCGTCAGAAAGGCCATACCGAGATCTACCGTGGCGCCGAATACGCCGTGAATTTCCTGCCCAAGGTGAAGATCGAGGTGGCGGTGCCCTCGGACCGCATCGACAAGGTCGTCGATGCCATCACCACGGCGGCCAAGACCGGCCAGATCGGTGACGGAAAGATTTTCGTGAGCGAGCTCACCCAGGCGGTCCGTATCCGCACCGGCGAGACCGACACCGACGCGCTTTGACGACCGACCCGCCCCGACGTCCGGGGCAGATGTTGCGCGAGCCCGCATCGCGGCTCGCCGGCAGGAAGACGCTACGCCAACAGCCCGCGATTCGATCGGCCATTTTCAGGGGGGAACTACGATGAGACCGGCCATACCGCGAAGCCTTCTATCGGCCATCGTCGCGCTCGCGAGCGCATCGCTTGCCACGCTGGCTCTGGCCGAGCCGGCATTAGCCGAGGCAGCAGCACCCAAGATCGACAGCGGCGACACCGCATGGATGATCGCGGCGACCGGCTTCGTGCTGATGATGAGCATTCCGGGCCTGGCGCTGTTCTACGCCGGCATGGTGCGCAAGAAGAACGTGCTTGCCACGATGGCCCAGACGGTGGCGGCGGTCGGCGTCTGCTCGGTGCTGTGGTTCGCTATCGGATATTCGCTGGCGTTCACCGGCGAAGGCGCGCTGATCGGCACCATGGAGCGGCTGTTCCTCGCCGGCATGGGCATGGACGCGGTCCATCCGGCCGCCAAGACGAGTCCGGAAGCTGTTTTCATGATTTACCAGATGACGTTCGCGATCATTACCGTGGCGCTCGTCGCTGGCTCGGTCGCCGACCGCATGCGCTTCTCGGCCTTTGTCTGGTTCTGCGTGCT
The DNA here is from genome assembly GCA_045801465.1 of Xanthobacteraceae bacterium. Taxonomy (GTDB): domain Bacteria; phylum Pseudomonadota; class Alphaproteobacteria; order Rhizobiales; family Xanthobacteraceae; genus DATFWC01. The sequence continues at coordinate 32,992 of JBJMSU010000047.1, read as the reverse complement.
TTGGCTGCTCATCGTTTATGTGCCGATCGCCCACTGGGTATGGGGCGGCGGCTGGCTGACGCCGGGCGAGAACAAGCCGGGCATTCTCGATTTCGCCGGTGGCACGGTCGTGCACCTCAATGCCGGGATCGCCGGCCTGGTGGCGGCCCTGGTGCTCGGCGCTCGGCGCGGCTACGGCTCGGAGAATCTCGCGCCCTATGACCTGTCCATGGCGGTGATCGGGACCGGCTTGTTGTGGGTCGGCTGGTTCGGCTTCAACGGCGGCTCGGCGCTGGGCGCCAACTCGCGCGCGGGCTTCGCCATCGTGGCGACGCACCTGGCCGCCAGCACCGGCGCGATGACGTGGATGTTTCTCGAATGGTGGACGCGCGGCAAGCCGTCGGTGCTCGGCATGATCTCGGGCGCGGTCGCCGGTCTCGGCACCATCACGCCGGCGTCCGGTTTCGTATTGCCCTGGCACGGGGTTGTCATCGGCCTGATCGCCGGCACGTTTTGCTTCTGGGCCTGCACCAAACTCAAGCTCCGGTGCGGCTACGACGATTCGCTCGACGTGTTCGGCGTGCACGGCGTCGGCGGCGCGACCGGCACATTCCTCACCGGCATCTTTGCCGCCGCCGCGGTCGGCGAAACTGCCGGCCTCATCGAGGGCAATGGCAAGCAGTTGCTGTACCAAGTCTACGGGATCGTCGCCGTTCTCCTCTGGTCGGGCGTCGCCACCTTCGTGATCCTCAAAGCCATCAACGCGTTCGTTCCTCTGCGGGTCAATGACGAGACCGAGCGCAGCGGTCTCGACATCGCGCTGCACGGAGAATCGATCCACTCGTGATTGGTCCGCGCGGGATCATGCCCGCTGGCACTCGGGAACATCGTCGCGCGCTATGCTGGCGATGATGGCGGCAGATCGCCACTGCCGAAGCGGATTTCGGGGGCGCAACGCGGGAGGGCGGTCCGCATGTCGCGCGCCTGATTAAAAATTGTGCACTCTTGGCGAGTCTTTATGCGGGCAGCCGACGCACCGTCCCCGCCGGGACCCGGCGTCGGGAAAAACACGCAGTGGCGACAGGGTTTTGAAGCGCCGGACGCGGACTGGCACGCGGCTTGATTAGGCATTCCCGGCGGCGCGCGGCCTTGGCGCGGGCTGCCCGTCAAAGATGCCGGTCAGCGTTCTGCGTGACCGGACAAGCGGGGATTCACCGATGAAAATTGTCATGGCCATCATCAAGCCATTCAAGCTCGACGAGGTCCGCGACGCCCTGACCGGGATCGGCGTGCACGGGATGACCGTCACTGAAGTCAAGGGATATGGGCGCCAGAAGGGCCATACGGAAATTTATCGCGGCACCGAATACGCCGTGAGCTTTCTACCCAAGCTGAAGATCGAAGTGGCGGTTCCGTCCGACCAAGTCGACAAGGTCGTCGACACGATCACCGTTACGGCCAAAACCGGCCAGATCGGCGACGGCAAGATCTTCGTGTTCGGCCTCGACCAAGCCGTCCGCATCCGCACCGGCGAGACCGATGCCGCGGCGCTCTAAGCCTCGCCCCATTCTCTCGGACAGGAGCAATACCATGACGTTCAAGAAATTCTCCGGTGCGGGGCTCGTGGCTCTCGCGTGCGGACTGATCCTCGCTGCCTTTGTCAGTGTGCTGGTCGTCGAGCCGTCGTTCGCGCAGGCGCCGGCCGCCACTACCGAGGCGCCTGCAGCGGCGCCCGCCGACGCTCCTGCCCCGGCCTGCGATGCCAAGACCCAAGAGAAATGCACGCCGAACTCAGGCGACACCGCCTGGATGCTCACCTCGGTGGCGCTCGTCTTGATGATGACCATTCCGGGCCTTGGTCTGTTCTACGGCGGCATGGTGCGCAAGAAAAACGTGGGCGACACGGTGATGACGAGCTTCGCCATCACCTCCCTGGTCACCATCCTGTGGGTCATCTGCGAATACAGCCTCGCCTTCCGCGGCGGAACGCCGTTCATCGGCGGGCTCGATCGCGCCTTCCTGCACGGGATTCTGAGCGACATTTCCAAGGGCATCGGCAATCCCAACCCGCTGGCGGCGACGATCCCCGAGACGGTCTATATCTGCTTTCAGCTGACCTTTGCGATCATCACCCCGGCCCTGATCGCCGGCGCCTTTGCGGAGCGGATGAAATTCTCCGCCATGCTGTGGTTCATCGGCCTGTGGGCCATTCTGGTCTACGCCCCGATTGCGCACTGGGTGTGGGGGCCGGACGGATTCCTGGCAGCCGGCAACGCCGATGCGTGGACCAAGGTTCTCGACTTCGCCGGCGGCACGGTCGTGCATATCAATGCCGGCGTGGCCGGGCTGATGGCAGCGATCTGCCTCGGCAAGCGCAAGGAGATAGCCCCGCCCCACAACATGGTGCTGACCTTCATCGGCGCTTCGCTGCTGTGGGTCGGCTGGTTCGGTTTCAATGCCGGTTCGGCCGTCACGGCGGGAATGCAGGCCGGCATGGCCATGCTGGTGACGCAGATCGCCACTGCCATGGCGGCGCTCACGTGGATGTTCGTGGAATGGGCAGCGCGCGGCAAGCCGACCGTCGTCGGCATCTGCTCCGGCGCGGTGGCCGGGCTCGTCGCCATCACGCCGGCTTCCGGATTTGTCGGTCCCGCGGGCGCACTGGTGATCGGCATCGCCGCCGGTGTGCTGTGCTACTGGGGCACGACCGGTCTCAAGCACATGCTGGGAGCCGACGACGCGCTCGACGCCTTCGGCATCCATGCGGTCGGCGGCATCGTCGGCGCGCTGCTGACCGGGGTGTTCGCGGTCGAGCAGTATGGCGGAACCGCCGGCCTGCTCGAAGGCAACGCGGCTCAGGTCATCAACCAGGTCAAGGGCATCGTGATCGTGTTCGTCTACTGCGCGGTCGTCAGCCTGATCATCCTCAAGGTGATCGACGTCATCATCGGATTGCGCGTCGAGGAAGAGGTCGAGCGCGAGGGCCTCGACTTCGCCCTGCACGGCGAAACGGTGCAGAGCTAGCCCCGCTGCAGACAACGGCGGGGGCGGAAGACCCGGCACCGCCCCTTCCGTCGGGAGGCCCTGGAGCAATCCGGGGCCTCTCTCATTTCGCTGGCGAGGCGAGGGGCCGAATGGCAGCGGCGTTTTCTCTTCTATTCGTTATTCGCTATTCGCTATTCGCTATTCGCCACTCGCCTTTCGCTATTCGCTTTTCGCCCGCGTCCGCACATGCTCCGGCCGGATCCCGACTCCGATCAGGCGCGCCGGGATGCGTTGCAGGACAGGCAGTCGTTGCATGAGCCGCAGCGGCCACGGCACCGCCGGTTTCGTCGTGCCGGCCAGCACGCCGCGCAAAAACCGATTCTGGACGGTGAGCTGAAGCCATTGCGTCGCCCGCGTGGGAAACTCACGCCGCCGCTGGACTGCGCGCAGGTGGTCGACGCTCACGGTGCCGTGCGCCAGCGGATCAGCCAGGACATTTGCGGCCGCCACCGCGTCCTGGATGGCGAGGTTGATGCCGACTCCGCCGATCGGCGACATCGCATGAGCGGCATCGCCGATGCACAGAAGCCCCGGCCGATACCATTGGCGTACGCGGTCGACCGTCACCGTCAACAGCTTGATGTCATCCCAGCTTTTCAGCTCGTGCAGGCGATCGCGCGCGAACGGCGCGACTTCGGCGATCGTATCGCGAAACGCCGGCAATCCACGACGCCGGATCTCCTCGGCGCTGCCCTTCGGGATGACCAGCGCGCATTGCCAATAGTCGCCGCGGTTCAGCCGCACGAACAGGCGGCCGATCTCGATGCGGCCCAAAGTTTCCTCTCCGTCCTCGGCACGCCGCGGCAGCCGCATCCACAAGACGTCCATGGGAGCACCAAGGTCGTCGACCTCGAGGCCCCCACGCGCGCGGACAACCGAATGGCGTCCGTCAGCGCCGATCACCACATGCGCACGAATCTCGAAGGTACCTGTCGGATCGTTGCCACGCACGCCGACGACGCGCTCGCCGTCCTGCACGAGGTCCGTGACCTCCGCCTCCATGCGCAGCTGGAAGCCCGGATAGCGCTCGCGTCGAACGGCAAGGAAATTCAAGAAATCCCATTGCGGCATGAGCGCAATGAACTTGCACGTGGTCGGCAGGTGGGAAAAATCCGCGATCCGCACCTGCGCGTCGCCGATCTGGCCGGTGAGATGGCGCACTTCCTGGTGCGGCAGCTTGAGAAACTCTTCGAGCAGTCCCAGCTCGTGCATGATCTCGAGCGTCGAGGGATGGATGGTATCGCCGCGAAAATCGCGCAAGAAGTCCTTGTGTTTCTCGAGGACGACGACGTCGATGCCGGCGCGGGCGAGCAGAAAGCCCAGCATCATGCCGGCGGGCCCGCCGCCCACGATGCAGCAGCGGGTGATGGGAGGCTCTCCCTGCACTGTTTGCTCAACCATACGAAACCTCGGTAGAACTCCCGCCGCCTTCGGAACACATCATGTCTCGCGCAGCCCCCGATGGTTAATCGCGTCTTAACCTCGCCGCTTCTATGGTGGACGAGGCGGCGGGCGACGCCGTAAGCACCTCAGCGATGAGCAAACCCGAACCGATCCCTTCCCCGCCCGCCCGGGCCGCTGCGCGTTCGCCGTTCGTGCGGCTGGCGGAGCTGTTGGCCGACCTCGCGCCGGGTAAGCCGGCCATCAACCTATCGGTCGGGGAGCCGCAGCATCCGGTTCCGGCATTCGTCGGGCCCGTGCTTGCCGCCCACCTGCAGGATTTCGGCCGCTATCCGGCCAACAAGGGCACCGAACGCTTCCGCCACGCCGCCGCCGCCTGGCTGCAGGCGCGCTATGCGCTGCCGCGGCTGCCCGATTTCGACAGCGAGGTCCTGGTCCTCAACGGCAGCCGCGAGGGCCTGTTCCTCGCCGCCGTCACGGCGAAGCGATTCGTCGCCCCGCGAGCCGGGGCGCCCGCGATCCTCATTCCGAACCCGTTCTATGCCGCTTATGGGGCCGGAGCCGCCGTGGCCGGCTGCGAGCCGGTCTACCTCGCGGCCAAAAAGGAGGGCGGCTTCCTGCCTGATCTTGATGCGCTCGACCCTGCGCTGCTCGGGCGCACAGTGGCTATGTACCTCGCCTCGCCCTCCAATCCGCAAGGCGCGGTCGCGACCCGCGACTATCTCAAGCGCCTCATCGCGCTCGCCCGGCGCTTCGGCTTCCTGCTCTTTGCCGACGAGTGCTACTCGGAGATCTACTCGCACGAACCGCCTGCCGGCATGCTGGAAGTGGCGGGCGAGGATTTTGCCAATGTGGTGGTGTTCCAGTCGCTGTCGAAGCGCTCGAATCTTCCCGGCTTGAGGGTGGGCTTCGCGGCCGGCGACAAGCACTTCCTCGCCCAGTTCATCGAGCTGCGCAACATCGCGGCGCCCCAAGTCCCGGTCCCGGCCCAGGAGGTGGCGGTCGTGGCCTATGGGGACGAAACCCACGTGGAGGAGAACCGGACGCTCTACCGGCAGAAATTCGATCTCGCCGACCAGATCCTGGGCGACCGTTTCGGTTACCGTCGTCCGGCCGGGGGGTTCTATCTGTGGCTCGACGTGACGGCACGGGGAGGCGACGAGACGGCGACCGTGAAACTGTGGCGCGAGGCCGGACTACGCGTCATCCCCGGCCGCTATCTCGCCCGCCAGCATCCCGACGGCAGCAATCCCGGCGCCGGCTACGTTCGCGTCGCGATGGTGCATGACAGGGAGACCACGGCCGAGGCGCTGCACCGCCTCGTTGCCGTGCTGGGGTAAGAGGGGCTTCGCATGTACGCGTTGAGACGCACCGTCGATGTGGTCGGGCTTGTGTCCGACGACCTGCGCGGCGTGATCGGCCGCCGCGTCCGCCAGTGCGGCGGCTTCGTCCTGGTAGCGCTCGCCGTCGCGCTCGGCCTCGCGCTGGCGACGTGGTCGGTCCGCGATCCGAGCTTCAGCCACGCCACGTCGTCCCCGGTACGAAACCTGCTGGGTTTCCCGGGGGCGATCGCCGCCGATCTCCTGATGCAGCTCTTCGGGATTGCCGCCGTCGCCGTGGTCCTGCCGGTCGCGATTTGGGGGTGCCGTCTGGTCGTGCATCGGGAATTCGATCGCGAACGCATGCGGCTGGCGTTGTGGCTGGTGGGCGCCGTTCTCGCCGCCGCCTTCGCCTCCTGTCTGCCCACGAGTCCGCGCTGGCCACTGCCCACCGGCCTCGGCGGCGTCATCGGCGATGCCGTGCTGCGCTTTCCGGCCATGCTGGTCGGCGCACCCTTATGGGGCATCGGCCGCCTAGCCAGCGCCGTCCTGACCGGCGCCGCGGCGATTGCCGCGCTGGCCTTCGCCTGCGGACTTGGCGCCCGCAGCCCGGCCGAGAAAGACGACGAGGTTGCGCCCGAGCGCACCGGCTGGTTCGAAGGCGGCTTCGTCTTGGTCGGCCTCGTCTATCACGGCATCCTCAGCCTCAAGGCACGCATCAGCCGTTTTCTGTTCTGGTGGGCTTCATGGCTTCCGGCCGGCAGTACCCGACGGGCGCGCGTCGAGCCGCGTGTGGGTGATCCCGCGTCCTCCGTCGAAAGCGAGACCGAAGAGGAGGGCGAGGAGGAGGACGAGGAGGAGCCGGTGCAGCGCACGGCGCGCAGGGCCAGCCGCCCGCGCCCGCGCCCCTCGCGCAAGAGCGACGACTATGAGCTGCCGCAACTCAGCCTGCTGGCGGCGCCGAAAGCCAGCGAGCGTTATGCCCCCAACCAAGCCGCCATCAAGGAAACCGGGACCGCGCTCGAGGGCGTGCTGCAGGACTTCGGCGTACGCGGCGAAATCATCAACGCCCATCCCGGCCCCGTGGTCACATTGTACGAGCTCGAGCCCGCGCCGGGGATCAAAACGTCCCGCGTCATCGGGCTGGCCGACGACATCGCCCGCTCCATGAGCGCGCTCTCGGCGCGCGTCGCCGTGGTGCCGGGCCGCAACGCCATCGGTATCGAGCTGCCCAATCCGAAGCGGGAAAAAGTCTATCTGCGCGAGCTCCTGGCTTCTGAGGACTACGCCGACACGGCCGCCAAGCTGCCGCTCTGCCTCGGCAAGACCATCGGCGGCGATCCGGTGATCGTCGATTTGACGCGGATGCCGCACCTCCTGATCGCCGGAACGACGGGCTCGGGCAAATCGGTCGCCATCAACACGATGATCTTGAGCTTGGTCTACCGCCTCAAGCCGGAAAATTGCCGGCTGATCATGGTCGACCCGAAGATGCTGGAGCTCTCTGTCTACGACTCGATCCCGCATCTGCTCACGCCGGTCGTCACCGACCCGAAGAAGGCGGTGGTCGCACTGAAGTGGGCCGTGCGCGAGATGGAGGATCGCTACAAGAAGATGGCGAAGCTCGGTGTGCGCAACATCGACGGCTACAACGCGCGGCTGGCCGAGGCCGCGGAGCGCGACGAGACGCTCACCCGCACGGTCCATACCGGCTATGACAAGGAGACCGGGGAAGCCATCTACGAGGAGGAACAGCTCGAGCTCGAGCCTCTGGCCTATGTGGTCGTGATCGTCGACGAGATGGCCGACCTGATGATGGTCGCCGGCAAGGATATCGAGGGTGCGATCCAGCGCCTGGCGCAGATGGCGCGCGCCGCCGGCATCCACGTGATCCTGGCAACCCAGCGCCCGTCGGTCGACGTCATCACCGGCACCATCAAGGCGAACTTCCCGACCCGCATCTCGTTCCAGGTCACGTCGAAGATCGACAGCCGCACCATCCTGGGCGAGCAGGGCGCCGAGCAGCTGCTCGGCCAGGGCGACATGCTCTACATGGCGGGCGGCGGTCGCATCAGCCGCGTCCACGGTCCGTTCGTCTCCGACGGGGAGGTGGAGAAGATCGTCCATCACCTCAAGGCGCAAGGCGCGCCGCAGTATCTCGAGGCGGTCACGGCCGGCGGGGAGGAAGAGGGCGAGGACGGTGCGGTGTTCGACGCGACCGCCATGGGAGCGGAGGACAGTGCCGGTGATCTCTACAGCCAAGCGGTGCAAATCGTGCTGCGCGACCGCAAGGCCTCGACCAGCTATATCCAGCGCCGCCTGCAGATCGGCTACAATCGCGCCGCGTCCATCATGGAGCGCATGGAGCAGGAAGGCGTCGTTGGTCAGGCCAATCACGCCGGCAAACGCGAGATCCTGATGGGCGGCGACGACGATTAGGATTGGCGGCGGCTGGGGCCGCGAAATCGCCACAGGACGCAGCTAGGCAGCAACGATGGGTGTGACTTGGGGAGAATGGTAATGCGCAGCCGACATGGGCTGGCCGTTATTGGCGCGGTTCTGGGCGGCCTTCTGGCGACGGACCCTGCCGCGCTCGCAGAAACGGTGCCAATGCCCGTACCGGCCCCACACACGCGCTCGCGCGCAACACCCCCCGCGCCCGTCAAACAGAACCGGGCAACTGCCCCGAATACGCGCACAATTGCGCAGGCGGCCCCGACCCCACCCGCTCCTCCTGCCGCGCTCCCGCAGGTTGCAACCGCAGGCGCCGCGAAAGGGGGCGCACCTCCGTTCGACAACGCCCAGCGGGCGCTGGTTGAGCGCGCGAACGGCTATCTCTCCGGCCTCAATACGCTGGTGGGCAACTTCGTGCAGATCGGCCCGGACGGCGGCCGCACGGAAGGCAAATTCTATCTGCAGAAGCCCGGCCGGGTTCGCTTCGAGTACAATCCGCCGAGCCCAATCGAGGTGATCTCCGACGGTACCACCGTTGCGGTGCGCGACCGCAATCTCGCCACTCAGAATTATATCCCGCTGTCGCAGACGCCGCTGCGTTTCCTCGTGGCCGATCGCGTCGATCTCTTCAAGGATACCAATGTGGTCAGCGTCTCGTCCGACGATACTTTCGCGATCGTGGTCATCGAGGAGCGGCAGACGCTCGGCGGCACCCATCGCGTGATGGTGATGTTCGGGGTGCGCGATTTCCAGCTGCGTCAGTGGACCGTTACCGATCCGCAAGGCTACGACACGACGGTCGCGTTGTATAATCTGGATCCCAAGCAGAAGCCGGACCCGAGCTTGTTCAAGATCGATTATACCCGGTACCTGCAGTAGCTTGGCGAATAGCAAGTCGAATAGCGAATAGAACCGGGAAATCGCCGGCGCCGCTTGCCTTCCCTATTCGCTTTTCGCTACTTGCCGACATGCGTCTGACCATTACCACCTGGAACATCAATTCGGTGCGGCTGCGCATCGATCTCGTCGCCAAGTTCATCAAGGCGATGCGGCCGGACATTCTGTGTCTGCAGGAAACCAAGTGTCCGGACGACCGTTTCCCGCTCCGGCGTCTCAAGCGCTTCGGCTATGAGCACGTCGCGCTCAACGGCCAGAAGGGTTATCACGGCGTCGCCGTGCTCTCGCGCCTGCCGTTCGACGCCGTCTCGGTGCGCGGCTTCTGCGGCAAGACCGACTCGCGCCATATTGCGGCGACCCTGGGCGAGCGCGCCGGCTTGCGCGACCCTGTCACGCTGCATAACTTCTACGTCCCGGCTGGCGGCGACGAGCCCGACCCCGGCGTCAATCCCAAATTCGCCCACAAGCTCTCGTTTCTCGACGAGATGCGCGAGTGCGCCGAGCTCCGCTGCCACGGCAGCGCCCGCGCCATTCTGGTCGGCGACCTCAACGTCGCGCCGCTCGAGCACGACGTCTGGAGCCACAAGCAGCTCCTCCGCGTCGTCTCGCATACCCCGATCGAGTGCGAGAAACTCACGGCCGTGCTGCAAGCCGGCTCCTGGATCGACGCCACGCGCCATTTCACGCCGGCGCCGGCCAAGCTGTTCACGTGGTGGAGCTATCGCGCGCCCGATTGGGCCGCCGTCGACAAAGGTCGCCGCCTCGACCACATCTGGGTCGCGCCGGCCCTCGCCGACCGCATGGCGCGCGTGACGGTGAGTAAGGAGGCACGCGGCTGGGCGCGTCCGTCGGACCATGTGCCGGTGACGGCGACAATGGAATTGTGAGGCGCGCCGTCATTCACTTTTGCCCGTGAGCTTCATCGAAGATCGGCCGTACCGTATCGATGTCACGCATCGCTTGCTCGGCGCGCATGGCGAGCACCTCGCGCAGCCGCCGTGCGGCATCCGGATAACCTTCGAGCATCTTGAGAAACAGCTTGCGTGGAATGCGCACGACCGCGGACGGTTCGGTCGCCGTCGCGGTGACGAGGCGCACTGTTTCGGTTAGCAGAGCAAGCTCGCTGAGCAGCGCGCCCGGGCCGACGATGACTGATTGCCCGCCAGCAAAACGCTCGCATGTGAGCGTGAACGAGCCTTCCTGGACCACATAGCCAGCGTCTGCCGTTTCGCCTTCGCGAAACAGAACATCACCCTCGTGGACGTAGCGGTTCTCGGCGCCGATCGCCAGGATGCGCAACGGCTCGCGACCGAGCAGAGCCAGCGTCGGAACGCGCTCGAAAAACGAAATATCGTCTTCGAGGCTCATCAGAAGCCAGTCTCGTCACGGCGCAGCAGACGTGCACGGTATCGTTCCTGGCGACGAGCCGAGATCGCAATTGCGCAGCCGACTACTGTCGCCGAATGCGACCGGTCCGATTTGTCGGCCAGGAGCCTCATGGGACGAGCTTGTAACCTCCGGCCTCGGTCACCAGGATTCCTGGATTCGCCGCGTCGCGCTCGATCTTCTGGCGCAGCCGGTAGATATGGGTTTCCAGCGTGTGGGTGGTAACGCCGGAATTGTATCCCCACACTTCCTGCAGCAGGATCTCGCGCGAAACCGGGCGCTGCCCAGCGCGATAGAGGTAGCGCAGGATTGCCGTCTCCTTCTCGGTCAAGCGCACTTTGTTACCTTTTGCATTGGCCAGGAGCTTCGAGCTCGGGCGAAAGGTGTAAGGCCCGATGGTGAACACCGCATCCTCGCTCGCCTCATGCTGGCGCAGCTGCGCCCGGATGCGGGCAAGCAGGACCGCAAAGCGGAACGGCTTGGTTATGTAGTCGTTGGCGCCCGACTCCAGGCCCAGGATGGTATCGGAATCGGTATCGTGACCTGTCAGCATGATGATCGGCGCCTTGAAGCCGTTCTTGCGCAGAATCCGCACCGCTTCGCGTCCGTCCACGTCGGGAAGGCCGACATCCATGATGACGAGATCCACGTGGCCGTTCCTTGCCGCCTGCATGCCCTTGGCGGCATTGTCGGCGGCGATCGCCTCGAATTCCTCGTGCAACGCGAGCTGCTCGACCAGCGCGTTGGACAGCTCCGCGTCGTCATCGACGATCAGGATCGTCCGGGCATTGCTCATGGCTCAAGCCTTCGTCTCAAAGCCGCGAATATGGCGTTGCGCGAAGTAGAGCATTCGGGAGAAAAAGAGCAAGCCGCGCGAGTGCCCCGCTTCCGAAGTGCATGACACGTCGCAGCACCCCTTTGACGCGAACTTCGGAAGCAAAGTGGCATGAGCAAGTGTATGATTCTGATGCCGCTTTCGATTTTGAAAGTTCCTAAACGAGCTTGCCGCAAGCAGTGTAGGAACTTCAAATCGCAGGCATTAGCGGGTGCGGCATTGGCGGCACTCGCGGGTTTAAAAGGGATTTAATGTGGCCGATAAGCGGGCGAACGATGGCATAAAGCGCACGTCCTTGGCGACGCTGCGGGTGCGCGCCGGCGCCGGCGATCGCCGACGCGGCTGGCTGCTCGCAGGCCCGCTGACGCTGCCGGTGGCGCTCGGGCGCGGCGGCATCAAAGCCAACAAGCGCGAAGGCGACGGGGCCACGCCGCGCGGACGCTTCCGGTTGCGGCGGCTGTGGTGGCGCGCGGACCGCATCACGCGACCGCGGACCCTGCTGCCGGTGCGGCGCATCAAGGCTGACGACGCGTGGTGCGAGGATCCGGCCGACCGGCGCTACAACCGGCCGATCCGCTTGCTGCCCGGCGCCGTGGGCGATCGGCTCTGGCGCAACGACCAGCTCTACGACCTCATCATCGAGCTCGACCACAACACCCGGCCGCGCGTCGCCGGCCGCGGCAGTGCCGTCTTCGTGCATATCGCCCGGCCCGGTCTGCAGCCAACGGCAGGGTGTGTCGCAGTGGCGGCCAATGTGGTCCGGCACATAGTGGCCCGCGTGGGCCCAAGAACTGAAATCCATATTCACTTTTAGTATTACTCAACGGTTGATTGACATGGCCAGATCGCGGCCCAGGTGCTCACGCGGGAGCGGTGTCCAGGTCGCCAGCGTGCGGGCAGGCCGCGTGGTCAAAATGTTGACTTCAGCTTCAGATGGTCGAGCCGGTTCATCGATTTGACGTCGATGCGGCGCACCTCATTGTTCTGCAATACGTCGAGCGGAATGGTGACGCCAGCACCGCCCTGATGCCAGACCTTGCGGTAGAAATCCGCGAGCGTGTTCGCCTTCTCGCCATTCACCCCGATAATGATGTCGCCGCGCTGCAGGCCCGCCTGTTCGGCCGGACCGCCCGGCGTCAACCGGCTGACGAACAGCCGCCCGTGCAGCTCGTTGGCCGCAACGCCGAGCCAGGGATGTTGCGCTCCCGAAACGCGGCCATCGGCAATGAGGTCGCCCAGGATCGGCGGCAACCGATCGATCGGCACGAACATGTTTCCGGGGGTGCTGTCCCCGCCTCCGGCGGCATCGCCGACGATGAGCGAACCGATGCCCACCAGCTTGCCTTCCTGGCTGATCAGCGCGGCGCCGCTCCAGGCCGGATGTGGCGGCGCCGTGAAGATCGCCTCGTCCAGCAGGTACTCCCAGTTGCCGGCAAATTCGCGTTTGGCGACCACATAGGCCGGCGCCACCATGCCGGAGCCGCCGTGGCTCGCAACCAGCACCGGATCGCCATGCTTGAGGGCGGCGGACTTGCCGAACGCCAGCGGCCTGAGCCGCAGCGGCTCCACCGCCCGCAGCAAACCGAAGCCCGTCTCGTGGTCGTAGCCGACGACGTCGGCCGGCACTTTGCGGCCGGCATTGGTGGTGAGTTCGGCCGCATGGGCTTCGACCATGAGATAACCGATGGTGAGAACCAATCCGTCGTTGTCGATCAGGATGGCGGAGCCGTCGCGCTCGCGGCCCAGATTGTCGACCGTGCGCCCGTCGGGATTGATGAAGGTCTTGATGCGCACCACTGCCGAGACCAGCTCGTCGAGCGAGTTGCTCGCGGGCCCTTCGGGTTTCGCCTCCTGGGCGGCGACCGGGAAAATCCAGACGACGGCCGCAAACAATGCGGACAGAACAGTTCGGCCCATGGCGAACTCCTGAACGGCGCGGGACGCGCCCTCACAGTAGCGCAGGAATGCGCAAGCCGCACCGCCGGTTCTGATCATCGCAGCGCCCTGACTTATCACTTCCTCGTGCGCAGTTGATGCGCTGGGCGTTGACCCACCGGCATTGCCATATGCTAGATCGTAACGGCATCAATGCGGCCGCGCGAATCTGTCCTGCGCGACTCCGCTGCGATCTCGACAGACGCTGACGGCAATGATGACCCCTGAGCGTTACAATGTCCGCGAGGCCGAGCCGCGCTGGCAGAAGGTGTGGGACGAGCGGCGCATTTTCGCCACCGCGAACGACGACCCGCGGCCGAAATACTACGTGCTCGAGATGTTCCCGTATCCGTCGGGCCGCATCCACATGGGCCACGTGCGCAACTATACGATGGGCGACGTGGTGGCGCGCTACAAGCGCGCGATGGGGTTCAACGTGCTGCACCCCATGGGCTGGGATGCATTCGGGATGCCGGCCGAGAACGCCGCGATCGAGCGCAAGGTCCATCCCAAGGCGTGGACCTACGACAACATCGCCACGATGCAAGGGCAGCTCAAGTCGATGGGCCTCTCCATCGACTGGAGTCGCGAGATCGCGACCTGCGATCCGGGCTATTATCGGCACCAGCAGAAGATGTTCCTCGATTTCCTGCGCGCCGGCCTGGTCGAACGCAAGCAGTCCAAAGTCAACTGGGATCCGGTGGACCAGACCGTGCTCGCCAACGAGCAGGTCATCGACGGGCGCGGTTGGCGATCGAATGCGATCGTCGAGCAGCGCGAATTGACTCAATGGTTCTTCAAGATCACGGCCTTTTCCCAGGATCTTCTCGATGCGTTGGACCGGCTCGAGCGCTGGCCCGAGAAGGTGCGCGTCATGCAGAAGAACTGGATCGGCCGCTCCGAGGGGTTGTTGATCCGCTTCGCGCTCGATCCCGCAACCGCGCCGAACCGCGAGAGCGAGCTCAAGGTCTTCACGACGCGCCACGACACGCTGTTCGGAGCAAAGTTCGTCGGCATTGCGCCCGATCATCCTCTTGCCACTGCGGCAGCCAAGGACAACCCCGCGCTCGCCGACTTCATTGCCGAATGCAAGCGCCACGGGACTGCGCAGGAAATCATCGAGACCGCGGAGAAGAACGGCTTCGACACCGGAATTAAAGCGGTCCATCCATTCGATCCGGATTGGAAGCTCCCGGTGTACGTGGCGAATTTCATCCTGCTGGAATACGGGACCGGCGCCATCTTCGGCTGCCCGGCGCATGACCAGCGCGACCTCGACTTTGTCAATAAATACGGCCTCGGCGTGACCCCGGTCGTATGCCCGCCGGGCGTCGATCCCAAAGACTTCGTCATCACCGACACGGCCTATGACGGCGACGGGTTCATGATCAATTCGCGCTTCCTCGACGGCATGACGGTCGAGCAGGCGAAAGACGAGGTGGCCAAGCTTCTGGAAAATCAGATGCGCGGCAATGAGCCGGTCGCCCAGCGACAGGTCAATTTCCGCCTGCGCGACTGGGGCATCTCGCGCCAGCGCTATTGGGGCTGCCCAATTCCGATCATCCATTGCGACGCCTGCGGCGTGGTGCCGGTGCCGGAGCAAGACTTGCCGGTCGAGTTGCCCGACGACGTCACCTTCGATCGACCCGGAAACCCGCTCGATCGTCACCCCACCTGGAAGCACGTTGCCTGTCCGGCGTGCGGGGGTGCCGCTCGTCGCGAGACCGATACCATGGACACGTTCGTTGATTCGTCCTGGTACTTCGTGCGCTTCACCGATCCATGGATCACGACCGCACCGACCAACCGACCGATGGCCGATGCCTGGCTGCCGGTCGATCAGTACATCGGCGGCATCGAGCACGCGATCTTGCACCTGCTCTACAGCCGGTTCTTCACGCGGGCGATGATGACGTGCGGTCACATCGGCATCGATGAACCGTTCGCCGGCCTGTTCACCCAGGGCATGGTGGTGCACGAGACCTATCAAAAGGCGGATGGCACCTTCGCCATGCCGTCGGAGATCAATATCGAAGGCACCGGCGATCAGCGTCGAGCGACCCTGCTTGACACCGGCGAAGAAGTGAACATCGGTTCAATCGAAAAGATGTCGAAGTCGAAGCGCAACACGGTCGACCCCGACGACATCATGGCCACCTATGGGGCGGATGTGGCGCGCTGGTTCATGCTCTCCGATTCTCCGCCCGAGCGTGACGTGATCTGGACCGAGGAAGGCGTCCAGGGGTCCGGGCGTTTCGTCCAGCGGCTATGGCGATTGGTCGGCGAAGCAGCGGAAATCGCCAACCTGGCGCCGGCAAGCCGGCCGGCGGAATTCGGCGACGCCGCGCTCGCGGTGCGCAAGGCTGCCCACCGCGCGCTCGCCAACGTGTCGGAGGACATTGAAAAGCTGCGCTTCAACCGTTGCGTCGCCCACATCTATGAATGCGCCAACGCCCTCAACGCGGCGATCGGCGATGTCGGATCGAATGGCGGCGTCACGCCGGATTTTGCCTGGGCGATGCGCGAAGCGGCCGATATCCTGGTGATGCTGTTTCATCCGATGATGCCGCACCTCGCCGAGGAGTGCTGGGCGGCGCTCGGACGTGCCGGTGCCGGCGGTCTCGCGGCCGAGCAGCCGTGGCCGAAGGTCGAGCAATCGCTCCTGATCGAGAGTACGATCACCCTGCCGGTGCAGGTCAACGGCAAGAAGCGCGCCGACGTGACGGTTGCGCGGGATGCCACGAATTTGGAAATCCAGACTGCCGTTTTGGCCCTCGATGCGGTACAAAGGGCGCTCAATGGGAAGGCCCCGAAAAAAGTCATCGTGGTGCCGCAGAGGATCGTCAATGTGGTCGCGTGACATGACCGTGCGCCGCCTGATTCGCCTCGCAACAGCCATGACGATTGCCGGCATGGCAGGAGCATGCTTTCAGCCTTTATATGGCGAGCGAACGTTGGCCGGCGGGTCGGCCCTGCGCGAGGCTCTCGCGGCAGTGGACGTCGACCAGATCAAGGCTCCGAAGGGGACCGCGCTGTCGCGCATCGCCGTCGAGACGCGCAACGAGCTCGTGTTCGATCTCACCGGCGGCAGCGGCAGCGCACCGCCGACCCATCGGCTGGCCATTCATCTCGTGCCGACGGCGCACACCGTGATCCTCGACCCGCTTACGCAGCGGCCGGAGTTCGACGATTTCGGTCTCGATGCGTACTTCACCCTGGTCGAGATCGGCTCCGGCAAAACCGTGATGAATGGCCAAGCCGCCACGCGTGTCACCTATAACGTTCCCGGCCAGCAACAGCGGTTCGCGAGGTCGCGCGCGTTACGCGACGCCGAGACACGCGCCGCCAAAGTCGTTGCCGACCAGATCAGGTCGCGGCTCGCATCGTATTTCGTCGCCGGGACGTGAGCGACGCTGCCGCTCCTTGCGATCTCTCCAGCGCGCGAACGACGGTGCAGGCTCGAGGCTGTGCTCTGCACGCTGGTCGACGAGAGCACGTTGCATGAGGGCTGATACCTGGAGCCTTCCATGGTCGCCCTGAAGAGCGCCGAGGTGGATGCATTCGTGGCGCGGCCGACGCGGCCGGTCGTGCTGGTGTTCGGACCGGACCTGGGCCTGGTGCGCGAGCGCGCCGAGGCGATCATCCGGGCGAGCGTCGATGATCCGCGCGATCCGTTCGGGCTGGTGCGTCTCGACGGCGATGAGCTTGCCGGCGATCCGATGCGCCTCGTGGACGAGGCACAAACGGTTCCGCTGTTCGGTGGCCGACGCGCCGTGCATCTGCGCGTCGGCGCGCGCAACATCATGGCCGGCGTCGAAGCTCTGCTCGCCATCGAGATCAGCGATTGCCGGGTCGTGATCGAAGCCGGCGACTTGAAACGCAACGCGCCGCTGCGCGTCGCGTGCGAGCGCGCCAAGAGCGCCGCGGTGGTTGCCTGCTATGCGGACAGCGAGCGCGATCTTGGTCGGCTGGTCGACGAGGAGATGCGCGCGGCCGACCTGTCGATCGCGGCGGACGCGCGGGCGGCGCTCGTTCCCTTGCTCGGCAGTGATCGCCGTGCCTCGCTCATGGAGATCCGTAAGCTCGTCCTCTATGCGCATGGCGAGCGCACCGTGGAGCTGGACGACGTTCTTGCAGTCGTCGCCGACGCGTCCTCGCTTGCCCTCGACCGCGTCGTCGACTTGGCTTTTGCCGGACGCCACGGCGAGGTCGAGGCCGAGTTGGGCAAGACCCGCACGGCCGGCACAGCGCCGGGCTCCATCGTGATGGCGGCGGTGCGCCAAGTGGCGCAGCTGCACAAGGCGCGTCTCGCCATCGAGGGCGGCGCCTCGCTCGAGCAGGTCATGAGCGAAGCGCGGCCACCCGTTCATTTCACGCGCAGGACACTGGTGGAAGCAGCGCTCAAATCGTGGAGCTCAGCGCGCCTCGAACGCAGCATGGCGCAGCTCGCCGCCGCCGCCCTCGAGGCGCGCCGCCAGCCCGCTGTCGCCGACGCCATCGCGCACCGCGCCCTGATGTCGGTCGCCGGCGCGGCGCGCCGCAAGTAGCTCGTCTCTAGGCCGCGCGCCGCGCCACGTGTGGCTCGAGCCATCCGCGCAACGTTTGCGCGTCGACCGCGCCGGCCCGCTGCGCCACCACGGCTCCCTTATGGAACAGCATGAAGGTCGGGATGCTGCGGATTTGGTAGCGCGCGGCAAGCTCCTGCTCCGTCTCGGTGTCGACCTTGAGGAAGCGTATGCCGGGCTCCAATTCGGCGGCGACGCGCGCATAGACCGGGGCCATGGCCTTGCAGGGCCCGCACCATTCCGCCCAGAAGTCGACGACGACCGGGATGTCATTGTGCTGGATGTGGGTCGCGAAGCTTTTGGCCGAGACGGCAATCGGACCGCCGGTGAACAGGGGCTTATGGCAGCGGCCGCATTTCGCATCCCGCGCCGACTTGGCGAGCGGAATACGGTTGATCGCGTCGCAATGCGGACAGACGATATGTCGAGCTTCGGCGCTCATCGCCCTGACCTCCGCGAATAGATGTGCGCCTGCCGATGCGGTTTCGCAATGCGCGCGCAGCGGTGGCCAATGCTTGATAAACGCCGACGGTCGCCTGCGCCTTGATCGCCGTCAAGATTGCGGCCCGATAAGGTCGTTTCGGCCTGCGCGCAATTACGTCTGCCGTTCGAGCCGGCCGATGACCGCATCGAGCTGCTCGAGGCTGCGATAACGGATGCGCAATTCGCCGCCATCGCCGCGGTGCTCGATGGTCACGACAAGACCGAGCGCATCGGAGAGCCGCTTCTCCAGCACGACTGTGTCGGCATCCTTCTCGACGCGCGGCCGCGCCCGCTTCGACGCCTTGCCGGCCTTGCTCGCCCGTTCCTGGGTCAAGGCTTCGAGCTGCCGCACGTTGAGGCCCTTCTCGACGATCGCGCGGGCAAGTGCTTCCGGGTCGGGCTGGCCAAGCAGTGCGCGGGCATGGCCCGCGGAGATCTTGTTCTCCGCCAGAAAAGCCTTGACGGCATCGGGCAGCTTCAGCAGCCGTAACGTGTTGCCGACATGCGGGCGGCTCTTGCCGACGATTTTCGCCACCTCGTCCTGACCATGGCCGAACTCTTCCATCAGGGCCTGATAGCCAAGCGCCTCTTCGAGTGCATTGAGATCGGTGCGCTGGACGTTCTCGATGATGGCGAGCTCGAGCGCTTCGCGGTCGCCCACCTCGAGCAGTACCACCGGCACGTCGTGCATGCCGGCGCGCTGCGCCGCGCGCCAGCGTCGCTCGCCGGCAATGATCTCGTAGACGTCCGCTGCGCCGCGCACGGTGCGGACCAGAATCGGTTGGATGATCCCGCGTTCGCGGATCGACGCAGCGAGCTCGTCCAGCTCGGATTCGGCAAACATCCGGCGCGGATTGCGCGGATTGGGCTTGAGAAACTCGATCGGCACCCGCCGCTGGCTGCGCGTGCGTTCGACCACGGCATTCTCGTCGCCGACGTCGCCGATCAGCGCTGCGAGGCCGCGGCCGAGACGGGATCTGCCTTCTTCCATCATGATTCTTCCTCGGCCTCCGGACTCAGCGCATGCCGGTGCGCCCGGGACTCACACCTCTCGACGTGAACGCGAATTGCCGGCGGGGCTTGGCAATGTGCTCATGCAGCCCGCAACCTCTTTTCGCGCTGGATGATTTCGGACGCGAGCCGCAGGTAGGCTTGGCTGCCGACGCACTTGAGATCGTAGAGCAGCACGGGCTTGCCGTATGACGGGGCTTCCGACACCCGGACATTGCGCGGGATGATCGTCTGATAAACCTTCTCGCCCATGAACCCGCGGACGTCCTCGACCACCTGGCCGGCGAGGTTGTTGCGCCCGTCATACATGGTGAGCACGATACCGTGGATGGTCAACCCAGGGTTGAGGGTCGCCTTCACCTGTTCGATGGTCTTGAGGAGCTGCGACAGACCCTCCAGGGCGAAAAATTCGCACTGAAGCGGCACCAGGATGGAATCTGCCGCCGTCATGGCGTTGACGGTCACCAGGTTGAGCGAAGGCGGGCAGTCCACCAGGACATAGGTATAGCCGCCCTCCCCCAGCCCGGAATTGAGGGTCGACAGCGCTTTGCGCAGACGAAAGGCGCGGTCCTTTTCGTGCGATATCTCAAGCTCGAACCCGGAGAGGTCAATTGTGGCCGGACAGATGTGCAGCCGCGGCACCGACGTGGCCTGGATCGCGTCGCGCAACAGGACCTCGCCCATGAGGACGTCATAAGTGGAACGGCTGCGGGTTCGGCGGTCGATGCCGAGGCCCGTCGAGGCATTGCCCTGAGGATCGAGGTCGACGACGAGGACATTCTCGCCGATCGCTGCCAGCGCGGTCCCCAAATTGATCGCAGTGGTGGTCTTGCCGACGCCGCCCTTTTGGTTCGCCAGCGCCAGGACGCGCAGCGGCGATTCCGTCTCGGGAGTCCCGGGCAACATCGTGTCTGGATCAGTCATGGTCTGCGCCCCGTCCGGCACCGGCATGAAACCGATCACCGCCGCGTGGCCGCGCGAACGACGACGATCCGGCCGTGCGCGCTGGTCTTGCTGGGCACGAGTCCTGCATCGAGAATCCAATATTTAGCGGCTTCGGTCAACTCGGCATCAACATCTCGGCCCTTGAGAAACAGGCCCTGCGCACCGCTTTTCAACAGGGGCACCGCATAAGTCAGCAGCGCATTGAGCGGCGCCAGCGCTCGGGCCGTAACCACATCAACCGATTCGTCGAAGCCTGCCGTAAAGTCCTCGATTCGCGCGCCATGCACAAGGGCCGGAACAGCGAGCACGCGTGCGGCTTCGCGCAGAAAGGCTGATTTCTTCGCGTTGCTTTCGATCAGCTGGATCCGGCCGCCCATTTCCGGCAACGCGCAGGCAAGCACCAGACCGGGAAAGCCGCCACCCGAGCCGAGATCGACCCAGGTTCTCGCCTCCGGCGCAAGCCGCAACAGCTGGAGCGAGTCGGCAATATGTCGGGTCCACACGTGGCTCAAGGTGGAGGGCGCGACCAGGTTGGTGATTTGTTGCCACTTCAGCAGGAGCGCCACGAATGCATCGAGGCGGACAATCGTTTCACGTGAAACCGGTACAATCCGCAGGGCCCGCGCACGATCCGCCTCAAGATCGGCATCTGTTGCACTCGCCCCTGCCCGGCTCAAGGGTATCGGCCCGGAGGACTCGTCATGGCCGCAGTTTTCCCGGCCATGACGAGCTCGACTGCGTGTCATCCGGTCGGAACATCACCCGGCCTTCACCCCTCTCTTAGACTTGCGGCGGATATAAGCCGCCAACAGTGTGAGAGCGGCCGGCGTGACCCCCTCTATTCGGCTGGCGTGGCCAATGGTACGGGGCCGAATCAACTCCAGCTTTTGGCGTACCTCATTGGATAGGCCGGGGATCGTCCCGAAATCCAGATCCTCGCGCAAGCCGAGGCTCTCGTCGCGCCGAAAGGCGGCAACATCGGCCGCCTGGCGGTCGACATAGACCGCGTACTTGGCATTTATCTCAAGCTGGTCGCCAATGGCTCGGTCCAAGCCGGCAAACTCCGGCCAGATGCGGGCCACGTCGACAAGCCCGATTGTCGGATGCGACAGTAGCTCGAACGCCGTCCGGCGCTGGCCGTCACGGTTGAGATTCAAGCCGTAGCGCTCCGCCTCATTGGGGGTGATCGATACGGTCGTTGCGATTCGCGTGGCCGCTTCGAGCTTCGCCATCTTGGCCTGGAACTGCTGCTGCCGGGTTGGGCTCACGCATCCCAGGGCAATCCCTTTGGGCGTCAGGCGCTGGTCGGCATTGTCGGCCCGCAGGGTCAGCCGATATTCGGCCCGCGAGGTGAACATGCGATACGGCTCGGTGACGCCGCGCGTGACCAAGTCGTCGATCATCACGCCGACGTAACCTTCGGCACGGTCGAAAATGATCTCGGGGCGACCGCCCGCGACTGCCGACGCATTGAGGCCGGCCACGAGTCCCTGCGCAGCCGCCTCTTCGTAACCGGTCGTGCCATTGATTTGCCCGGCCAGGAACAGACCCCCGAGGCGCTTCGCCTCCAGGGTCGGCTTGAGCTCGCGCGCGTCCACATGATCGTATTCGATGGCGTAGCCTGGCCGAATCATGCGCGTGCGTTCCAGGCCCGGGATTGTCGCCACGAGCGCGCTCTGAATCTCGGCGGGCAGCGACGTCGAGATCCCGTTCGGATAAACGGTGTCATCGTCGAGGCCTTCGGGCTCGAGGAAGATCTGGTGGCCATCCCGGTCGCCGAATTTGACGATTTTGTCCTCGATCGAGGGACAGTACCGTGGCCCCCTGCTCTGGATCTGGCCGGAATACATGGGCGAGCGGTGCACGTTCTCGCGGATGATCCGGTGCGTCGCATCGGTGGTCCGCGTGATTCCGCAGTCGATCTGCGGATTGATGATCCGATCGGTTAGGGCCGAGAACGGCTCCGGCGGCTCATCGCCAGGCTGCATCTCGACCCGGTCCCAGTCGATGGTGGTGCCATCGAGCCGGGGCGGCGTCCCGGTCTTGAGCCGGCCGAGCACGAAGCCCAGGCCATCGAGGGTGCGGGAGAGCCCGAGTGCCGGCGCCTCGCCGACGCGACCTGCGGGCGTGCGCTGCTCGCCGATGTGGATCAGGCCGCGCAGAAATGTGCCGGTCGTCAGCACCACCGCGGTGACGCCGAACTCACGCCCGTCCACCAGCCGAACCCCGCAGACCCGCGGCCCCGCACCGAGCAGAAGGTCGTCGGCCTCGCCTTCGACGATCTCGAGATTGGCAGTGGCGCGGATCTCCTCCTGCATCGCCTGGGCGTAGAGCTTGCGATCGGCCTGCGCGCGCGGCCCCCGCACCGCCGGGCCCTTGCGCCGATTCAGCACGCGAAACTGGATGCCGCCCCGGTCCGCCACCCGCCCCATCAGGCCATCGAGGGCGTCGATTTCCCGAACCAGATGGCCCTTGCCCAATCCGCCGATCGCCGGGTTGCAGGACATCGCGCCGATTGTCGCAAAATGATGTGTGACCAGGGCGGTGCGCGCGCCCATGCGGGCGGCGGCCGCCGCCGCCTCGCAGCCCGCATGGCCTCCCCCGATCACGACAACGTCAAAGCGCCGATCCATGTCATTCGTCTCGTCGCTCGTCATAACATATCGAGCATTCGGCCCGCAGTGCCTTCAAGCGCAAGGAATAGCATCATGACCCGTTGCGGCTGGGCATACGCGAACCCGTCCGCAGCATGGTTAATGCCCGTCCATACGAGTCTCTGCTGGCCGCCCATACGTCACGGAGCCGAATCGAATGTTTCACGTGAAACGCAACTCACGTGCCATCACTTGCCGATACAGAAATCCCGAAAGATCACATCGAGAACATCCTCGACATCGACACGCCCCGTCAATCGGCCAAGCGCACGTGCAGCCAGTCTGAGATCCTCTGCTAGAATTTCCTCACGGGCTCGGCCGTCAAGCCTTAAGGCGCGCTCAAGCGCCACCAAGGTCTCCTGCAACGCCTTCCGATGCCGTTGCCGTGTGACAAGCGCGCTCTCGCCCGCGCCCAGTGTCCCGGCCACGAAATCCGTGAGACACGCGACCAATTCGTCGAACCCGGCGCCGGTCAATGCCGACAGCGAAAACGCCCTTTCCGCCGCGGGAGTATTGGCCGTCAATTGTTGCGACTCCGAATCGAGCAGGTCGATTTTATTTCGGACGAGCCAAACCGGCCGGCCATTTCCGATCATGCCCGTCTCATTGCATGCTGGATTTGCCTGCGATGCATCAATCACCCACAGGACAAGATCCGCTGCTGCTGCCCGCGCCTGAGCGCGACGCACCCCCTCCTGCTCGGCCACATCCTCGGTTGGGCGAATGCCGGCGGTATCCAGGACGGTGACTGGATAGCCGTCGAGGTTCAGATGAACCTCGATCACATCTCGGGTGGTTCCAGGAAAAGGGGTCACGATCGCGGCCTCGCGTCGTGCCATTCGATTAAGCAAGCTCGACTTCCCGGCGTTCGGTGGACCGGCGATCGCCACCACGAGACCTTCGCGCAGGCGCTCACCCCGCCTGTCGTCTGCCAGCGCGGCAGAGATCTCATCCCGCAGCTTTCGCGCAGCCAGCAGCGCGGGCGCAGGGAGGTCATCGGGTACATCGCCCTCGTCGGCAAAGTCGATCCGCGCCTCCACCAACGCCAGCGCCTCGATCAGCTGGGTTCGCCAGCGCTCCGCATGGTCGCCGAGTGCGCCGCGAAGCTGCCGGTAGGCCTGCCGACGTTGCGCCTCGGTTTCGGCGTAGATGAGGTCGGCGAGCCCTTCGACCTCGGTCAGATCGAGCCGGCCGTTCTCGAACGCGCGACGCGTGAACTCGCCAGGCTCCGCCAGCCGAAACCCATCGAGCCCGCCGACGGCGGCCAGCACCCCGGCCACCACGGCGCGGCCGCCGTGCAGTTGCAGCTCAGCAATGTCCTCGCCGGTCTCGCTGCCCGGTCCCGGGAACCACAGTGCCAGACCTGAATCGATGACCTCGCCGGTTGCCGGATCCCGCACCCGGGCCAGCACGGCGCGACGCGGTTCGGGAAGGCGACCAATGAGCGCCTCGAGCGCCAATCCCGCACGCGTCCCGGAGATCCTGACCACCGCGATGGCAGCCGGAGGCGGTCCCGAAGACAGCGCAAAGATCGTGTCTTGGACCTGTGGTGGCGCAGAATTTTTATGAATAAGCATTCACTTCTTCGTCAAGGACATGGCAAGGTACAGCACTTCGCGGCGCGCGGCTTGTCTTCGCGCACATTTGTCACAAGCGGCGGCCCCCGTCTCGCCTTCCTGGCGCCTCGAGCGTTATCGTGCGTGATCCCTCCTTGAGGAAACCGTCATGTCCGTCACGTCGCCTGCGCGCACGCAATCAGAAAACCGGTTGGCGCGCGAGACCAGTCCCTATCTCCTGCAGCACAAACGCAACCCAGTCGAGTGGTGGCCGTGGGGACCGGAGGCGCTCGCCGAGGCGCAGCGGACCGGCAAGCCGATCCTGCTCTCTGTCGGGTATGCCGCCTGCCACTGGTGCCATGTCATGGCGCACGAGAGCTTCGAGGACGACAGCGTTGCCGCCGTGATGAACGACCTCTTCGTCAACATCAAGGTTGATCGCGAGGAGCGGCCGGACATCGACCAGATCTACATGTCGGCCCTGCACATGTTAGGCGAGCAGGGGGGCTGGCCGCTGACGATGTTCCTCACCCCCGCTGGCGAGCCGGTGTGGGGCGGCACCTATTTCCCCAAGACATCGCGCTACGGCCGCCCTGCCTTCACCGACGTTCTGCGCGAGGTTGCGCGCCTGTTTCGCGAGGAGCCCGACAAGATCGCGCAGAACCGGGACGCCCTGATGCAGCGTCTGGCCGAGACGGCGCGCCCGCAGAACCGCGTCGTCATCGGCGCGGCGGAACTCGACAACATCGCTCGTCAGGCCGCTGGCGCCTTCGATCCCGTGCACGGCGGAATGCGGGGTGCGCCGAAATTCCCCAACGCCTCCCTGTTCGAGCTCATCTGGCGCGCCGGCCTGCGCACGGGCGACGCACGCTACTTCGCGCTCGTGGAGATCACGCTCGACCACATCTGCCAGGGCGGCATCTACGACCACCTCGGCGGCGGGTTCGCCCGCTATTCCGTGGACGAGCGCTGGCTCGTGCCGCATTTCGAGAAGATGCTCTACGACAACGCGCAGCTGCTCGAGTTGCTGGCAGTCGCCTTCGCTCGCACCGGCAAACCCCTCTACCGCGAGCGGGCAGCCGAAACGGTTGGGTGGCTGGCACGCGAAATGACCCAACCGGAGGGAGCTTTCGCCGCCTCGCTCGATGCCGATTCGGAGGGCGAGGAGGGCAAGTTCTACGTCTGGTCGCACGACGAGATCGAGCGCGTGCTCGGACCCGAGAATGCTGCATTCTTTGCTGCGCATTATGACGTTTCGCCTGAAGGAAACTTCGAGGGCCACAATATTATCAATATGCTCAGCAACTTACCGCGCAGCAAAGACGATGACGCCAAGCTCGCCATGCTGCGCTCCCTGCTGCACCAAGAGCGCAGCAAGCGTATCAGTCCGGGCCTGGACGACAAGGTGCTCGCCGACTGGAATGGGCTGATGATCGCCGCCCTGGCGAATGCCGGCACGCTCTTCTCCGAGCCGACCTGGGTCGAGCAGGCCGCCCGCGCGTTCCGCTTCATCGCTCAATCGATGACCCGCGGCGATCGGCTCGGCCACTCCTGGCGTGACGGAAGGCTCCTGTTTCCGGGGCTCGCGTCCGACTTCGCCTGCATGATCAAGGCCGCGCTGGCGCTGTTCGAAGCCACAGGTGACCCCGCATTTCTGGAGCGCGCGGTGGCGTGGCAGCGCGCGCTCGACCGCCACTATGCCAATGCCGAGATCGGCGGCTATTACCTAACGGCCGATGATGCCGAAGGCCTGGTGGTGCGGCCCCATTCCATCATGGACGACGCCACGCCCAATCCCAACGCCGTGACGGCGCAAAACCTGGTGCGCCTTGCCGCACTCACCGGCGACGACACGTGGCGCAGCGCCACCGACCGCCTGTTCGATCGCCTGATCCCCATCGCGGCGGAAAACCTGTTCGGCCATATGGCGCTGCTCAACGCGTTGGATTTCCGGCTCCGGCCGACGGAAATCGTGGTGACCGGGACGGGAGAACGGGCCGATGCCCTGGTCCAGGCGGCCCTGAAGGTGCCATCCCTGACGCGGACTGTGCTGCGTGCGCGCTCGGCTGATGCCTTGCCGGCCTCGCATCCGGCCCAGCCCAAGGTCGCCGCGGCGCACGAACCAGCGGCCTTCCTATGCGTCGGCACGACCTGCTCGCTACCGATCGTGAGCGCTTCCGCGATCGCCGAAGCGGTCTCGTCGCCGCGCTCGCCGCCCGCACCGTGACTCGCAGGCAGACTTTTCCCCGCCCCGCGCCGACCTCTGTAAGTTTTTCTTATGCTTCGGATGGTACGCGGGGCGTATGCGCTCCCTCGAGCAGGTCGACCCCGCCGTCCTGGCGAACGGATCACGGACCCTCTGGGTCATCATCGCCGCCATGGCCGCCGCCGTCGTGGTGAGCTATCGGGCGGCCGGCCTGTCCGTCGACATTTCGAGCAACCCGGCACTGCTTGGCAGCTTCCCTATCCTCGGCGGCATTGTCTGGGTTTACCGCTCGCTCCGTCCCAACCAACATCTCGCCTGCGCGATGGAGACCACGACGCAGCTGTTGCTCGTCCTGCTGCTCGGGATCCTCCTCACCTACGCGGCCATCGCCGCGGGTTACCCCTATCGCGACGCCGAGCTTCACGGAGCGGACCAGTGGATCGGTTTCGATCGCCGCTCCTACTTGGCATTCATCAAGGCACATCATTGGCTGTCGCACAGTTTCACGTTCGCCTATCTGTCCCTGCATATCCAGACTGCGCTCATCCCCCTGGCCCTCGTGATCGCCGGACAGTTCACGCGCTTCCAGCATATGGTCGTCGCGCTCGCCATCGCGCTGTCGGTGACGGTCGCGGTTTCGGTCTTCGTGCCGGCGCTCGCCGCCTTCGCGTATCTCGACCTCAAGACTGTGGGACTTGATCCGCTTTCGCCTGCGGCGCCGTACACCCACGTGCCGACCATGGAGGCTCTGCGCTCCGGAGCTCTGCACATCATCAAGCTCGACAATCTCGAAGCGCTCCTCACCTTCCCGAGCTTTCACACCGCCGCCGCGCTCGTGTTCGCCTGGGCGACCTGGGCGATTCCGTTCGTCCGGTGGCCATCGCTGCTGGTGAATGCCGTTATGATCGCCGCCACCCCGGTAGACGGCGCACATTATTTCGTTGATGTGATCGGTGGCTCGGCCGTAGCGCTGATCGCGGTATCGCTCGGCGCCTACCTGCTCGGCCCGCGCCGCCGTCGCGCCCGCTCCAGCATGGCGGTCGAAAACCCGGCAACCATAGCCTCGGCCTGACGCCGTATACGGCCTGGACCTCGAAGGTTTCAGCTCACGCGTTCATGGATTCGAAGAACTCGCCGTTGCTTTTGGTATTGCGCAGCTTGTCGAGCAGGAAGTCGATGGCATCCATGGTGCCCATCGGGTTGAGGATGCGGCGCAGGATGTACATCTTTTTGAGCTGCTGCGCGTCGGTGAGCAGCTCCTCCTTGCGGGTGCCAGAGCGCGTGATGTCGATCGCCGGGAACGTGCGCTTGTCGGCGACCTTACGGTCGAGAATGATTTCCGAATTGCCGGTGCCCTTGAACTCTTCGAAGATCACCTCGTCCATGCGGCTGCCAGTGTCGATCAGGGCCGTCGCGATAATGGTGAGCGACCCGCCTTCCTCGATGTTGCGCGCGGCGCCGAAGAAGCGCTTGGGCCGCTGCAGCGCGTTGGCGTCGACGCCACCCGTGAGCACCTTGCCGGAGGACGGCACCACGGTGTTGTAGGCGCGCCCGAGCCGGGTAATCGAATCGAGCAGGATCACCACGTCGCGGCTGTGCTCGACCAGGCGCTTGGCC
This sequence comes from Xanthobacteraceae bacterium, assembly GCA_045801465.1. Classification (GTDB taxonomy): domain Bacteria; phylum Pseudomonadota; class Alphaproteobacteria; order Rhizobiales; family Xanthobacteraceae; genus DATFWC01. The sequence goes on along the minus strand of JBJMSU010000047.1, from coordinate 4,704 downwards.
TTCTCGATCACCATCTCGGCGACCTGCACGTGGCGCGACGCCGGCTCGTCGAAGGTCGAGGAGATCACTTCGCCCTTGACCGAGCGCTGCATGTCGGTGACCTCTTCCGGCCGCTCGTCGATCAACAGCACGATCAGGTAGCACTCCGGGTGATTCGCCGTGATCGAGTGCGCGATGTTCTGCAGCAGAACGGTCTTGCCGGTGCGCGGCGGCGACACGATCAGCGCGCGTTGCCCCTTGCCGATCGGCGACACGATGTCGATGACGCGGGGCGAGAGATCCTTCTTGGTCGGATCTTCGTATTCCATGTGCAGCCGCTCGTCGGGATAGAGCGGGGTGAGGTTGTCGAAGTTGATCTTGTGCCGCGCCTTTTCCGGCTCTTCGAAGTTGATGGTGTTGACCTTCAACAGGGCGAAGTAGCGCTCGCCCTCTTTGGGGCTGCGGATGTGGCCGTCGATCGTATCGCCGGTGCGTAGCCCGAATCGGCGGATCTGCGAGGGCGAGACGTAGATGTCGTCCGGGCCCGGCAGGTAATTCGCCTCGGGCGAGCGCAGGAAGCCGAAGCCGTCGGACAAGACTTCGACGACGCCTTCGCCGATGATGTCGACTTCCTTCTGCGCCAGTTGTTTGAGAATGGCGAACATCAGCTCCTGCTTGCGCATGGTGCTGGCGTTCTCGACCTCGTGCTCCTCGGCAAAGCCAAGTAGTTCGGTCGGTGATTTGGACTTGAGGTCCTGGAGTTTCATTTCCCGCATTCGGGGGGTCCTGTGGGAGAGGTGGCGCCGTTAAGAAAACGAATCGACGCGCCAAGAGGAGAAAAGCCGCAGGTCTTGGGTGTGACGAAGCGAGGGCTTCGGGCCCGATGCGCCGGCCGGTCCCGGTGGACCCGGACTCGGATGCATCCGCCTACGTTCGGGGAGATGTCTGAAAGATATGAAAAGACCGGCGTTCGCGCAAGAGGCCCGAGCCCGGCCCCTCCATGGCTTCCACCGGAAAAGATTGGCCCATCAGAATGGCTTTACGATGGCAAGGATCACGATGCCGATCATCAGGATAGTCGGCACTTCGTTAACCATGCGGTAATAACGCTCGCTGTGCCGGTTCTGATCGGCCGCAAAGTCGCGCACATAAGCCGCCAGCATGCCGTGGAAGCCCGACAGCAGCACGACCAACACGAGCTTGGCCTGCATCCACCCTGCGTAGATCAGGCCGTGCGCCCAGATGAGCCATACCCCGGCTGCCCACGTCACGACCATCGCTGGGTTGATGATCTGGGTGAGCAGCCGACGCTCCATCACCTTGAAGGTCTCCGATTGCTTCGAGCCACGCTCGGCGCCACAGTGGTAAACGAACAGCCGCGGCAGATAAAACATGCCGGCCATCCACGAGATCACCGCCACGATGTGCAGGGCCAGGATCCACGAATAAAATCCCTCCGGCAGCCATACGACCACACCGACGATCAGCACCGCGGCGACGGCTAACGAAATGACCGCCCGAACCACCCGCGTGCGTACTTCCGGCGTCACCGCCGCGATCCTCCGTATCCCCGCACCCTTGCCAACATCCGTTCGACGTGTTCGATCGGCGTTTCCGGCAGGATGCCGTGGCCGAGATTGAAGATGAACGGCCCACCCGAAAAGGCTTCGAGCACGGCGTCCACGGCGCGGTCGAGTGCCGCGCCGCCGGCGATGAGTGCCAGCGGGTCGAGATTGCCTTGCACCGGGACGCGGCTCTGCACGTGCTCGCGTGCGAACGTCCGGTCGATCCTCCAGTCGAGCCCGACCGCGTTCACCGCGACCTCTTTCACATAGCTCGTCAGCGCAGTCCCGGCGCCGCGTGGAAAGCCGATGATCTTCGCATTCGGTACTTGGCGCCGCACCAACTTGACGACCCGTTGCACCGGATCAACGCACCAGCGGCGGAATTCTTCCGGCGGCAGAATGCCGGCCCATGTGTCGAAAATCTGCACGGCGTCGACGCCGGCGCCGAACTGCCGGACGAGATAGTCCGCCGACGCCGCCACGAGGATGTCGATCAACCGCGCGAAAGCTTCGGGATCGCCATATGCGAATAGACGCGCAGGCCTCTGGTCGTCGGTGCCGCGGCCGGCAACCATATAGGTCGCCACCGTCCACGGCGCGCCGCAAAAACCCAGCAAGGCAACACCTGCCGGCAGCTCCCGTTTGACCCAGTCGATAGTCTCGTAAATGGGCGCAAGCGCGTTCTGATCGACGGTGTTGCGCAGGATCTTAAGGCCGCGCACGTCCGCGATGGGATCGAGGCGTGGCCCCTCACCGCTCTCGAAACTCACGCTCTGCCCCAGCGCGTGCGGCACGACAAGGATATCCGAGAACAGGATCGCCGCGTCGAACCTGAATCGGCGGATCGGCTGCAACGTGACCTCCGCCGCCAGCTTGGGTGTAAAGCACAGATCCAGGAACGTCTGCGCCTGACCGCGAATAGCGCGATACTCCGGCAGGTAGCGTCCGGCCTGACGCATCAGCCATATGGGCGGGCTTGCATGGCTCTTGCCCTCCAGAACCTCGAGGACAGGCTTCATCACGCGGCTTGACGGCATACCGGCCTTCTTAAAACTCATTTAAGAATCTTAACTGTTGAGACTCTTTGACCGTTGATTAGACTCATGACTCGAACCGAGTCGGCATTCCACAGGCTGTTCCAGTCGATGATCACAGGGGGCGGGCCAAAGTCCACCGGAGTGAAGCTCTGCGCAGATCCTGATTGATCGGCATTGCCGGGCACAGCATGAGGCACGCCACGAATCGTCCCCACACCTGTCCACAATCTGCTTGCAGAGGGTACGGATTCTTCTCCGCCTGACCACCAGTGTGGAGCTTTTGCCGACGCCACGGCCTCCTGCCCTTGCACTCGGCCGCAAGACATGCCCTCTTCCCCACGGATTCACAGGCCATGGTCGAGCATGGTGCAGCGTAAGACAGGCTTTTTCCACCTACATCTCGTTTCCGACGCCACCGGCGAGACCCTCATCACGGTCGCCCGGGCGGCGGCGGCGCAATACGCCACCATCTCGCCGATCGAGCACGTCTACCCGTTGGTGCGGACGATGAAGCAGCTCGACCGCGTGTTGGCGGAGGTCGAGGCATCACCCGGGATCGTGCTCTACACGCTCCTCGACCCAGAACTGACCGAGAAGCTCGAAGCGAAAACCCGCGAGCTCGGCCTTCCCTGCCGATCCATTCTCGGTCCAGTGCTGCAGGTGTTCCAGGGCTATCTCGGCACCGAAACGACGCCGCGGATCGGCGCCCAGCACATGCTCAATGCCGAATACTTCAAGCGCATCGATGCGCTCAATTACACGATGCTGCACGATGACGGGCAGCATACCGATGATCTGGAAGAGGCCGATGTCGTCCTGGTGGGGGTTTCGCGCACGTCGAAGAGCCCGACGTCGATCTATCTTGCAAACCGCGGCGTCAAAACCGCAAACGTGCCGATCGTCCCCGGCATCAGCACGCCGCAGCAACTCGAAGGCCTCAGGAAACCGTTGGTGGTTGGTCTCTATGCCAGCCCGGAACGGATCGTGCAGATCCGCCAGAACCGGCTGCTCGGCCTGAAGGCGCCGCATCGCGACGGCGATGCCTATGTGGACCGGCAGGCGGTTGCGGAAGAAATTGCGTTTTCGCGGCGCCTCTGTGCCAAGCACAATTGGCCGCTGATCGATGTCACGCGACGCTCGATCGAAGAGACGGCGGCAGCCGTCATGGCGTTGATGACCGAGCGTCGCCGGCAGGTCGCATCCTGAATGTCGTTATGGCTGTTGCCGGAACCGCTCGTGCTCGCCTCCAGGAGCGCGGTCCGGCGCGCCATGCTGGGGGCAGCCGGCATCCCGGTGGAAGTCAGTCCGGCCGACGTTGATGAACGAGCGATCGAAACAGAATTTGGATCGACCCGAGCGGAGGAGGTTGCGGCCCTGCTCGCGCGCAGCAAGGCGATGACGGTCGCGGCACGGATGGCCGGCCGCATCGTGCTCGGCGCCGATCAAACCCTGGCGCTCGATGCAGGTCGATTGTCCAAGCCGGCCGAGCGTGCCCAAGCGCGTGAACAACTCTTGGCGCTGCGCGGTCGCACCCACACCCTGTATTCGGCGGTCGCGATCGTGCGCGACGGGACCATGCTGCACGAATGCATCGCAATGGCACGCCTGACGATGCGATCGTTTTCCGACGAATTCCTCGAACGCTACCTCGACGAGGCGGGACAAGCCGTAACGGCCAGCGTTGGTGCTTATCAGTTGGAACGAATCGGAATTCACTTGTTCGACCGGATCGAGGGAGATCACTTCACCATTCTCGGACTTCCCCTCCTGGCCCTGTTGGCGTTCTTTCGCCAGCGAGGATTCGTGGCGTGACCGGCACTGGTGCCGCCAATTTGAAGTTCCTACAGTGCCTGCCGCAAGCTCGAGTAGGAGCTTCAAATCGAAAAGCGGCACTAGAACCACAGACGTGTTGGTGCCTCTTTGCTTCCGAGTTCGTGTCAGAGGTGCTGCGATGTATCACGAACTTCGGGAGCGGGGCACTCGTCCGCGCGCCTGCGTGATCGGCCATCCGGTGGCGCACTCCCGCTCACCCCTGCTGCATGGCTATTGGCTCAAGACGCTCGGAATTGCCGGCGCGTATGAGCGTGCGGACGTGCCGGAACCTGATTTCGCCAATTTTCTCC
>JBJMSU010000026.1:0-17072 GCA_045801465.1 Xanthobacteraceae bacterium | reverse complement strand
GTCGATGAGGAGCACGACCCGGTCTACAAGCAGGAAGACGGTGTCCACTATCATGCGCGCGACATGGCGGTGGTGCGCGCACGCGAGGCGCACATCCCGATTCTGCTCGCCTCGGCGACGCCTTCGGTGGAGACCGAGGTGAACGCGCGGCGCGGCCGTTACGGCCGGCTGCAGCTGCCCGAACGCTTCGGCGGCCAGCATCTGCCTGCCATCGAGGCGATCGATCTTCGCCGCGAGGGCCCGCCACGCGGCCGCTTCATCGCGCCGCGTCTGGCCGAGGCGATCGGCCATGCGCTGACGCGCCACGAGCAGGCGCTCCTGTTCCTCAATCGTCGCGGCTATGCGCCGTTGACTTTGTGCCGCGCCTGCGGCTTCCGCCTGTCTTGCCCGAATTGCGACGCCTGGCTGGTGGAGCACCGGTTTCGCCGCCAGTTGGTGTGCCACCATTGCGGCTTTGGCACGCGGCTGCCCGCCGCCTGTCCGAAATGCCAGGCGCAGGGGTCGTTCGTCGCCTGCGGCCCCGGTGTCGAGCGGCTCGAGGAGGAGGTGGCGGCCTTGTTCCCCGGCAGCCGGATTCTCGTCCTGTCGAGCGACGTGGTGGAATCCGTCGAGCGCCTGCGCCAGGAGCTCAACGACGTGGCCGAAGGACGCGTGGATGTCGTCATCGGCACCCAGCTCGTCGCCAAGGGTCATCATTTCCCCAAGCTCAATCTGGTCGGCGTGGTCGATGCCGATCTCGGCTTGAGCAATGGCGATCCGCGCGCGGCCGAGCGCACGTTCCAGCTGCTGCATCAGGTCGCCGGGCGCGCCGGCCGCGAGGAGGGACGCGGCCTCGGGCTGCTGCAGACACACCAGCCCGACCATCCGGTGATGCGCGCCTTGATCGCGGCCGATCGCGACGCATTCTATGCGAGCGAGATCGCCGCGCGCGAGCAAGGGGGCTATCCGCCGTTCGGGCGGCTGGCGAGCCTCATCGTCTCGGCACCCGACAAGGCGGCGGCGGAGAGCTACGCCCGCAGGCTCGCCAGCACGGCGCCGCGCGTGGAGGAGGTGCGCGTGCTCGGGCCCGCCACGGCGCCGCTCGCGCTGGTGCGCGGCCGCCATCGCTTTCGGCTGCTGGCGAAATCGCCGCGCGGCTTTGACCTCTCCGCCTACCTGCGTGCCTGGCTTAAGGCGGCGCCCAAGCGCCGAGGCAGCCTCCGTCTCGACGTGGACATCGATCCGCAGAGCTTCCTTTAACAGTCTTGAAGGCGCCATCGTGCCGGCGCATGCTGGCAGGCGCGACGAATGCAATCCGGGGAAGCCGGATCACGGGGAGGAAAACATGAAACAGATCGCCATTGCGGTAGCGGCGTCGGCCTTGCTGTTCGGCACGCTCGCCGCCAACGCCCAGGCGCCGTCCTGGACGGTGCCGCCCGAAGGTCAGCGCTGTCCGTCGAAATGGGGCGCCGGCGACGAGCGCGGCGCCGGCAATCATATGAAGCCGCAGACGGTGCTCAACGCCGTCAAGCTCATCAAGACCGGCGAGGTGATCGAGCTCGCGCATGTGCTCGGGCCGAGCATGCCGTTCTTCGGCACGCGCCGCTTCGACATGCATCTGAAACGCACCTTCATGAATCCGCAGTCGAACGAGCGCGGCAGCAACGAAGAGATGGTGCTCTCCGAGATCGGCCAAGTCGGGACGCAGTTCGACGGCTTTGCGCATCAGAGCCATCGCAACAGCCATTACAATTGCTTCAAGACCGAAGAGATCGCGACGCGCGGCGGCTTCACCAAGCTCGGCATCCAGAACGTCGGCACCTTCATCACCCGCGGCGTGCTGATCGACGTGGCCGGATTCAAGGGCGTCGAGATGCTGGGCGACAACTACGAGATCACGGTGGAGGACATCGAAGGCGCGCTCAAGAAGCAGGAGATCGCGCTGCAGCCGGGCGACGCCGTGATCATCCACACCGGTTGGGGCAAGATCTATGGCAAGGACAATCCGCGTTACGTGAAATCGTGCCCAGGGATCGGCGTGAAGGCCGCCACCTGGCTCGTTTCCAAGGACCCGATCCTGCTCGGCTCCGACAATTGGCCGGTGGAGGTTGCCCCCAATCCGGACACGCAGATCTCGCTGCCGGTGCACCAGATCGCGCTGGTGGTGAACGGCGTGCACCTGTTGGAGAATCTCAAGCTCGACGAGCTCGTGGCCAAGCAGGTCTACGAGTTCGCCTTCATGATGCAGCCGCTCAAGATCCAGGGCGCCACCGGCTCGACGGTTTCCCCCATCGCGGTGCGGTGAGCCCGTCGTCGCCGGGAGCGCCAGGCGACCTCGAAGCCTCTGCAGGATCACCCCTCGCGACCGGGAGGGGTGATCGATGGTTGCTGGCTCGCGCGCTCCACCAGCACGGCGGCGGCGGCGGCAAAAATCAGCATGAAGCCGATCGCATCCGCCAAGGTCGGTCGTTCGCCAACCACCAGGATCGTGCTGCCGATGCCGACGACGGGCGTCAGGAGGGAGCCAAGCGACGCGGTGGCGGCGGGAAGCCGGCCCACGATGGTGAACCAGAGCAAATAGGCAATTCCGGTCCCGATCGGTCCATGAAACGCGAGGGCCAGAACGACCGGCAGGCTCAGCGGCCAAAGGTGCGGAATGCCTTCGAACGCCGCTGCTGCGACTGCAGCGGCCACGAAGGCGATCGCAAGCTGCCAGGCGGTGACGACGATCCCGTCCCCCGGGATGCGCGCCCATTTCACGTAAATCGTGCCGGCGGCCCAGCACAACGCCGCAACGAAGGCGAGCAGCAGGCCGAGCGGCGCGCCTGACTGCATGACGGGATAGACCAGCACCGTCAGCCCGAAGACGCACAGGACGAGACCGAGAATCGACGCGGGATTGAGCCGCTCGCCGAGGATCAGCCACGCCATGAGGCTCGCCCACACCGGCATCGAATAGGAGACGATCACGACCCGTGAGGTAAATGCGTTGAGCTGGGCAAACGTGGTGATCACGCCAAAGCCGAAAATGTTGAGCAGTGCCGAGACTGTCACGTGCAGGTAGACCCGACCGAACGGGAGGCTTGCCCGGCGACCCCTCAGCCGGAGCAAGGAGAACAGGAAGAGCGTGCCGACCCCATAGCTGAGCGCGCGCAGCGTCAACGGCGCGACCTCGTCAAGCGCGATGCGTACGGCCGGCCAACTCAAGCCCCAGACGAGGCTCAAGAGGACGAGCAGGACTTTGGCGCCGACCCCGGGCGGGGAGCGCAGCGGCAGATCAGACAAAACGAACGTCCGGGCTTGTCGGTAAGACGAGTATGGGACGACGACCGAAGCCCCGGATCGGTCGGGAGGCTCCGGTTCTCCGGAGGCATGCGCCGCTGGAGACCGAGGATGATATCCGACTCGACGTCGGCGGCGATTGCCGGCAAGCGGCCTTTCGCCATGTTGCACCGCCGTTTGTCGTGTGTTAGCACACGGCCGATTTTCGCGGGGACCGGCGGGCGCACGTTCCTGCGAGAAAAGCCCCTTCACGTTCAAGGGCTTGGTGCCCCGTCAAGATGGCGGTGCCGGCCCCGCGGATTTGCCCGAGAAGACAGCAGTGGCAGGCGCAGACCCGATCACATCCGGCATGGCCGGCCGCTATGCGACGGCGTTGTTCGAACTGGCGCTCGAGCAGAAGGCGGTTGACGCGGTCAGAAGCGACCTCGACCGCTTCGACACGCTGCTCGCCGAGAGCGAAGATCTCCGGCGCCTGGTGCGCAGTCCGGTGTTCGGCGCCGACGAGCAAGCCAAGGCGCTCGCAGCGGTGCTCAAGCAGGCCGGCATCGGCGGGCTGGCGGCGAACTTCCTCCTGCTGGTCACGCGCAATCGGCGCCTGTTCGCCGTGCGCAACATGATCAGGGCCTATCGCGCGCTTGTGGCGCGCCACAAGGGCGAAGTGACGGCCCAGGTCACCGTCGCCGAGACGCTGTCGGATGCGCATCTCGCCGCCCTCAAGGACGCGCTGAAGTCGGTTACCAAGCAGGAGGTCCAGGTCGACGTGGCGGTCGACCCGGCGATCATCGGCGGGCTCGTCGTCAAGCTCGGCAGCCGCATGGTCGATTCCTCGCTGCGCACCAAGCTCAATGCGATCAGGTTCGCGATGAAAGAGGCACGCTGATGGATATCCGCGCCGCCGAGATCTCGGCAATTCTCAAGGAGCAGATCAAGAATTTCGGCCAGGAGGCCGAGGTCTCGGAGGTCGGCCAGGTATTGTCGGTCGGCGACGGCATTGCCCGGGTCTACGGGCTCGACAATGTCCAGTCCGGCGAGATGGTCGAGTTCGAGAACGGCGTACGCGGCATGGCGCTCAACCTCGAAATCGACAACGTCGGCATCGTCATCTTCGGCAACGACCGCGAGATCAAGGAAGGCCAGACCGTCAAGCGCACGCGCGCGATCGTCGACGTGCCGGTCGGCAAGGAGCTGCTCGGCCGCGTGGTCGATCCGCTCGGCAATCCGATCGACGGCAAGGAGGCGATCACCACGAAGGAGCGCCGCCGGGTCGACGTCAAGGCGCCCGGCATCATCCCGCGCCGCTCGGTGCACGAGCCGATGGCGACCGGCCTGAAGGCCATCGATGCGCTGATCCCGATCGGTCGCGGCCAGCGCGAGCTGGTGATCGGCGATCGCCAGACCGGCAAGACCGCCATCATTCTCGACACTATTCTCAACCAGAAGCCGCTCAACCAGTCGGACGACGAGAAGATCAAGCTCTACTGCGTCTACGTCGCCGTCGGTCAGAAGCGCTCGAGCGTGGCGCAGTTCGTCAAGGTGCTGGAGGAGAACGGCGCGCTCGACTACACGATCGTGGTCGCCGCCACGGCGTCCGAACCGGCGCCGCTGCAGTACCTGGCGCCGTTCGCCGGCTGCACCATGGGCGAGTACTTCCGCGACAACGGCATGCACGCGGTGATCTTCTACGACGACCTGTCCAAGCAGGCGGTGGCGTACCGCCAGATGTCGCTGCTGCTGCGCCGCCCGCCGGGGCGCGAGGCTTACCCGGGCGACGTGTTCTATCTCCACTCGCGTCTGCTCGAGCGCGCCGCCAAGATGAACGAGGACAACGGCTCCGGCTCGCTCACGGCGCTGCCGGTGATCGAAACCCAGGCGAACGACGTGTCGGCCTATATTCCGACCAACGTCATCTCCATCACCGACGGGCAGATCTTTCTCGAGACCGACCTGTTCTACCAGGGCATCCGTCCGGCCGTGAACGTCGGCCTCTCGGTTTCGCGCGTCGGCTCGGCGGCGCAGACCAAGGCGATGAAGAAGGTGGCCGGCCGCATCAAGGGCGAGCTTGCGCAATATCGCGAGATGGCGGCGTTCGCGCAGTTCGGCTCCGACCTCGACGCCACCACGCAGCGACTGCTCAACCGCGGCGCGCGGCTCACCGAGCTGTTGAAGCAGTCGCAGTTCTCGCCGCTCAAGACGGAGGAGCAGGTCGTCGTCATCTATGCCGGCGTCAACGGCTACCTCGATCCGATTCCGGTCGACCGGGTGCGCGCGTTCGAGGACGGGCTGCTCGCGGCCTTGCGCTCGAATCATCCCGACATCCTGGAGGCGATCCGCACCTCGCGCGATCTCGACGACGCCACGGGGGCGAAGCTCAAGAGTGCGGTCGAGGCCTACGCCAAGACGTTCGCGTAGAGCTTGAAACCCGATGCCCAGCCTCAAGGATCTGCGCAACCGCATCGCCTCCACCAAGGCGACGCAGAAGATCACCAAGGCCATGCAGATGGTCGCGGCCTCGAAGCTGCGCCGGGCGCAGGCTGCGGCCCTCGCTGCGCGTCCCTACGCCGAGCACATGGACAAGGTCTTGAGCAATATCGCGGCCGCGGTGACGGACCTCGATGCGGCGCCGAAGCTCCTGGCCGGCACCGGCCGCGATCAGGTGCATCTGCTCGTCGTGTGCACGGCCGAGCGCGGGCTGTGCGGGCCGTTCAACTCGGCGATCGTGCGGCTGGCGCGCGAACGCGCCAACGCGCTCGGAGCCCAGGGCAAGGACGTCAAGCTTTTGTGCGTCGGCCGCAAGGGCTACGATCAGCTCAAGCGGCAGTTCGAGAAGCGGATCGTCGAGGTCGTCGAGCTGCGTGGGGTGCGTGCAGTCCACTTCGAGCATGCGCAGATGATCGCGGAGAAGATCATCGCGCTGTTCGACAAAGGCGCGTTCGACGTCTGCACGCTGTTCTTTTCGCGCTTCAAGTCGGTGATCGCGCAGATCCCGACCGCGCAGCAGATCATCCCGCCGGCCTTCGCCGAGGAGCAGGCGAACGGAGCCAGAGCGGCCTACGAGTACGAACCCGATGAGCTCGACATTCTCACCGAGCTGCTGCCGCGCAACATCGCCGTGCAGGTGTTCCGGGCATTGCTAGAGAATGCCGCCTCCGAGCAAGGCGCGCGCATGAGCGCCATGGACAACGCCACCCGCAACGCCGGCGAGATGATCCGGCTGCAGACGCTCAAGTATAACCGCACCCGCCAGGCCATGATCACCAAGGAGCTGATCGAGATCATCTCCGGGGCGGAGGCGCTGTGATGCGGCCGGTCATGATAGCAGATTGATGGCCGATTGATCGAAAGCACCGTTTCTCAGGAGTAGGAAACAATATGGCCACAGCAACCAACGTAGTCGGACGCGTCACCCAGGTCATCGGCGCCGTCGTCGACGTGCAGTTCGACGGCCATCTGCCGGCGATCCTCAACGCGCTGGAGACCAAGAACCAGGGCAACCGCCTGGTGCTGGAAGTGGCCCAGCATCTCGGCGAATCGACCGTGCGCACGGTCGCGATGGACACGAGCGAAGGTCTGGTGCGCGGCCAGGAAGTCACCGATACCGGCCAGCCGATCTCGGTACCGGTGGGCGACGGCACGCTGGGGCGCATCATCAACGTGGTCGGCGAGCCGGTCGACGAAGCAGGTCCGGTGCCGCACGAGGAGACGCGCCCCATCCACCAGGACGCGCCGAGCTATACGGACCAGTCGACGGAAGCGGAAATCCTCGTGACCGGCATCAAGGTCGTCGACCTGCTGGCGCCCTATGCCAAAGGCGGGAAGATCGGCCTGTTCGGCGGCGCCGGCGTCGGCAAGACCGTCATCATCATGGAGCTGATCAACAACATCGCCAAGGCGCACGGCGGCTATTCGGTGTTCGCCGGCGTGGGCGAGCGCACGCGCGAGGGCACCGACCTCTACCACGAGATGATCGAATCCAAGGTGAACAAGGACCCGAAGGAGGGCTCCGTCGCCGGGTCGAAATGCGCGCTCGTCTACGGCCAGATGAACGAGCCGCCCGGCGCGCGCGCCCGCGTCGGTCTCACCGGCCTCACCGTCGCCGAATATTTCCGCGATCAGGGCCAGGACGTTCTGCTCTTCGTCGACAACATCTGCCGCTTCACGCAAGCCGGCTCGGAAGTCTCGGCGCTGCTCGGCCGCATTCCCTCGGCGGTCGGCTACCAGCCGACGCTGGCGACCGACATGGGCACCTTGCAGGAGCGCATCACCACCACGCACAAGGGATCGGTCACCTCGGTGCAGGCGATCTACGTGCCGGCCGACGACCTCACCGACCCGGCGCCGGCGACCTCCTTCGCCCACCTCGACGCCACCTCCGTGCTGTCGCGCTCGATCGCCGAGAAGGGCATCTACCCGGCGGTCGACCCGCTCGATTCCACCTCGCGCATGCTCTCGCCGATGATCGTCGGCGAGGAGCACTACCAGGTGGCGCGGCGCGTGCAGCAGATCCTGCAGCGCTACAAGGCGCTGCAGGACATCATCGCGATTCTCGGCATGGACGAGCTGTCGGAAGAGGACAAGCTGACGGTGGCGCGCGCGCGCAAGATCGAGCGCTTCCTGTCGCAGCCGTTCCATGTCGCCGAGGTGTTCACCGGCTCGCCCGGCGTGTTCGTCGACCTCGCCGACACGATCAAGGGCTTCAAGGGCCTGTGCGACGGCAAGTACGACCACCTGCCGGAGCCCGCCTTCTATATGGTCGGCACCATCGAGCAGGCGGTGGAGAAGGGCCGGCGGCTCGCCGCCGAGGCGGCCTGACGCGTCGAGGTTTAAGTTCCGCCTCACCCTGAGGAGCCGGCCGCACTTCGACAGTCGCCCTCATCCTGAGGAGCCCGCGTAGCGGGCGTCTCGAAGGAGAGGGCGACTGCTCAGGACGAGAGGCCGGCGTCTCGAAGGGCGAGGCGGGCCTCGGCCTCATCCTTCGAGACGGCCGCTGCGCGGCCTCCTCAGGATGAGGAATTCGGTGACCGGAGAGCCTGATGGCTACGTTTCATTTCGATCTCGTCTCGCCGGAACAGCTCGTGTTCTCGGGCGAGGTCGAGCATGTCGTGGTGCCGGGCAGCGAGGGCGAATTCGGCGTGCTCGCCGGTCACGCGCCGCTGGTGGCGATGCTGCGGCCGGGCATCCTGAAAATCCTCGGGCCAAACGAGCAGCGCATCCTGGTAGTGGGCGGCTTCGCCGAGGTAACGGGAGACGCGCTGACGGTGCTCGCCGATCGCGCGGTTCCGGTCGAGGATGTCGACCCCGCGGCAATCGCCGGCGAAATCAGCGACACCGAACAGGACCTCGCCGACGCCGAGGACGATCGCACGCGCGACCGATTGGCGATCAAGCTGGATCAGCTCAAAGCCGTGCAGGCTGCGCTCGGGCACTGATCATGCGCGCGCGAAGCGCGCGAACTCGGCGACGACGCGCTCATACGTCTTGCGCTTGAACGGCACGACCAGGTCGGGAAGATTTTTCATCGGCTCCCAGCGCCACGCGACGAATTCCGGCTTGTGGCCGCCGCCCGGATGCGCCACGTCGATCTCGCTGTCGTCGCCGGTGAAGCGTAGCGCGAACCATTTCTGCGTCTGGCCGCGGTACTTGCCGTCCCACGCCTGTCCCACGATCTCGCGCGGAATGTCGTAACAGAGCCAGTCGTCGATCGTTGCCAGATGCTCGACCGAGCGGATGTTGGTCTCCTCGTAGAGCTCGCGCAGGCCGCATTGATACGGGTCCTCGCCGGGATCGAGGCCGCCCTGGGGCATTTGCCAGACGTGGGTCATGTCGACGTGCTCGGGGCCGTTGATGCGCCGGCCGATGAACACCAGGCCGTCGCGGTTCAACACGGCGAGGCCGATGCAGGGACGATAGGGCAGGTCTTCGAAGCGGGTCATGGCGGATCGTCATGCCCGGGCTCGGGCGGGCTCGGGCCGGGCATCCACGTCTGAATCGCATTCTCATCGTTTCAGACGCGGATGGCCGGGACAACCCTCTCGATCGCTGTAGCGATCGCTCGCCCGGCCATGACGAGTCAACGCAAGTGGAAAAGGGCGTTATGTCGACTTCGGCTTGATGGCGACCATGCTCACCGGCACGAGCGTGATGCCGCGGCTCGCGGCCGCCTTGGTCCAGTGCGCGATGCGATCGATGGAAGCCGGCAAGGCGGTGGCGGTGCCGACCGCCATGCCGCGCTCGCGCGCCATGGTTTCGAGACGGGTGAGCGCCGCGTCGATTGCCGTCGGGGTGGGATCGGCATCCAGCACGATGTCGGCCTTGGCGAACGGCGCGTTGTTGGCGCCCGCGATCTGGCTCGCGACGCTGCGCGCCGAGGTGCCGTCGTCGAAGTAGACAAGACCGCGCTTGGCGGTTTCCCGCAACAGCGGGCTGATTGCGCTTTCGCTCGCAGTGAAGCGGGCGCCCATATAGTTGGCGATGCCGATGTAGCCCTGGAACCGGCTCATGAACCAATGCAGCCGGTCGAGATTTTGCGTGGCGGTGAGCGTGGTGAGCAGGGTCTGCGGGCCGGGATCGTTGTCGGGGTATTCGAACGGCTCCATCGGCACCTGCAGCAGCACCTCGTGTCCTTCGCCGCGCGCGCGCACGACCCACCGCGGGAGGTCGGTGCCGTAGGGGGCGAAACCGAGCGTCACCGATCGCGAAAGCTTCGCCAGCGCCTCGAACGTTCCCGCCGCGCCGATGCCGAGACCGCCGACCACGATGGCGACCCGCGGGCCGGCAACCTTGTCGAACGTGGGCTGCAGCGGACGCGCATAGACGTCGGCCGGACGTGTGCCGTTCGCGGCGATCTTCGGGATCGTGCCGTGGCGCGAGGTCTCGACCAGGCGCTGATCAATCAGGCCGCCTTGACCCTTGGCATCGGCCGCAGGAATCGGAACCTCCTGCCGTTTGCCGCTCATGCCGTCGATGATGGTAATGGTCTGCCCACTGGCCGCAGATGGGGTCGGTCCGCCGGCCGGTGAGCCCTTGTCCGCCGGCCCGGCCGGCGAGCTCTTGTCTATCGATGCATCGCTCGTCGAGGCCGCCGGCGTTCCGACTGCGTCAGGTTTCCCGCCTTGTGCCGGCGGGCGCACCTCGGCTGACACAATCGCCATGGGCTCGCCGCCGAAGGGGTCGTCGGCCGCGACGATCCATCCGGCAAAGACCAAGAGACATAAGGCCAGGGCGCCGGCAATGACGTGGGAAATGCGGACCGGCAGCGCAATGCGCCGTCTTTTGACCGGGCTCTGACCGAGAGGAGTGCTCAGATCGTCCGCCGCCACGGCAGGAAGCCTCGCGAATCATTGGGGGACAGTCCCAGCACGGGCGATACGGTGCCCGGAAACGCAGCGGGGCGGCCTTGCGGCCGCCCCGATTGGTTTCACAGCGAGGTTAACAAGTGGTCAATTCGGCACCGCCCGCTTGGCGTCGGGCGGGAATGCCGCGTTGTTGGTGGCGCCGCGCAGGAGGTCCACTCCCATCTTGAGCGCCTTGTCGTCCTTGGGATCGGGCGGGATATAGGACTGGGAGCCGGTCTGCTCGTCGCCTTCGGCCTTGAGATGGCCGCGCAGCGAGGCCTCGCCCTTGGTATCGGTGCGCGCCTTGAGCTCCTCCGGCACGTCCTGCAGGACCTCGATGTCGGGCTTGATTCCCTTGGCCTGGATCGACGTTCCCGACGGGGTGAAATACCGCGCCGTGGTCAACCGCAGCGCGCCATTGCCGGAGCCCAGCGGGATGATGGTCTGAACCGAGCCCTTGCCGAACGAGCGGGTACCGATGACGGTCGCCCGCTTGTGGTCCTGGAGCGCGCCGGCGACGATTTCGGAAGCGGAGGCCGAGCCGCCGTTGATGAGCACGATGATCGGCTTGCCCTTGGTGAGGTCGCCCGCCCGCGCATTGAAGCGCTGCGTTTCCTCGGCATTGCGGCCGCGCGTCGACACGATCTCGCCCTTCTCGAGGAAAGCGTCGGACACCGAGATCGCCTGATCGAGCAGGCCGCCCGGATTGTTGCGCAGGTCGAGGACATAGCCCTTGAGCTTGTCGTTGCCGATCTGGGCCGTCATGTCGGCGATCGCCTTTTTCAGGCCCTCGGTGGTCTGCTCGTTGAACTGGGTCAGACGAATATAGGCGACCTCGTCACCTTCCACCTTCGAGCGCACCGACCGCACCCGGATGATGTCGCGGACGATCGTCACCTCCGTCGTCTTGTCCTGGCCCTTGCGCATGATTTTCAGCCGGATCTTGGTGTTGACCGGGCCGCGCATCTTCTCGACTGCCTGGTTGAGGGTCAGGCCCTGCACCGGCTCGTCGTCCAGATGCGTGATGATGTCACCGGCCATGACGCCGGCCTTGTGTGCCGGCGTATCGTCGATCGGCGCGACGACCTTGACGAGGCCCTCCTCCATCGTGACCTCGATGCCGAGCCCGCCGAACTCGCCGCGGGTCTGGATCTGCATGTCCTTGAAGCTCTTGGGATCCATGTAGCTCGAATGCGGATCCAGCCCTTGCAACATGCCGTTGATGGCCGATTCGACCAGCTTGCCGTCGTCGGGCCTCTCGACATAGTCGGAGCGCACCCGCTCGAACACGTCGCCGAACAGGTTCAGCTGCCGATAGGTATCCGCAACTGCTGCTTTGGCGGCCCCGCCGATGAACATGACGCGAGGCTGAGAGACCAGGAGCGTCAACGCAGCGCCCGCCGCGGCGCCGAGGAGAACCAGGGAAGTCTTGCGCATCATCCGCGAACCTTCTCGCTGTCGTTTGCCCACCACGGGCTTGGATCGACGGGTGTCCCGTCCTTACGGAACTCGACGTATAGAATCGGTTGCCTCGAACCCACCGCCACGAGGGCCGCTGTTTGCGGTGCCCCCATTACTGCCACAGGTTCCCCGGTTAGCACGAACTGACCGAGGTCAACAGATATGCGTTCCATCCCGGCAAGCAATATATGATACCCGCCACCGGCATTGAGGATCAAGAGTTGACCATAGGAACGGAACGGGCCGGCATAGACGACCCATCCGTCGCAGGGCGCCGTGACCTGGGCCCCGGAACGCGTGGCGATCGAGAGCCCTTTTTCCGTCGCGCCGAGACGATCAGACGCTCCGAATTCGCGAACCTTTGCGCCATTGACCGGCAGCGGCAGCGTGCCCTTGGCGGTGGCGAAGGCGACGGCCGGGACCAGGCGTCCGGGATCTTTCAGAGCGGCAAAGCTCGGCCGTCCCGGCCAGTCCTTGGCGCCGGGGCGGGTGGAGCCCGTGTGGTCCTGCTCGAGCTTGGCGAGCAGGTCCTTGAGATTATCGGCTTGCCGCGCGAGGTCTGCGGCGCGTTCGCGTTGGGTGTGTAATGCCCGCTCGGTATCGGCCTGCTTTTTTTGCCGCTCCTCGATGAGCAATGTCATGCGCTGACTGTCGTGCGACAGCGCGGCAAGATCGCGGGCCGATGTCTCGATTTCGGCGGCGACCTCACTGCGCAGGCGCACGAGTTCGGTAAGGTCTGCCGCGAGCGCCTCTGCCTCGGTGCGCATCTCCGGCAGAACAGCGCCCAGCATCATGGCGGTGCGCACCGACTGGAGCGCATCCTCGGGGCGCACCATGAGCGCCGGCGGCGGTCGCCGGCCGATGCGTTGGAGTGCGGCGAGAATCTCGGCGATGATTGCCCGACGCCCATCGAATGACCGGCGGATCGCGCGGTCATTGTCATCCAGCGCCTTCACGCGCCCTTCGCTGGCCGCGATCCGATTCTCGAGGCTGCGGATACGGGCCGCGGTCTCGATCAGCGCCGTGTTGAGCTTGGTGCGATCGTCGCTGATCGATTCGATTTCGGCGCGCAGCTTTGCTTCCGCCTCCGCCGCCTTGCGCTGTTCCTCGCGCAGGGCATCGAGGTCGCGCTCGCGCCGCGCCTTCTCATGCTGCTGATCGGTCGTCTCCCGGACGATAGGCGCGGTCGCCGGCTTGTCGGCCTGCTCGGCCCGTACCAGAGGCACCAGACCGCAGGCCAGCAGCGCAGCAGCCATCGCGCTCCGGGCGAGAACCGGGCCCAGCCGACGCCGATGCAGAGGAATGTCCATGGGCCCCCGATAACGCCCCACTTTCCTTGACGAACCATTAACCATCGGATTGCGGCGCAACGGTGGACCGCCTCGGCCTGGGCGATGCGGGACAGTGCGAACCTCTCGTGCCCCGCTTCCGAAGTTCGTGACACATCGCAGCACCCTCTGACACGAACTTCAGAAGCCGAAGGCAACGAGCAAATCTATGACGTAGTGGCGTTTTTCGGTCTGAAGTGCCTAAACGAGCTTCCGGCACGCGCTGGAGGAACCTCAAGGCGGCGGCACTATTCAATTCTGCGTGAAATTGCGGCCGAACCGCGGAAGTCGGGGGAGGCTCTGGCGATTACCCACGGTGATAAGGGTGACCGGCCAGCAAGGTGACGGCGCGGTAGACCTGTTCCAGCAACATGATGCGCACCATCTGGTGCGGCCAGGTCGCGGCGCCGAACGCGAGGCACAGATCGGGATCCTCGCGCAGGTTGTCGGCAACGCCATCGGGACCGCCGACGAAGAAAAAAGCTGCCGGGCGGCCCTGGTCGCGCCAGCCTTGCAGGCGGCCGGTGAAAGCCAAGGAACTCAGATCTTCGCCCCGCTCGTCGAGCAGGATTTTCGCCGCTCCGGCGGGAAGCAATTGGGCGAGCGCGATCGATTCTTCCGTCCGGCGGCGCTCCGCCTCGCGGGCGCGGCTCTCGGCGACTTCGATGACCTCGATTTCGGTCAGTCCGACCGCACGCCCGGCCTTGGCGATCCGCTCGCTATAGCGCGCCGCGAGATCGCGCTCCGGTCCGGCTTTGAGGCGGCCGACGGCGGCAACGATGAGGCGCATGGCCGCGCCGGGATTTCAGCTCGGCCGCCGCTCGTCCGCGCGGCTCGCCGTCCACATCTTCTCGAGATTGTAAAAGGCCCGCACCTCGGGCCGGAAGACGTGGACGATCACGTCACCAGCGTCGATCAACACCCAGTCGCAGTGCGGCAGGCCTTCCACCCGGGCGTCCGGCACGCCGGCTCTGGCGAGATCTTCCAGCAGGTGATCGGCCACGGCTCCGACGTGGCGGTTGGACCTGCCGGAGGTCACCACCATGTAGTCGCCGATGGTCGTTTTGCCGGAAAGATCGATGGTTACGGTGTCCTCGGCTTTCATGTCGGCAAGCCGAGCGAGGACCAGCCGCAAAATCTCCTCGGCGTCAGGTCGCACCGGAGAGATCGGTTCGGGCACAGGATGCAAGGCCCGAGAGAGAGCAGTTGGGGACAGGGGTCCTTTTCCTTTCGTTGCGACTTAAGCCCCGGCGATTCGCTGCCCGGGCACACTAACATAGTCACGCGGGGGTAACGGTTTCAACCTCCTCACGTTCCCGATCGCAAGGCGCGCAGCGCCGTCGACGACAGCGGCGACTTGAGCCCATGCAGATAGACCCAGGCCGGCGGCTTACGGCCGGCCAGGGTGGTGGCCGCCCAGTCCGGGATGCGGAACCGGGCGAGCGCATGCGCGGCCACCGAGCCGGTGGCGTAGAGGCTGGGGCCGACGCGGTCGACGATTACGATAGGAAGCAGCGCCGCGATGCGCCGCCAGTTCTGCCAGCGGGCGAAGCTTCGCAGGTTATCGGCACCCATGATCCACACGAACCGCACCCCCCGGGAGCGGCGAATCAGGAAGTTGATCGTGTCATAGGTGTAGCGCGTATTGATGACGGCTTCGAGACCGGTGACCTCGATACGGGGATCGCTCGTGAGCGCCCGGGCAGCGGCGATGCGCGTCTCGATCGGTTTAAGGCCGCGCGTGTTCTTGAGCGGATTTCCGGGCGTCACCAGCCACCAGACCCGATCAAGGTTGAGCCGCTTGAGCGCCAGCAGGCTTGCCGCGAGATGCGCCTCATGCGGCGGATCGAATGTGCCGCCGAACAGGCCGATGCGCATGCCGGGAGCATGCGGCGGCAGCACGGCGCGGCCTGCCGACTGGCATTTGTCCGCTGCCCGGGACGGAGCGGGCAGCGCGGGGCGTGGGCGCGAGCCGGCCGAGGGGCGGGCTTTCTTTTGCCGCAACGAGCTCAAGAAGGCCTCATCCGGACGATCGGCGCCGGGCTTGGACCGGTTGTCGTCTCGCCAACGGCGACAGGGTGATGGCAGCGCGTCCCGGAACTCACGGCCGGGTCTGCCCGGACCCGCGCACGCGGTATTTGAAGGTGCAGAGTTGCTCGACGCCCACCGGCCCGCGCGCGTGAAACCGGCCGGTGGCGATCCCGATCTCCGCGCCGAAACCGAACTCTCCGCCGTCGGCGAACTGGGTCGAGGCGTTGTGCAGAACGATGGCGGAGTCGACATGGGCAAGAAATTTATCCGCCGTCGCCAGATCGTCGGTCACGATCGCATCGGTGTGATTGGAACCGTATAGGTCGATATGCGTGATTGCCGCATCGACGCCGTCGACCAGGCGCACCGAGATGATGGCGTCGAGATATTCGGTAGACCAGTCTTCCTCGCTGGCGGCCTTCACGCGCGAATCGACGGCTTGCGTCACGACGTCGCCGCGCACCTCACAGCCGGCGTCGAGCAGCATGGTCACCAGCGGCTTGAGATGCGTCGTGGCGGCGGCCCGGTCCACCAGCAGGGTTTCGGCCGCCCCGCAGACGCCGGTGCGCCGCATCTTGGCGTTGAGCACGATCTTTTTCGCCATGTCGAGGTTGGCGGCCTTGTCGACATAGACATGGCACACGCCTTCGAGGTGGGCGAAGACCGGGACCCGCGCCTCGTCCTGGACGCGCGCCACCAGACTCTTGCCGCCGCGCGGAACGATCACGTCGATCGAGTGCTTGAGCCCCGACAGCATCAGCCCGACGGCGGCGCGGTCGCGTGTCGGCACGAGCTGGATAGCATCCTCGGGCAGCTCCGCGGCGCGCAGGCCGGCGACCAAGGCGGCGTGGATGGCGCGCGCCGAACGCAGGCCTTCCGACCCCCCGCGCAGGATCACGGCGTCGCCGGCTTTGAGGCAGAGGGCACCGGCATCCGCCGTCACGTTGGGGCGGCTCTCATAGATCACGCCGACAACGCCGAGCGGCACGCGCACGCGCTCGATTTGCATGCCGTTCGGTCGCGTCCACGCCTCCATGACGGTACCGACCGGGTCGGGGACACCCCGTACGACCTCGATCCCGTCGGCCATGGCGGCGCTGCGCGCTTCGTCGAGGGCGAGGCGGTCGATGAACGCCGCCGTCGCGCCGGCGGCCTTGGCCTCGGCGACGTCTTCGGCGCTGGCGGCGATGATCTCCGGCGTGTGATCGCGCAGCGCCTGGACCATGGCGGCAAGCGCCTTGTCCTTCTGGGCCGCGGGGGCAAGCGCCAGAACCCGCGCGGCGGTACGCGCCCGCCGGCCCATTTCGATCATCCGCGCGGTCAGGTCGGGATCGGAATCGGTCCTGCCGGCGTTGACGGTCGCGACCTTGGCGAGGCTCATGGCCCAATCTCCAGGGCGGGCTACGCCGCCGATTTGAAGTTCCTGCAGTGCCGCAAGCTCGTTTAGGAACTTCAAATCGAAAGCGGCACTGGAATCACAAACTAGTGCCCCTTGCGTCCGAAGTTCGTGTGAGAAGGCGCTGCGATGTGTCACCAACTTCGGAAGCGCGGCACTTGGCTCAAGGTTTTAGCATGGCGGGTGGCGGCTCCGCCAATTGGCGCAGCCGCCAATCGAGGCTGGTGCTTAACGGCATGAGTGAGGTCCGTATCGGTACATCCG
>JBJMSU010000018.1:0-18863 GCA_045801465.1 Xanthobacteraceae bacterium | reverse complement strand
ACCAAGAAAGAGATTGAAGAAGCCCAGACCGTCAATCTGGCGAGTCTGCCCGATCCGCAGCCCGACAGCGCGCGCGTGAAGCCCGGCAAGGACCAGTGGCAGGTGCTGATCGGCATCTGCACCCATCTCGGCTGCATCCCGCTCGCCCATCAGGGCGATTTTGACGGCTACTTCTGTCCGTGCCACGGCTCGCAATACGACAGCTCGGGCCGCATCCGCCGCGGTCCGGCGCCAGCCAACCTCGCGGTGCCGCCTTACGAATTCCTCACCGACACCAAGATCCGCATCGGCTGACCCGCCGCGAACGACACCCTTTTAAGGTTTCCCCATGAGCGGACACTCGACCTACCAGCCGCGGAACGCCTTCATGAAATGGATGGAGCGCCGCCTGCCGATCGCGGGTCTGATCCATTCCTCGTTCGTGGCTTATCCGGTACCGCGCAACCTGAACTACTGGTGGACGTTCGGCGGCATCCTGACCTTGATGTTCGCCGTGCAGATCGTCACCGGCATCGTGCTCGCCATGCACTTCACCCCGCATGTCGACCACGCGTTCAATTCCGTCGAAACCATCATGCGCGATGTCAATTACGGCTGGCTGTTGCGCTACATGCACTCGAACGGCGCCTCGATGTTCTTCCTGGCGGTCTATATCCACATGGCGCGCGGGCTCTATTACGGCTCCTACAAGGAGCCACGCGAGGTGTTGTGGATCCTCGGCGTCATCCTGTTCCTGTTGATGATCGCCACCGGCTTCATGGGCTACGTCCTGCCCTGGGGTCAGATGAGCTTCTGGGCCGCCACCGTCATCACCAACCTGTTCTCGGCGATCCCCGGCATCGGCGAATCCGTCGTGACGTGGCTGTGGGGCGGCTACGCGGTCGGCAATCCGACCCTCAACCGCTTCTACTCCCTGCACTACCTGTTGCCGTTCGTCATCGCCGGCGTCGTCGTGCTGCACATCTGGGCGCTGCACGTGGTCGGTCAGAACAATCCCACCGGCGTCGAGCCGAAATCCGAGAAGGATACCGTCGCGTTCACGCCTTACGCCACCATCAAGGACGGCTTCCTGATGGTGGTGTTCTTGATCCTGTTTGCCTGGTTCGTGTTCTACGTGCCGAACTATCTCGGCCATTCCGACAACTACATTCCGGCCAATCCGTCGGTCACGCCGATGCATATCGTCCCCGAATGGTACTACCTGCCGTTCTACGCGATCCTGCGCGCGATCCCGAACAAGCTGATCGGCGTCATCGCGCTCCTGGCCTCGATCGTGATCCTGGCGTTCGTGCCCTGGCTCGACACCTCGCGCGTGCGCTCGGCGACCTACCGGCCGCTCTATCGGCAGTTCTTCTGGATCCTGGTCGTCGCCTTCATCGGGCTCGGCTATCTCGGCTCCAAGCCGCCCGAAGGCGGCTACGTCTGGGCCGCGCGCCTTCTCACCGCCTATTACTTCATTCACTTCCTGATCATCCTGCCGGTGCTCGGCATCGTCGAGACGCCGAAGCCGGTGCCGAAGTCGATCTCGGAAACGGTATTGCGCAACGCCAAAGCGGGGGTCGCGGCGCTCGTGCTCGCCGTCGTACTCGTGGCCGCGGCCGGCATCAGCCCGGCCGCCGCTGCAGAAGAGCAGCCGCTGCCGCAGCGGCAGAAATGGTCGTTCGCCGGCCCGTTCGGGCATTACGATCGCGGCCAGCTGCAGCGCGGTCTCAAGGTCTACCGCGAGGTCTGCAACACCTGTCACGGCCTCAGCATGGTGGCGTTTCGCAACCTGGCCGAGCCCGGCGGCCCGGAGCTCGCTCCCGCGCAGGCCGCCGCCATCGCGGCGGAATACAAGATCCCGGACGGCCCCAACGACCAGGGCGAGATGTTCGAGCGTCCGGGGCGGCTGGCCGATCGCTTCCCGGCGCCCTTTCCCAACGAGCAGGCGGCGCGCGCCCGCTACGGCGGGTATCCGGTCGATCAATCGGTGATCGCCAAGGCGCGCACCTACGAGCGCGGTTTCCCCTGGTTCATCATCGACGCCCTGCCGGTGCCGGGCGGCATGTATCAGGAGCACGGCGTCGACTACATCACGGCGCTGCTGCAGGGCTACGAGGAGAAGCCGCCGCCCGGCGTTACCGTGCCGGCGGGCGCCTATTACAACAAGTACTTCCCGGGCCATACCATCGCGATGCCGCCGCCGCTCACCGACGGCCGCGTCGAATATACCGATGGCTCGCCGCAGACCGTGGCGCAATATGCCAAAGACGTCGCCGCGTTCCTGATGTGGACGGCCGAGCCGCACCTCGAAGCGCGCAAGCGCATCGGCTTCCAGGTCATGGCGTTCCTCTTCGTCTTCGCCTTGCTCATGTACTTCACCAAGAAGAAGGTGTGGCACGAGGTCGAGGCGCCGACCGAGGCTGCGCGCGGCCAGGTGCCGGTGGAAGGAAAGCCGTGATAGGCGAATGGCGAATAGTTAAAGAGTTGCCATACCGCCATTCGCCATTCGCCACTCACCATTCGCCACGCCCCGCTATTCGCCACTCGCCATTCGCTATCCGCCAGTTTCCATGACCAAGACAGTACTCGGCATCATCGGCGGGTCCGGCATCTACGATCTGCCGGGACTTGAGAACGTGCGCGAGCAGCGGATCGAAAGCCCGTGGGGTGAGCCGTCGGCGGCGCTGCGGATCGGCGAGATCGCCGGCCTCCCGGTCGTCTTCCTCACGCGCCACGATACGGGCCATCGCCTTTCTCCGTCCGACATCAACTACCGCGCCAATATCGACGTGCTCAAGCGCGCCGGAGTCACCGATCTCGTCTCGCTCTCCGCCTGCGGCTCGTTCAAGGAGGAGTTGCCGCCCGGCACATTCGTGCTCATCGACCAGTTCGTCGACCGCACGCACAAGCGCGAGAGCTCGTTCTTCGGCAAGGGCTGCGTGGCGCACGTGTCCATGGCGCATCCGGTGTCGCCGCGCTTGCGCATCCACATCGCTCAGGCCGCGATGGCGGAAGGACTCGAGATCGTGCGCGACGGCACGTATATCTGCATGGAGGGGCCGCAGTTCTCCACGCTGTCCGAGAGCCTCACCTACAAGGGGCTCGGCTATTCGGTCATCGGCATGACCAACATGCCGGAGGCGAAGCTCGCCCGCGAGGCGGAGATCTGCTACGCCACCATCGCGATGGTCACCGACTTCGATTGCTGGCATCCCGACCACGATGCCGTCACGGTGCAGGACATCATCAAGGTGCTGATGGCCAACGCCGAGAAGGCGAAGCGGCTGGTAGCGCGCCTGGCACGCGATTTCCCTCGCGAGCACGAGCCCTGCCCGATCGGCTCCGACCGCGCGCTCGACACCGCCATCATCACGGCGCCGGAGGCGCGCGACCCGGCGCTGCTGCGAAAGCTCGATGCGGTCGCCGGCCGCGTGCTCAAGAGCTAGCTATATCGCAACCCGTCACGTCGGGCGGAACATCATCAGCCAGCTCATGCCGAACAGCATGCCGAGCATGCCCATGGCGACCATCATGATGAGCGTCACCACGATGGCGGCCGGGATCGCAGCGAGCGCCCATTTGATCAGGATGGCGACGAGTCGCCAGAACGGGATGTCGATGTCGCTGATGACGATGCGCTGCGACGGAGCAAGGATCGGCTCGGTCGTCATGATGTGGTCTCCCCGGTTGCAGCCGACGCAATCGTTGGCCAGAGTACGCTTGTTTGCAATACAATCCGCTTAAGTCGCTCGACGTGAGAAAGCCATGACATCTCCCGCCCTTGAATTCGACCTGCAAGCCTCGATCCGCACCATCCCGGATTATCCCAAGCCGGGCATCATGTTTCGCGACATCACCACGCTGCTCGGCAATGCGCGCGCGTTCCGCCGCGCTGTCGACGAACTGGTGCAGCCGTGGGCCGGGATGAAGATCGACAAGGTCGCCGGCATCGAGGCGCGCGGCTTCATTCTCGGCGGTGCGGTGGCGCACCAGGTTTCCGCCGGCTTCATCCCGATCCGCAAGAAAGGCAAGCTGCCGCACAAGCGGGTAAGCATCGCCTACTCGCTGGAATACGGGCTCGATGAGATGGAGATGCACGAGGACGCAGTGGTGAAGGGCGACCGCGTGATCCTGGTCGACGATCTCATCGCCACCGGCGGCACGGCGGAAGGCGCCGTCAAGCTGTTGCGCCAGATGGGGGCGGAAGTGCTCGCCGCCTGCTTCATCATCGACCTGCCCGAACTCGGCGGCGCCGACAAGCTGCGCAAGCTCGACGTCCCGGTGCGCACCCTGATCGGCTTCGAGGGACACTGATGAAGACGATCGGATCCGCGCTCCGCCGCTTCGCGGCCCGGGTGTTCGGGTTCGGTCCGCTGACGGCGGTCGGCAAATGGCTCACCGATCACTGGCGCGAAGCGCTGCTCGTCTGCGCGAGCACGGTCTTAACCTACGTCATCATGGAAATCGGGTATCGCGCCTATCAATATCGGACGCTTTCCGATCGGCTGTCCGCGGAAGTGGCAGCACAGCCATCGACCGGTCCTGCCGCGCAGGACCAGTTCATGTATGATGCCCATACCGGCTACCGCTATACGCCGAACTTCGAGGGCCGGCGCGGCCCCCCATGGTACAGCCACTGGCGCACCAACAGCCACGGACATGTCTCGCGATTCGACTACCCGCAACGCAAGCCGCCGGGCGAATATCGGATCGCCGTCATTGGCGATTCGTTCACCGCCAACATCACCAACAACGTGCGCTGGACCGAGCTGGTCGAAGAGCAGCTCAACGCCGCCCCACAATGGCGCGCGGCGGTCGACGGCCGCATCACGCGCGTCATCAATTTCGGCGTCGATGGCATGGGAATGGTCCAGTTCGGCGCCATGGTGCGCCATCACGTTATGGAGTTCCAGCCGGACCTGATCATCGTCAATTTCATCGCCGATGATATCCTTCGTCGCCTGCGATATCTCAACCGGCCCACCGGCCTCGCCGACCGGAACGTCAATATTCGCGCCTATGTCGAAGAAAACTTTCTGCGCCAGATCGATTGGCTGCGCGTCTATCCGGAGCTGTTCGCCGCCACCGCCGGATACTATTTCGGCATGCAGACGCAGCTGCCGCTCGACCACCGCCTGCACCTTGCCCACGACCCCGCTTTCAAGTTCGCTAGCCGCACCGAGGCCATCCAGGCGAGCGCGGCGGCGGCGAAGGAGATGCTCGCCGCATCGCCCGGCATCCTGTTCCTACACGTCCCCATGTTCCAGGAACTTGCCGGTTGGACGATTCCCGAGTGGGAGGGGCTCGCGCAGCAGTTCGCGCGAGCCGTTCCGGAACTCTCCGTCATCGCCATGCAGCCGCGCATGGAGGCGTTGCTCGCAGGCAAGCGGCCGAAAGATCGCGCCGATCTCGCCGGATTAAACCCGCGGCAGATCTGGGCGCTTTCCGAAGAGCGGCGCCCCGAGCTCTATCGCTGGTTCTTTGCCGGCGATTTCCATCCCACCGACTACGGCACGACAGTTTATGCCGACGAGGTCGCGCGCGTCCTGATCGAGCGGAGCATGGATCATCGCGGGTCGGAAGTTATCGCAGGCGACCGGTCGCCTCACCATCGCTCCGCCACGGGCGCGCCGTGAAACACTTCGGCGATGCGGCGGCGCGTGCCCGGTGTCGTCTCGTCTGGCAGCCGATTGGGATGAAAGAACCCGTGCTCGACGATCTCGTGGGTGGCTTGCGGCGGCCCGTCCTGGTGAAATGCCCGCACGATGAACACCGCCACATGGTCACGGCGGGAGACGCGGGAGTTGAAGAAGACGCCGTGCAGGGGCGGAGTCTCCGCCAGCATGATATTCCCTTCCTCGGCGAGTTCGCGGGCGAGCGCCGTCATGAGCGTCTCGCCAGCCTCGACCCCGCCGCCGGGCAAATGCCAGCCGGCGACGTAGCTGTGGCGGACGAGAAACACGCGGCCTTGGCCGTCGACCACGATGCCGCGCACGCCCAACGTCAAGCCGCGCGCGAACCGCCAGTACACATGGAGGAAGCGGCGGATAGCCGGCTCGAACGCGTCGCGCAGTTCCTTCATCGGCATCACGCGGTCTCCGCTCCGGTGATTTGATTCAGTTGATCGCACTCGGTCGTCCTCGCGAAGGCGAGGACCCATGACCACGGTCGGAGAAAGTATCGCATGTCGGAGGTTATGGGTTCCCGCTTACGCGGGAACGACCCGCATGCCTCTCGACCATCTGCTCCTTTTGATTAGAATAATTAAAAACAGGAGCCGGATGTGAAACGTTTCGCCGACTTGAGCGAGCAGGAAGTCCTCGCTCTCGCCATTACCAATGAGGAGGAGGACAGCCGCATCTATCGCGGCTTTGCCGAAGGCCTGCGTGAGCAGTTCCCGGCGTCCGCCAAGGTGTTCGACGAGATGGCCGAAGAGGAGGTCCGCCATCGCAGCATGCTGTTCGATCTCTATCGCAGCAAGTTCGGCGACTACCTGCCCCTGATCCGGCGCCAGGACGTCAAAGGCTTTATCAGCAAGAAGCCGCTGTGGCTGATGCATCCGCTCAAGCTCGAGGAGGTGCGCAAATACGCCGAGGACATGGAATACGAGGCGGCGCGTTTCTATCGCCGCGCGGCCGAGACGACGCGCGACGCCTCGGTACGGCAGTTGGTGGTCGAACTCGCGGAGGCCGAGGTCAAGCACGAAGGCTTGGCGCATCGGCTCGAGCAAACGATCCTGACGCCGAGCGCGCGCGCCCAGGAGGACGAGACGGCGCGGCGCATGTTCGTGCTGCAATACGTCCAGCCCGGTCTGGCGGGACTGATGGACGGCTCGGTGTCGACGCTGGCGCCGCTGTTCGCCGCCGCCTTCGCCACTCACCACACCTGGGAGACGTTCCTGGTCGGCTTGGCGGCCTCGGTCGGCGCCGGCATTTCCATGGGCTTTGCCGAAGCCTTGTCGGATGACGGCTCGCTGACCGGCCGCGGCACGCCGTGGCTGCGCGGCGGCGTTTGCGGCCTGATGACGACGGTCGGCGGCATCGGCCACACGCTTCCCTATCTCATCCCGAATTTCTGGACCGCCACGGCCGCCGCGATCGTGATCGTCATCCTCGAGCTCGCCGTGATCTCGTGGATCCGCTATCGCTACATGGACACGCCGTTCCTCAACGCCGCCTTCCAGGTCATGGTCGGCGGCGCGCTCGTGTTCGTCGCTGGAATTCTCATCGGCAATTCATAGCGGCGAATGGCGAATGGCGAGTGGCGAATAGAAAGATAGATTACTCTCCTGTCCTATTCGCCATTCGCTCCTCGCCATTCGCCAATCCCATGTTCGTGCTGGCCCATCTCTCCGATCTGCATCTCGGCCCGTTGCCGGTCCCGCGCCCGGCCGAGCTCTTCAGCAAACGCATCCTCGGCTTCCTCAACTGGCACCTGCGGCGGCACGCGTGCCACCGCACTGAGACGTATGAGGCGATGGTGGCCGACATGATGGCGGCAAAGCCGGACCACATCGCCGTCACCGGCGACTTGATCAACATCGCGCTCGCACAAGAATTCGGCGCGGCGCGGGCGTGGCTCGATCGCCTCGGCACGCCCGATCGCGTCACCTTCGTGCCCGGCAATCACGACGTCTATGTGCGCGCCACGGCGCAACATGCCGGGCGCAGCTGGGGCGCCTGCATGCGCGGCGACGACGCCGAGATGCAGCCAACGGCGTGCAGCTTCCCCTTCGTGCGCCGGCGTGGGCCCGTCGTACTGATCGGCCTCTCGAGCGCGCTGCCAACGAGCCCGTTCCTGGCGAGCGGAACGCTCGGAGCCGAGCAGATCGCCCACCTAGCGGCCCTCCTTCCTGGGCTCTCAGACGCCTTCCGCGTGGTTCTCATCCACCATCCGCCGCTCGGCCTACGTCCCCGCCACAAGCGGCTCACCGATGCCAAGCCGCTTCTCGACGTGCTCGCCGAGCACGGCGCCGAGCTCGTGCTGCACGGCCACGACCATCGCCATGCGCTCAACTGGCTCCAAGGCCGCCAAGGACGCATTCCGGTGGTCGGCGTCCCGTCGGGCTCGGCGCCACGCGCGGGCCGTGAGGACGATCCGGCCGCCTACAATCTCTATCGCATCGAGGGGGGCGCCGGCTCCTGGCATTGCGAGATGGTCTCGCGCGGACTCCGCGACGGCAGCACCGACATCGTCGAGCTGGACCGCAGGAATTTGCTCGGGCAGCCAACAAACTCCATCCCTCCCCCGAAGGGGGAGGGTGCCGAACGAAGCGAGGCGGGTGGGGGGTGATGCATGGACGTGCGCCACCCCACCCGGCCTCCGCCGGCTCAAGGTCGGCGGAGGCCACCCTCCCCTTTCCGGGGAGGGATGGGAGTTTGCTGCACGTCACCGCAAACGCAATCCTCAACTCGACGAGCTATCGATGCAATCGGGCTAGCGGCCGAGATGGCGCGCCATGAACCAAGCGAGCGTGAACAGGCTCGTCGCCCCGATCAGCAGGCCGACGATGAACGCCACAAAGAGGCGCCAGCGACGGCGGCGGCGCCGCGCGAGCCGCAGCAATTCGTCCTGAGCGATCAGCGCCGAGTCGCCCTCCAGCAGGCGTTCGCGCTCGACCAGCCGCCGCGCCACGTATTTCGTCACCGCGACGACCATCTCCGGCACGTCGCCGGACTCGGCGAGCACACGGCGGCCGTAGCGCGTGTCCTGCAGGAAACGGTAGATGCGCTTGTCGCGCCCCATCGCCACGTGAGCGATCATGTCGATCCACAGCCGCGGCGGGTCGCCGGGGACGATGCCGCGATCGAACAGCTCGACTTCGGCTGGAATGTCGGCGAAGACGCGGTCGAGCGCCTCGTTGAGCAATTCGAGCCGGGCGATCTCGGCATTGCGCAGGTCGACGATGACCCCGGTGCGCTCGGCCAGATCGATGCGCGCTTGCCGCAGGGCCTCCTTGAGCCGCGGGCCGGACGGGCGCCCCGGCTCGGGCGCCTCTTCCATGGCTCGCTCGGATTCGGTCATAACCGATACGTTATAACCAACGGCCGAACCGTGCAAAGTGGAACGGCCGTAGCGCATCACCCGCCGGTGCCGAGCGCTTCGGGGAAGAACATCTCGCGCCAGTCGGCCGGCGGGTTCTTGAGCGTTCCCACCTTGGCCATGAAGCCGACGAACGCCTGAATCCCGCCGACCTTCGTCGTGTACTGAATTGCCGGATCGGCCAGCACCTCCATGATTTCCTCGACCGGCGTCTTCTCCTTGGTGATCTTCAGATAGATCTCGGCGGCGCGCTTCTTGTCGGCGTTGATGAAGTCGGTCGCCTCCTTGAGCGCGGCCAGGAAGGCGGCATGGAGCTTCGGGTTGTCGCGACGGAACTTGGCGGTGGTCGCGATCACGTTGAACGACAGCGGCTCGTCGAACAGATCGGTGCTGGTGAGGATACGCCGGATGTTCGGCTGCTTCATCTGGCGGTACTGGAACGGCGCCGACGAGAAATTGGCGACGATCTCGCTCGGACCGCCGAGCATGGCGGCGGTCGCGTCCGGGTGGGCCATCGATACGGTGAGATGGTCGAGCGCATCGAACTTGGCCGCGCCGAACTCCTTCGCCGCCGCCATCTGCAGCATGATCGCCTGCATCGAGACTTTCACGGCCGGCATGGCGATCTTGTGATTGTCCTTGAAATCGCGGATCGACTTGATGGCGGGATCGCGCACCATGAGCATCAGCGGCGAGACGTTGAGGCCGGTCGACGCCCTGACCTCGCTCGCCGTTCCCTTGGTCTTCGACCAGATGGTGATGATGCCGGGAATGCCGAGGCTGACGAAGTCGACGCTGCCGGAGAGCAGCGCATCATTCATCACGTCGCTCGAGCGGAACTGGTTGAACTCCACCGCGACGTCGCCGAGACCGGCGGCCTTCGCCTGCTTCTCGATCATCTTCTGGTCTTCCATGACCATGAACTGCATGTAGGCGACGCCGAACTGCTTGGCGACGCGCAGCACCGTCGCCTCGGCCCAGGCAGCGTGCGGAACGGCGAGCGCGCCGAGAAGCGCCGCTACCACGGCAAAACTGCGAATCATGCGATCCTCCCCGGCCGTGCGTGCGTCGGCGACGCAGGCGGCCTTTTCTACGCGCGACTGCCCCGCTTCCGAAGTTCGTGATACATCGCCGCACCCTCTGGCACGAACTTCGGAAGCAAAGGGGCACTCGCAAGTATATGTTTTCTAGTGCCGCTTTTCGATTTGAAGTTCTATACGAGCTTGCGGCAGGCTCTGCAGGAACTTCAAATCGGCGGCACTAGCCCTTCCTAGGACGATACACCAACGTGTACGCTGCTCAACAGGCAGCCGGGGTTGGGAGAGACCCGGTGGTGCCAAACCTTGGGCAAAACCAAGAGGGGAACGGATGAACGCGACCGGTCGGACCGGCGCCGCCGGGACGGCGCAGGCCAATACCGCGGCTCCGCTGGTCGTGGTCGACGACGTCACGCTGCAATACAAGACCGCCGATCACCTCGTCACCGCCACCTGGAAGGTCGGATTCGAGGTGTACGCCGCCGATCGCTACGTGCTGCTCGGCCCATCGGGCTGCGGCAAGACCACCATCCTCAAGGCGATCGCCGGCTTCATGGCGCCGGTCGCCGGCACGATCAAGCTGGCGGGACGCACGATCGATCGGCCGGGGCCGGACCGCATGATGGTGTTCCAGGAATTCGATCAGCTCCTGCCGTGGCGCACCGTGCTTGGCAACGTGCTGTTTCCGCTCCTGGTCAACCGCCGCATGCCGCGCCGCGCCGCGCAGGATCACGCCCGCGCCCTGCTCGCCAAGGTCAACCTCACCCGCTTCGAAGACGTCCACCCCCACATGCTGTCGGGCGGCATGAAGCAGCGCGTCGCCATCGCCCGCGCGCTCGCCATGGAGCCGGCGGTGTTGCTGATGGACGAGCCGTTCGCCGCGCTCGACGCGCTCACCCGCCGCAAGATGCAGGAGGAACTGGTGGCGCTGTGGGAGGACGTCCGCTTCACGGTGATCTTCGTCACCCACTCGATCGAGGAAGCGTTGCTGATCGGCAACCGCATCCTCGTGCTCTCCCCGCATCCAGGCCGCGTGAAGGCCGAGCTCGATGCCGGCCACATCGGCTTTGGCGACATGGGCACGCCCGCTTTCGATGCGCTGCAACGGCGCATCCACGAGCTGCTGTTCACCGACAAGATAGAGACCGCGCTCGCGCCGGAGGTCCAGCATGAACGACAGAGCTGAACGCGTCCTCCCCCCGCTTCGCCCGGAACGCGTCATCGCGCTTGAGACCATGGGCGCGGTCGGCGACGTCGCCCGCCCGCTCACGCCGATCGAGCGGATCACCAACATTACGGCGGTGCGCCGCCTGATGGTTCTGCTGGTGCTCGCGGTGGCCTGGGAAGCCTACGCGCGGTTCACCGCCAATCCGCTGCTGTTCCCGAGCCTCAGCGAGACCCTGGAGGCATTTTGGGACGCGCTGGTGCGCGGCCCGCTCATCGACCGTACCTTGACGTCGATGCAGGTGTTGGGCGCCGGTTACGCGCTCGGCCTCGCGCTTGCGGCCGTGATCACCACCGTCGCGGTCTCGACCCGCATCGGCACCGACCTGTTGTCGACGCTCACCGCCATGTTCAACCCGCTGCCGGCCATCGCGCTGCTGCCGCTCGCGCTATTGTGGTTCGGTCTCGGCGCGAAAAGCCTGATCTTCGTCATCATTCACTCGGTCCTGTGGGCGGTCGCGCTCAATACCCATTCGGGCTTCATGTCGGTGAGCCAGACGCTGCGCATGGCGGGACAGAATTGCGGCCTGCGCGGCCTCTCCTATGTGGCGCTGCTGCTGGTGCCGGCGGCGTTCCCGTCGATTCTCACCGGGCTGAAGATCGGCTGGGCCTTTGCCTGGCGCACCTTGATTGCGGCCGAGCTCGTGTTCGGCGCGAGCTCGCGGTCGGGTGGGCTCGGCTGGTTCATCTTCGAGAACCGCAATCAGCTTGAAACCGCCTCGGTATTCGCCGGATTGCTCACCGTCATCCTGATCGGCCTCTTCGTCGAGAGCGTGATCTTCCGCGCGCTGGAAAACGCGACGGTACGCAAATGGGGCATGCAGAGCTGACAGCGCAGCTGTCATCCCGGGCGAGCGGCCACAGCCGCGACGGGCGGTGCAGCACGAAGCGAAGCATAGTGGTGCGCCGCAGACCCGGGATCGCGCCGAGCGGGCGCTCCGACTTACTTGATCAGCAGCCAGGGGCTCCAATAGACCGGGAGCGTCTTGCGCTCCGTCTCGTGACTTGTGCTGTCGTCGACCGTTTCAGGCTTCCGCAACTCGGCCACCACCGGCCGCCAGCGCATCGCCAGCATGCGGAACATCGACGGGCGGTCGTTTTGATGCCGGTATTCGTAGGCCCATGAACGGTGTCGGTACCGTCTGCTCAGCATCGGGTCCTCCCTTCCGGAGGAGGCGGCGCGTGCGCATGCAGAATCCGCTGCCTTCATGGTAAGGTGGATTGGTGTCGGCGCCCTTAATTTGATTGGTTAAAGTTTGGTCAACGCAGGTCAAGGCGTGCCGGCGACCACACCGGCGTGCGCCACCACCCCATAGGGTCGTGCCCAGCCCAGACCCTCCTCGGTGCGGCCGCGCGGGCGGTACTCGCAACCGATCCAGCCGGAATATCCGAGGTGATCGAGGGCCGCGAAGATGGCCGGATAGTTCACCTCGCCCTCGTTAGGCTCGTGACGCGACGGTACTCCGGCAATCTGGACATGGCCGATGACCGGCACGTGCTTCTCGAAGCGGCGGATGAGATCGCCGCCGACGATCTGCACATGGTAGAAGTCGAACTGGATCCTGACGTTCGGCCGTCCGACTTTGGCGATGATGTCGGCCGCGTGCTCGACCCGGGTAAGGAAATAGTCCGGCCGGTCGCGCGGATTGATGGGCTCGATCAGCAGCGTGATGTTTTTTTCGCCGGCAAGATCGGCGGCGCGTCCCAGGTTGGCGATGAACACCTGCTCGGCGGCCGGCCGCTGCTCCGGCGGGATCTTCCCGGCAAGGCAATGAATCGCCCGGCCGTCGATCGCCACGATGTAGTCGAGCGCCTGCCGAAAGAAGCGATCGAAGTCCCGCTCGCGCCCGGGCACCGCCGCAAGCCCGAACTCGCCGTCGCGGCCGAACGGCGTGTTGACCCCGAGTTGCGTCAGGCCGTGACGGTCGATCTCCGCCTTTACGGCGCTCGGCGCATGATCGTAGGGAAATTGCAGCTCCACCGCCGTAAACCCGGCAGCAGCGGCCGCACCGAAGCGCTCGATGAAAGGCCGTTCGGTGAACAGATACGCCAGATTGGCGGCAAAACGGGGCATCTTGGGGTCCAGCTGGAACCGAAACCTTCTTTGATAGTAGCTTGTCGTCCCAACACCGCGAAAGACGACGAAAGGGACATGATGGGAAAACTCCTGCGCAGGATCGTCATCTGGCCCATCCCGCCGGCCTATTCGGCGCAGGCAGTGGCGACGGTCGTGCTCGCCGCCATCATCGTTGCCTTCGCTCAGGTACGCTCGTTCCCCGGCGTGCTCGCGGCTCTCCTGAGCGGCTTCGTTGTGGTCTGTGCCATCCGGAGCCTGAAGCGCCGCAGAGCCGATTAAACTGCCCTCACCGGTTGATTGCGGCCAAAGCCCTATGAGGCGCACTGGTCTGCCCACTCAAGCTGGGCGCCCTAGGGAGGCTGCCCACCAGAGAGTGGGCGGAATCGGCCGACATCTGCAGAAAAGATGGCCGGAACTCGGTTGATCGCGAGAGGATTGAGTTACCAGGCGGGCGGGCAGATGCCCCTATGTACGCCCATTGCCGCGATGGGACGTTTTGTGGTTGACGGAAATATAGAGCGTTGGTTCGCTTGAGGCCGTTCGGCTGAAAAGGTCGGCGCCAAGCCGCGAAGAAGGCCGGACGAGGAACGCCCGGCCATGAACGACGCCATCTTGAGGGAAATCTCCGATTTCTGCCGCGAAACGGGGCTCGCCGAATCAACGTTCGGCCGGCGCGCCGTGAACGACGGCAAGCTCGCCAGCCGCCTGCGCAACGGCGGCCGCATCACCACCGACACGCTCGACCGCATCCGCGCCTTCATGGCGGAGAATCGCGGCCCCAATGCCAATCTGCGCGCTCCGGTGATCGAACGCGATCGCGGCGCCGTACCGAGCATCGTTGCCAGGCCGCCGATGGCGTTGCGGGCGACTGGCCCGGGGACCGACAGTCCGCAGCGTAATTTCCGCTTCTTCGACAACCGGCAGAAATACCTGCTGTTCGTCAACACCTGCAGCGAAAAATGGGTGGTGGCGAACCGCGTCGGGCTCGAGCTTGCCAATATCCATCCGCGCCCGCCGGCGGTGCGCGTGTTCGATGCCGGCGTCGGCGACGGCACGGTGCTGCTGCGCGCCTTGCGGGCGATGCACGACCGCTTCCCGACGATGCCATTCTACGTCGTCGGCAAGGAGATCAGCCTCGAGGACGTCCGCCTCGGTTTGCAGAAGATGTCGGACCGCTTCTACGAGCATCCGGCGACGGTGCTGGTGCTGACCAACCTCGCCTACGCCGATGCCCCGTGGCTGGTGGTCAAATCGCTCAGCGCGGCCTCGAGCATGGTCTGGCACGAGGTGCCGCTCACCGGCAATTCCGCCTATCGCTTCGAGCAGCAGATCACCGATCTCGTCCCGTTCCTGGCGCAGAACTGGCGCGCCGGCATCAGCGCCAAAACCGGCAACCCGGTGTACGAGCGGCCGGTGGTGCTCGTGCTCTATCGCGAGGACCACAAGTTCCTGCTCGATCCGATCATCCCCCGTCCCGGCGGGACAGTTGCCAATTACGACCTGGTCATCGCCTCGCAGCCCTACCGCGCGCGCGCCTCGCTCGAATTCAAGGCCAAGCGCGTAGTCGCCCCGCTCGCCAAGGCGCTCGGGCCGGGTGGGCGGCTCATCGCCATCCATTCGCACGGCAACGACCCCGGCATGGACATCATCGAGAAGGTATGGCCGGGCGACAATCCCTTCGTTCACGACCGCCATCAGATCCTGAAAGCCGTGAAGCAGGAGCTCGGCGCGGCGGGCCGCGACCTCAACTTCAACGCCTATGCGGATAACCGCTCGCTGTTTCGCTACGACATGCACACGCTGCCGTCGGAGATTTCCGAGTCGATCGGCACGTCGACGCTGTTCGCCGCCTGGAACGCGGCGATCTACGTCGCCCAGATCGAGGATCACCGGCTCGCCGACGTGGTCGCCGACGGCCGCTATCTCGAGGCGACGCGCGATGTCCTGCAGCACCGCGGTGGTCTCTGGTTCTACGACGAGTCCTACGTGATCTCGCGGCGGCGCGAATAGGTTCGTCACATGGCGAGGAAAGCATGTCTGCGACGCTCACTGCTCTCAAGCCGCGCATGAGCTCCGAGGCGTCGTGTCCGGACGCCACGCAGCGGATCGCCGCGCTGGCGGACGGCTGGTCGCTCGAAGCGACGCTGCCGAATGACAGCGAGGTAAGCCTGCTCCAGACGATCGTTCCGCCGCCGCTGCAGGTCTATCTCGGCGCCGTGCCGACGCGCGATCCGGCGGAGCAAATCGCCGCGGCCGTGCGCCTGCATCGCGCGGGCTTTGCGCCGGTACCGCATGTGGCGGTCCGCAACTTCGCCGGCACGGAAGCCCTCGATGCGTTCCTCGGCACCATGGCGGGTGACGCCGGCGTTCGTCGCGTCCTGGTGATCGCCGGCGACCGCGATCAGCCGGCCGGCCCGTTCCGCAGCGCCGTCGAAGCGATCGACAGCGGCGTGATGCAACGCCACGGCATCAGCAAGATCGACATTGCCGGCTATCCGGCCGGCCATCCGCGGATTCCGCAGCACGAGCTCGATCGCGCGCTCGCCGAAAAAATCGAGATCGCCGACCAGATCGGGCTTGCCGTCGAGATCGTCACCCAGTTCTGCTTCGAGCCCGAGCCGATCATCGCCTGGATCGCGCGCCTGCGCGATTTCGGCATCGACAATCCCGTCAGGATCGGCCTTGCCGGGCCGAGCAACATCGCCACGCTGCTGCGCTATGCGCGTCGCTGCGGGGTCAGGGCGTCGGCCCAGGGGCTCGCGCGCCAGTCCGGCCTTGCCCGACAGATCTTCGGCATGTCGGCTCCCGACACGATCGTGCGCGCGCTCGCCGAAGCGCGAGGCCAATTAGGCGACGTCACGCTGCACTTCTTCTCGTTCGGTGGGATCGTCACGACGGCGCGTTGGGCGCGCGCCGTCCGCGCGGGCCGCATTACGCCGAATGCGACCGGCGGCTTCCAGGTCGCCCCGCCGCTCAGCTCGTAGTTTGTAGCGCAGCGCAATTCGGGGATCAGCCGCTCCCGCTTGCGCGCCTTGCCCTTTGCAATCGAACGTCCGTGTGCGACCTTCCGCTGGCGAAAGCCCCGGATTTCGCTGCGCTTCATCCAGGCTACAAGTTGGTCGGCCATGCTGTTCATCGTCTACGCCAGGGACAAAGCGAGCATCATGCCGACGCGG
The DNA here is from genome assembly GCA_045801465.1 of Xanthobacteraceae bacterium. Taxonomy (GTDB): domain Bacteria; phylum Pseudomonadota; class Alphaproteobacteria; order Rhizobiales; family Xanthobacteraceae; genus DATFWC01. The sequence goes on along the minus strand of JBJMSU010000018.1, from coordinate 2,325 downwards.
GCGAAATTCTATCGCGCGCATCGGCAGCATCTCGACGACGCCGAAAAGCACGAGCTCGACGTGGTGACGGCGGGAACGCTGATCGGCGACGACGGCGAGACTCCCTGCGGCAGCATCTTCGTCATCGATGCCAAGGATCGCAGCACCGTGGAGGCGTTCACGCGCAGCGATCCCTACGACGTCAACGGCGTGTGGGAGAGCGTCCAAATCCACCGCTACGCCAGGAAGCGCGGCACGCCGATCGCCAGCCGCCGCTGAGGCTTAGGCCGTGCCGCTTGCGCTACCGCGGGAGCACGCCTTCATTGTCATCCCGGCCGAGCGCCGTCAGGCGCGACAGCCGGGATCCAGGAATCCCAGCGCACATGATTTCGGACGCGGGGCACCTGGATCCCGGATCGGCTCGCTTCGCGAGCCGTCCGGGATGACAACGCAGATTGGATCACCGCGCGCCGACGATCGCGCGCGCCTCCCCGGTCAGGTCGAGGATGTGCAGGCCGGTATTGGCACGATCGACCACATAGATGTAGCCGCGGTCGTCGGTCTCCACGTTGTTGCTCTGGATCGCCACCTTGCAGCGGTCCTGGCCATCCACCTTGATGCAGCGCTTGTCGGTTGCCTCGGTGATCGCCGGGATGAAGTAGCCGACCTCCTTGGGCCGGAACGGATCGCGCACGTCGATGGCGCGCACGCCGGCATTGAACCAGGTGACGAAGGCGAGCTTCTTGTAGAAAACCGGCGCCATGCTCTCGTTCGAGGAGTGGGCGCCGAAGCGCCCGCCGCGGTCGCAGAAGCTTCCGCCCGCCTCCGGCACGTTGAAGTTGGAGATGACCATCGGCCGCGTTTCCACGGTGACATCCACGAACCACACCATCTGCCGTGTCTCGGCCGCCTGGCATTCGCTGACCAGCGACTCGTCCACGATCATGACGATATCGCGGATGCCGCCAGCCTTGTCTTTGGCGAATTCGGCGATCTTCATCTTGCCAAGGGGGAACGACGTGTGCGCGCCATTGAGCGGCAGCATGTCGAGCTGGCCGACGACCGGCTGACGCAGGTTCTCCGGGGTTGGCTCCTTCGGCCCCTTCAACAGCTTCTCGCGGTCGACGATCTGCAGCACGCCGCCCTTGTTGGTGCCGTACGCGAAATAGACGCGGTTGCCCTGCGGGCCGGTGGAAATCGGACCGTGCAGATCGGTCGGCACGGTGCCGGTGGCGCCCGGCTCCTGGCCGGGCAGGCCGAAGTCGCGGATGTGCACGGCCTTCAGCGGATCGCTGAGGTCGTAGACCTGGGTCATGCGGCGCGGCCGCCAACCCGGCGCGCCCGACACCAGGTAGGCAATGCCGGTGTCGCACTCCCACCAGTTCTTATGGGTGTCGCGCAGACCATCGAGGCGCGTCAGCAGGGCCGGATGGGCCGGATCGGTCACGTCCCAGATCTCGTGCGCTTTGCCCCCGAACACGCGCAGCATGTAAAATTTGTTGGGATCCCCTTTGGGCAGGGTCTTGCCGTCGCAGACGCGCACCATCTGCGCGCCGCCGCCTTCATATTTTCCCTCTTGCCCAGGGATGTGGCGCAGGTATTGCGGATGCGCCGGATCGGTGACGTCGAGGATCGAAGTGCCGTTCGGTTCGGCCTTCCCGGTGATTGGATTGAGGGGAGCGGGAACGGCATCGGTGCCGCCGTGGTGTCCGATATAGGCGATCCAGCGGTCGCCCTGATGATGGATGGTCGGCTGATAGGCGCTGCGCGCCTGCAAATCATTGCTGCCGACCAGCCGCATGTTCGAGGCTTCGGGCGGAGCTCCGATCACTTGCTGCTGCGCTTCGGCCCCGCTACAGCAGGAGAGGAAAACCACCGAAGCGGCCGCGATCAGCAAAACCCGATTGCGCATGTGGTTAACCCAACTCACGTCCGGCTCGGTTGGTGGCCAGTTGATAGTGCTGAGGCGCATCATAACCAAGCTTGCCTGGATTGCACTACGCTTGCGAATGGGACCGTGATACGGCTGATCCGCCTGCCACTGTTACGCTGCCAGTTTGCGATGCAGCGTCTCGCTGACCGAACCAGTTGAGCGAATATCTCTTCCTGTAAGGAGGCACCGATGTCGCCGCATGAGATTCAGGCCGCCAGCCGCCGCCGCTTTCTCCAATTCCTTGCTGCCAGCCCGTTGTTTGCAGGAAGACGGTAGCGACGACATCGATCGAGGATGCAACCGCTGCGCGCGGGGCGCCGGTATGGTTTCAGCTCTACACTACCCAGCGCCAGGAAATTGGTGACGCGCTGATCAAGCGGGCGGAAGCCGCCGGCGCGCCGGCGATTGCGTTA
>JBJMSU010000204.1:0-8607 GCA_045801465.1 Xanthobacteraceae bacterium | reverse complement strand
TCCATGCCCACGCACAAGCTCCTTCTCCTTCCCGGCGACGGCATCGGTCCCGAGGTGATGGCCGAGGTGAAGCGCCTCATCGCCTGGATGAACGACCATGGCCTGGGCCGCTTCGACTACGAGGAGGGCCTGGTCGGCGGGGCGGCCTACGACGCGCACGGCGTTGCCGTTAGCGATGACACCATGGCGAAGGCGCAGGCCGCCGATGCGGTGATCTTCGGCGCGGTGGGTGGGCCGAAATGGGACAAGGTGCCGTACGACGTGCGGCCGGAGGCCGGGCTGCTGCGGCTGCGCAAGGATCTCAAGCTGTTCGCCAACCTGCGCCCGGCGATCTGCTATCCGGCGCTCGCCGAGTCGTCGAGCCTCAAGCGCGAGGTGGTGGACGGGCTCGACATCGTCATCGTGCGCGAACTCACCGGCGGGGTCTATTTCGGCGAGCCCAAGACGATCACGGACCTCGGCAACGGCCAGAAGCGCGCGGTCGACACCCAGGTTTACGACACCTACGAGATCGAGCGCATCGCCCGCGTCGCTTTCGAGCTCGCGCGCAAGCGGCGCAACAAGGTCACCTCGATGGAGAAGCGCAACGTCATGAAGACCGGCGTCTTGTGGAACGAGGTGGTCACGCAGCTGCACGAGCGCGAGTTCAAGGACGTCACCCTCGAGCATCAGCTCGCCGACGCCGGCGGCATGCAGCTCGTGCGCTGGCCCAAGCAGTTCGACGTGATCGTCACCGACAACCTGTTCGGCGACATGCTGTCCGACGTCGCCGCCATGCTCACCGGATCGCTCGGCATGCTCCCCTCGGCTTCGCTCGGCGAAACCGATGCGAAGACCAGGACGCGCAAGGCGCTGTACGAGCCGGTGCACGGCTCGGCGCCCGACATCGCCGGCAAGGGGCAGGCGAACCCGATCGCCATGATCGCCTCGTTCGCCATGGCGCTGCGCTATTCGTTCGACAGGGGCAAAGAGGCCGACCTGATCGATGAGGCGATCGCCGCCGCGCTCGCCAAGGGCCTGCGCACCGCCGACATCAAGTCGGAAGGCGCGACGGTCATCGGCACGCGGGCGATGGGCGAGGCGATCCTCGCCGAGATGGAGCGGCTCAAGGCGTAAACCGAGTCGTCCCCGCGAAGGCGGGGACCCATGGCCACAATCAGAGCCGCATCGCGCAAGCAGGGGTCATGGATTCCCGCTTTCGCGGGAACGACAGCCTCAGCTCGTCCCCAGCAGGGGGCCGAGCACGTCGGCGAATTTCGCCTTCACCTGCGCGATCAGCTCCGGGCTCGCGCGCGCCACGGGCGGGAAGTCCGCGAGGCGCTCGTACGGCCGGCAGGCGTCGATCACGGCGCGCGAGTTGGTGGAACTCGCCTCGTCGAGCATGGGATCGAGCGGGCCCGACCAGGTGCGGCGGATGAAGTCGATGTCGCTCGCCGGATCGCAGCGCGTGCACATCGCCCACAGCACGTCGAAGATGTCGGTCGGATCCACGTCCTCGTCGACCACCACGACGAAGCGCCCGAGATAGGAGCCGGACTGGCAGCTCGCGGCCAGCATGCCGGCCTGGCGTGCGTGGCCCGGGTAAGCCTGCTTGATGGCGATGACGTTGAACATGCGGGCGCCGCCGAACTCGTGCACCCACACGCCGGCGACACCGGAGAGGCCGGCGCGCTCGACCTCGTCCCAGATCATGCCGGCCTTCATGACGCATTTGGAGAACGAGAAGTCGGACGGCGGCCGCATCGGCGAGGCGATCGAGAGGATCGGATCGTTGCGGTAATAGACGCGCCGGACGTGCACCACCGGCTGCTCGCTGGGCGAGCTCGCGTAATAGCCGGTGAATTCGCCGAACGGCCCCTCCCTGGCGGTCACCCCCTCCTGGAGCTCCCCTTCGAGCACGATCTCGGCATGTGCCGGCATCGGCAGGCCGTGGATCTCGCTCGCCACCACGTCATAGGCAATGCCGCGATGACCGGCCGCATAATCGAATTCGGACAGTCCAAATTTCAGCTCGTTGCCGCCGGCCAGGAACAGGAGCGGATCGTGTCCGCACGAGATCAGGACCGGGCAGGGCTGACCTTTGCGGAAATACTTGTCGCGGATCTGCCGCCCGTGCTTGCCGGGCGAGATCCACAGCGAGACATGGTTGCGGTCCTGCAGCATGGAGCGGTAGGTCGCGCCGTTGACCCAGCCGCCGTCCGGGTCGCGCATGATGACCAGATCGTCGGTGCCGATATAGCGGCCGCCGTCATGCTCGTGCAGCCGCGGCACCGGAAACTTCTCGAGATCGACGTTGTCGTCGCGGTCGACATTGTCGAGCACCGGCCCCTTGCTCACGACTTTCGGCGGAATCGGCTGGTGCGTCTTCATGCGGTCGCGATAGGCGCGGACCACGTCGAGGGGGTGGCTCGGCACAGGAAAGCCGAGCGCGATGGCGAGCCGCTTGGCCGAATTGGTGGCGCCGGAGAGGAGCCGCATTCCCTTGGGATAACCGGGGACATCCTCGAACAGGATCGCCGGCGGCTCCGGCCGCGCGTGAGAAGCGATCTCGGCCAGCGTGCCGACTTCCAGCTCGGGCGCGGCGCCCTTGACCCGTAGCAGCTCGCCGGCGCTGTCGGCCCGCGCGATGAACTCGCGCAAATCCGTGTGCGGCCGGTCATGGACGTTATAGCGCTGGCGCGTCGCATCGAGCATTCGGCTTCCCTCCGGCTAGTGCCGCCGATTTGAAGTTCCTGTACCACCTGCCGCAAGCTCGTTTAGGAACTTCAAAATCGAAAGCGGCACTAACATCATATGCTTCTAGTGCCCCTTTGCTTCCGAAGTTCGTTTCAAAGCGTGCTGCCGTGTATCACGAACTTCGGACGCGGGGCGCTAGCCTCCCGCCCTGGAACGGAAACCCTCCTTCTACCGGCTTCTTGCCCCGCGCCACGCGGATCGTATAGGGCCCGGGCGGGCGAGACTTCGGGAGTGAACAGGATGCGATTGCGGTTCATTCGGCGCGCGATGGTCCTTCTGGCCGCGCTTACGGTCATCGGGGATGTCGGGCCAGCGATGGCCTATCCGGACCGGCCCGTCCGCATTGTCGTCCCGTTCGCGCCGGGCGGACTCAACGACACGGTCGCGCGGCTGATCCAGCCGTATCTCGAGAAGTCGCTGGGCCAACCGGTTATCGTCGACAACCGGCCCGGCGCCAGCGGCATCATCGGCGCCGATGCAGTCGCCAAGGCGCCGCCCGACGGGCATATGCTGCTGATGGTGGCATCAAGTTATACGGTGATCCCCGCCACCAATTCCAAGGTCCCATATGACAGCGCGCGCGATCTCCAGCCGATCGCCATGGTGGGCAAGAATCCGCTGCTGTTCGTGGTTGCGGGCAAGCTCGCCGCCAAGACGCTGCCCGAATTCGTGGCGTTGGCCAAGGCCAGCCCGGGCAAGCTCAACTATGCCTCGCCGGGGGCCGCGAGCCAGAACCACCTCGTCATCGAGCTGTTCAGCAAGGCTGCCGGCATCAAACTGCAGCACGTTCCCTACCGCGGCGGTGCCCCGGCCATCACGGCGACGGTCGCGGGCGAGACCGAGCTCACCGTGATCTCGCCGCTGGCGTCGCTGCCGCAGATCGAGGCCGGGAACCTGCGCGCGCTGGCGGCCGGCAGCCTGACGCGCGATCCGCAATTCCCCGACCTGCCGACGGTCGCGGAATCAGGTTTCCCGGGTTTCGAGGCGATCCAATGGGTGGGCCTGCTGACCACCGCCGGCACGCCCAAACCTGTCGTCGAGAAGCTCAACGCGGAGGTGAACCGCGCCCTGCGCGATCCTGACTTGATCCCGAAACTCGCCGCGCAGGGGGTTTCGCCGGCCGGCGGCAGCGTCGAGGAATTTCAGACGTTGATTGCGCGCGAGATCCGCAATTGGACGGAGGTCGCCCGTACCGCGAATATCAAGACGGACTGACGCCGCCGCGTCATTGCCGGATTTGATCTGGCAATCCATCGCTTCCGTGAAGAAGATAGATCACGGGGTCTCGGCGCTTTCGCGCCAGTCCGGTGATGACGACGGAGCAAGCGATCAATAGCCCCAGTTGGGCGTGTGATAGCTCGGGATCCACAGCGGCTCGGGCAGCGATGTGCGCGACCGGGTCGGATCGGCCATATCCGAGGGCCGGTGGTACAGCGGCGAGAAGACATAGTCCGTGTAGGGCTGGCTGCCCGGATAAACTTCGGTACCGGCATCGAGATAGGAGCGCCGCGTCACCGTGATGCGGGTGCGCGAGCGCCGCACCACGACGCCGGCTTCGCCGCGTTCACCCTGCACGGACTGTGCCGCGACGGCTTGGGATCGCTTCTTCCTGGCGGCGTCCGCCGGCGCGGCGGCGAGGGCAACGGCTGCGACGGTCAGGACGGCAAGTGACATCAGGCGCATCGGTGTCCTCGCATGGTTCATCGTTTCCACTCTAGACTGGATTGTCCCTGCTGTGACAGAGGCTTTGCCGCCCCGCATGCGTTGGGACGGAAACTGTGGCATACGGGTCACCATGTCGGCCGAAGCCGATTCCCGGCAGCGATCCATTGCCCCCTGTCGCATGAAGCGCCTCACTTGATCGGCACCAGCACGGTGATGACCAGCTGATCCTCCGGCGTGGTCACCGGATCGCTGGCATATTCCTCGATGAACAGGTCCTTTGCCTCGAGGCGCTTCTCGTCGAGATAATTGGTGATCGCCTCGTAGGTGGTGTCCATCGAATCATATGAGCCGTGGTGGACGAACTTCAGCGCATGGCCGGCGGGCGACTTGCCGATGGCGATATCGCCACGCGGGGGATTTTGCGGTTCTTCGGCGAGCGGGATCGCGGCCTGGAACGAGAAGCCGGTATCGTCGGTCGATGTGTAGATGGTCATGGCCGGGCCATCGGGCTTGAGGCCTTGCCGCTCGAGGTAGGTGTTGAGCTGCTTGAAGGCGTCGATCAGGGTCTCAAATGCGTTGTCCCACGTGGCGTTGCCGTTCATGTAGATGATGGTTTTCTCGGTCAGCGTGACGTCCTGGCCGAACGCCTCGGCGCCCTGGGCCGGGGCCGGCGAAGTCGCCGCCGGGGGAGGCGCTGGCGCCACTGGGGCGTTCTGGGCGAGCGCCCGGGGCGGCGCAAATGTGCTTGGATTTTCGGCGTGCGAGGGAGCGGCTGCGAGCCACGCGAGCGAGGCGGCGAGGCACAACGCCGTGCGGAAATAAGGCATGGGGATCATCCTCTACAGATATCATCCGCGAGGCTGCGCGCCGGCCCGCGCCACACCGTGCGATTGTTTTCTTATCACGTCCGTGCCTCCCTCACGCAGCGGAAATGCATGGCAGCCCTTTCCGTTCCTTTTAAGACCACTCGCAAACCGCCGTGATTTCGCCATATAAGGGCAACCATGAGCGCGCTCGCCGATCATTCCTTCGTGAAGATGAACGGTCTCGGTAACGAGATCGTGGTGGTCGATCTGCGCCGGGACGCCGCCGCCGTCAGCCCATCGGAGGCGCGGGCCGCCGCCAAGGCAACGCCGTATGACCAGCTGATGGTCCTCCAGGCGCCGCGCGCCGCCGGGATCGACGCGTCGGTGCGCATCTTCAACAACGACGGATCGGAATCGGGCGCCTGCGGCAACGGTATGCGCTGCATCGCCGACCTCCTGTTCAAGGAGACCGGCAAGGATGCCGCCACATTCGAGACCAAGGCGGGCCTGATCAATTGCTGGAAGGCTGGAGGCCTCGTCACGGTGGACATGGGGCGGCCGCGCTTTGCCTGGAACGAGATTCCGCTCGCCGAGGAGTTCCGCGACACCCGCGCCATCGAGCTGCAGATCGGCCCCATCGATGCGCCGATCCTGCATTCGCCTTCGGCCGTGAACATGGGCAACCCCCACGTCGTGTTCTGGGTCGACGACGTCGGCGCCTACGATCTCGCCCGCATCGGCTCGCTGCTCGAGTCGCACCCGATATTTCCCGAGCGGGCCAATATCACGCTCGCCCAGGTCCCCTCGCGCGAGCACATCGTGATCCGCACCTGGGAACGGGGCGCTGGTCTCACCCGGGCGTGTGGCTCGGCGGCGTGCGCGGCGGCGGTGTCGGCTGCGCGCACCCGCCGCACCGGCCGCAAGGTGACCGTGACCTTGCCCGGGGGCGATCTCACTACCGACTGGCGCGAGCGCGACGACCACGTGCTGATGACCGGCCCGGTGGAATACGAGTTCGAAGGCCGCTTCGACGCCGGCCTGTTCACGGCTCTTCAGGCCGAAGGGGTGCGCTGATGGGCGTCGACGTCATCACCTTCGGCTGCCGCCTCAACACCTACGAATCGGAAGTGATCCGCCGTGAGGCCAATGCCGCCGGGCTCGACGCCGTCGTGGTCAACACCTGTGCCGTCACGGCGGAGGCGGTGCGCCAGGCACGTCAGGCCATTCGGCGGGTCAAGCGCGAGCGGCCGCAGGCCCGCATCATCGTCACCGGCTGCGCCGCCCAGACGGAGCCCACAAGCTTTGCCGCCATGCCGGAGGTCGACCGGGTGCTCGGCAATACGGAAAAGCTCGACCCGCGGGCGTGGACGGCGGCAGGCGCCGCACTCGGCTTCGGCGTGGCCGGGGAAGAAAAGATCGCCGTCAACGACATCATGAGCGTGCGAGAGACGGCGCTGCACCTGATCGACGGCATCGAGGGCCGGGCGCGCGCATTCGTGCAGGTGCAGAACGGCTGCGATCACCGCTGCACCTTCTGCATCATTCCGTTCGGCCGCGGCAACTCGCGCTCGGTGCCGATGGGCGAGGTGGTGGCGCAGGTACGCCATCTGGTCGAGCACGGGTATCGCGAGGTGGTGCTGACCGGCGTCGACATCACGAGCTATGGAACGAATCTACCGGGGACGCCGCGGCTCGGCACGCTGGTGAAGCAGATTCTCAAGCATATCCCGCAGCTGCAACGCCTGCGCCTCTCCTCCATCGACTCGGTCGAGGCCGATCGCGATCTCCTCGACGCGCTCGCCGGCGAGCCGCGGCTGATGCCGCATCTGCATCTCTCGCTGCAGGCGGGCGACGATCTCATCCTCAGGCGCATGAAGCGGCGGCATCTGCGCGCCGACGCCATCGCGTTCTGCGATTCCGTGCGGCGGCTGCGGCCCGACGTCGTCTTCGGGGGCGACATCATCGCCGGCTTCCCGACCGAGAGCGAGAACATGTTCGCCCGCTCGCTCGATCTCGTCGACGAATGCGGCCTCACCCATCTGCATGTCTTTCCGTTCTCGCCGCGACCCGGCACGCCCGCCACGCGCATGCCGCAGGTTCCGCGCGCCACCATCAAGCAGCGCGCGCAGCGGCTGCGGGAGAAGGGCGCGATCGCGCTGCGGCGGCACCTCGAGACCCAAGTCGGCGCGCGCGCCCCCGTGCTGATCGAGTCGGGCGCGACGGGCCGCACCGAGCATTTCACGCCGGTGCGCCTGGGCCGGGCGCGCGAGCCGGGCATGATCGTGAACCTCACCATGGTGGGTCACGATGGGCGGCAATTGTTGGCAGCGTAGCGGGGGAACACGATGGCTAACGATCATCTCGTGACGACGATGGATGCGCTCGAGGCGCTCTATGGCGAGCCATATGGTCCCGCGATCGTCAAGGAAATCGACCACGTCAACCAATCCTATCGCGCCTTGATCGCGGCGGCGCCGTTCTTCGCGTTGGCGACGAGTGGCCCGGACGGGCTCGACTGCTCGCCGCGCGGCGATGCGGCCGGCTTCGTGCGCGTGCACGACGAGAAGACGTTGCTGGTCCCGGACCGCCGCGGCAACAACCGTATCGACAGCCTGCGCAACATCGTTCGCGATCCGCGCGTGGCGCTCTTGTTCCTCATTCCCGGCGTCGGCGAGACGTTGCGCATCATCGGCCGCGCGGCGATTTCCACCGATCCCGAGCTGATGGCGAGCTTCGCCGTGGACGGCAAGGAGCCGCGCACCGTGCTCATCGTCTCGGTGGAACGGGTGTTCTATCAATGCACCAAGGCGATCGTGCGCTCCCGGCTGTGGGACCCCGCCACGCAGGTCGAGCGCAAGAGCCTGCCGAGCGCCGGCACCATCCTGGCCGAGATCACCGGCGGCAAGCTCGGCGGCCCGGAGCACGATCGCGGCCAGCCGGAGCGGATCAAGGCGACGCTCTACTGATCCGCCGCCCCCATTGCTTGGCTATCCTCGGTCCAGCCGCAGGCGGTGAGCCGCGCCCGCATGTGTGACGGTACCGGCGCCGTGATGCGGATTGGCTCCCGGTTCTTGTAGAGCGGTACCACGACCTCGCGCGCATGCAGCTGGAGGCCGGGGCCGCCGCTGCGCGGAGCGCTGCCGTAGATGGCATCGCCGATGATCGGCCAGCCCATGGCGGCGCAATGGACGCGCAGCTGATGGGTGCGGCCGGTCAACGGCTCCAGCGCCAGCCACGTGAGCGACTGCGGAAGATCAGATGACTCGCCACGCACCGGGCCTGCGGCGCCTGTTGCATAAGCGGTGTGTGTTCCGCGGACTGAGCGGGCTCCCTCCCCCCTTGTGGGGGAGGGCTGGGGTGGGGGGTAGACCGCGAGCTCGGAGCGGGTGGCGTACCCCCC
>JBJMSU010000199.1:0-6467 GCA_045801465.1 Xanthobacteraceae bacterium | reverse complement strand
CTTCTCGCCCTCGTGGAAGTCGATGGCACGCCTTGTGTTCCCGTCAAGACTGGAGTTGAAGAGGCCCGAAGGATCCTTCAGAGCCGCCCCTTTGGCGAAGGTCATCTTCACGACGTTCTTGTAAGTCTCGCCTGTGCAGATCAATCCGTCGTGCGACCACACCGGAACCCCTCTCCACTTCCACTCCTCGACCACTTCGGGGTCGGCCTGCTTGATGAGAATTCGCACCCGAGCGAGCGTCTCGCCCCGCCAATCACTCAGCTCCTTGATTCTCGCATCGATCAGCTGAGAGGGAGAGGCTCCGCCGTTTGCTTCCTTCGAGCCGCTCTTCGCCGACTTCTTGGACGTCCTTTTGGCAGCGACGGAGAGCGTTTCGGTCGCGGGTTTGCTCATTGGTCCATCCTTTTGAGTAGTTGTTCGAGTTGGTCGAACCGGCTTTGCCAGAAGCCGGCCATTTGGCTTGTCCAGTCGATCAGCGGGGCCAAGGCGCCGAGCTGCGCGCTATAGTGCGTCTGGCGACCTTCGTGGCGGTCGCGCACCAGCCCGGCCTGCTTCAGGACCCCGAGATGCTTTGAGACGGCCGGTTGCGAGACCCCGGCCCGAGCCGTCAGGGCCCCGACCGTCTTTTCTCCTTCGCGGCACAGTCGTTCGAAGAGAGCCCGCCGAGTGGGATCGGCGAGCGTTCTGAAGAGCACATCGTGAGCGTTCGGCATTTGGAATCGATAACCTAATGGCTATTGATTGACGTATAACCGCTGAGATATGTGTGAGTCAAACGGGAACGTGGAACGGCACAATGATCCTCGTCACAGGAGCCACCGGCCCTGTGGGGCGCGCCGTCGTCTCCAGGTTGGCGTCACTCGGTCACGACGTAGCCGCAATGGTCCGGGACGTCCAAGCCGCGAGCAGGCGCCTGCCATCTGGAATCGCCCTGCGCGTTGCGGACTCCGAGGATGCGTCTGCTCTGAAGAGGCCACTCGCGGCCTAGGGCGCTCAATGGCCCGCGAGGCTGTCGAGCATTGCGGCGATGGCGGCAGGGCTGACCGGCTTGGTCAAATAGGCGTTCATCCCGGCCGCACGCGCAGCCGCCTGCTCGGTGGCCTCGGAGCGGCCGGAGATGCCGATGATGGGAAGCCGGGCGCCGCTGGACGTCAATCCGCGAATGAGTCGCGTCGCCGCCATGCCGTCGAGGTCCGGCAAGGTGATGTCCATGAGCAGCGCGTCGTATTCGCCGCGGCCGACCGCCTCGACCGCCGCCCCACCGGTGTCCACGAAGTCCGCGCGGTGACCGAGCTCAGTGAGGATCGTGTTGAGCACCACCCGGCCATAGGGATTATCCTCGGCGCACAGGATGCGCAGGCTTTTGGCCGGCGCCGCGGCAACGTGCGTGCGCTGCGCATCCGCATTGCCCTCGACTCCGATCGGCCTCGGCGCGGCGACCACTTCGAGGCGAAAGCGCGACCCGCGCCCCGGTGCGCTTTGGATCTTGAGAGTGCCGCCCATCGCCTCGGCGATCCGTTTCACGAAAATCAACCCCAGGCCGGCTCCTCCGTATCGGTGGGCGACCGCCTTGCTGGCCTGAGCGAACGGGCGGAACAGCCGCTTCACTTCGGCCGCCGACAGACCGATGCCGCTGTCGCCAACCGTGAACACGAGGCGGGTGCGCCCGCGCGCCGCCGGGCGCGATATCACCTCGAGCACGACCTCGCCGCGATCGGTGAATTTCACCGCGTTGTCGATCAGGTTCTCCAGCGCGGCGCGCAGGCGCACCGGATCGCCGACGACGAGCGCCGGAAGATCATCCGCAATGCTGACGGTGGCGGCGAGACCTTTGGTCTGCGCGCGCGCATGCACGGTCGCGGCGACCGCCTCGGCCAGCTGGCGCGGCCGAAACGGATACGACCGAAGCACCAGCTTGCGCCCGTCCGCCTTAGCCCCGTCAACCACCACGGTCGTCAATTGTGCAAGATGCTCGGCGGCGCCTTTGATGGCAGATGCCCATCCGCGCTCCCGCTCGGGCAGTTGAGAAGCCGCAAGCAGCTCACCGAACGCAAGAATGCCGTTGAGCGGAGTGCGCACTTCGTGCGCGAGCGCCGCCAGCGCGGCCTCGACCGCACCGACACGGTCCTCGACACGCCGCCCGCGCGACGGCCGGCCCTGGCCGCGCCTCGGCTTCGCACGTTTGGCAGCCTTGGTCCGTTTCATCACCATAACCTCAACCCCACGTATCATCGCATAGGCCCGCTTAACGGACTATAAGCGCGCCTGCCTGCGATAGCTGGGGTAGCCGAGTGCCCGCTGCCGAAGTTCGTGAATACATGGCAGCAGCCTGTGACGTAAACTTCGGATGCCGAGCGGCACCGGCAAGTGCATGATCCCGTGCCGCTTTCGATTTGACGTTGCTGCACGAGCTTCTGGGCAGGCGCTGTAGGAACCTCAAATCGGCGGCACAGGCGGGGAGGTCAGCCGAGCCCGACGAGGCGGCGAATATCGGCCGGCGTGGCGCCCTGCTCACGCAAGGACCGCAGGCCCGTTGCCTGAGTCGATTTCGACAGCTTGCGGCCATCCTCGCGCAGCAGCCGGTGGTGATGGTAGATCGGCGCTGGTAACCCCAGCAACATTTGCAGCAGGCGGTGCACGCTGGTGGACCAGAACAGGTCCTGGCCGCGCACCACGTGCGTGACGCCCTGCAACGCATCGTCGAGGACGACCGACAGATGATAGCTGGTCGGCGTCTCCTTGCGTCCAAGCACCACGTCGCCCCAGGCCTGCGGCGCCGTCGTGACGGTGCCGGTCTCCTGGGTCGGTCCAGCGCCCGTCTCGATCCAGGTGAGCGGCCCTGCCGCCGCAATCGCGCCCGCCATGTCGAGGCGCAGCGCATAGCGGTCGCCTGCGGCGATGCGCTCGGCGCGCTCGGCCGCCGACAACGCTTGTGCACGTCCCGGATAGAGCGGCGCTCCATCAGGATCGCGCGGCCATGCCGCCTCTGCGTCGCGTTCGGCGACCAGCCGGGCAATCTCGGCGCGGCTCTCGAAGCTCGGATAGATCAGCCCTTGCTGTTCGAGCCGCACGATCGTCGCCCTGTACTCCTGGAGATGCTCGGACTGGCGTCGAACCGGCGTCTCCCACGCGAGTCCGAGCCAAGCCAGATCTTCGTAGATCGCCTGCTCGAACTCGGTCCGACAGCGCGTTTGATCGATGTCCTCGATGCGTAGCAACAGGCGTCCGCCGGCGGCCCGCGCCATGTCGGCATTGAGCAATGCCGAGAATGCATGGCCAAGATGCAAATATCCGTTCGGGCTCGGGGCAAAACGGAAGACGGGTTGCGGCATGTCATACACGGGCATTCAGATTCGCTGGACGGCTATGTCTCACCGCATCGATAGCGACGCCGACATAGCAGCTGGGCTTGCGGCGCTCACCGCTGCCGATCCGCGGCTTGCCCGGCTCGCCGAGATCGCCGGACCGCTGCCGCTGCGCCGGCGGCCGGGCGGCTTTGCCGGCCTTGCGTCGATCGTCGTCTCGCAGCAGCTTTCGACCGCCAGTGCGGCGGCGATCTGGCGACGCTTCAGCGCGGCGTTTGATCCAATCCATCATGATTCGGTGCGCCGCGCGCGCACTGCCAAGCTCCAGCGCGTCGGCCTCTCGGCACCGAAGATCCGCACCCTGAAGGCGATCGCGCGGGCGGTCCACTCGGGCGCCATCGATTTCCCCGCCCTCGACGGAATGCCGGCCGACGCCGCGCATGCGATGCTCACTGCGACCCACGGAATCGGACCATGGACCGCCGACATTTATCTCCTGTTCTGTGTCGGGCACGCGGATGCATGGCCGGCGGGCGATCTCGCCTTGCAGGAAGCGGCCCGCATCGCCTTCGCGCTCGCCGCGCGGCCGCGTGCACCGGAGATGATCGCGCTGGCAGAGCGGTGGCGGCCATGGCGCGGGGTGGCCGCACGGCTGCTGTGGGCCTATTATCGCCACGTCAAGGGGCGCGAGGCCGCGCCGGTCCAGCCAACAACCTGAATACGGAGCCGTGAATGGCCGCAGAGCTCAACGGTCCGCGGCTCGAGCCGCGTGCGGGCAAGGCCCGCCAGCTCGTCGTGTTTCTTCACGGCTATGGCGCCGACGGCAACGATCTCGTCGACATCGGCCGCGCCTGGCAACAGCTCCTGCCCGAGGCGGCGTTCGTATCTCCGCACGCATCGCGGCGATGCGGCCAGGCGCCGGCGGGACGCGAATGGTTTCCGCTCACGTTTCGTGATCCGGACGAGCGCTGGACCGGCGTGACGACGGCAGCTCCGGCACTGACCGAGTTCGTCGATGCCGAGCTCGCCCGCCGAGGCCTTGGTCCGTCAGCGCTGGCGCTCGTGGGCTTCAGCCAGGGGACCATGATGGCGCTGCATGTCGGGTTGCGCCGCGCCGTGGCGCCGGCGGCAATCGTCGGCTATTCCGGCCTGCTGGTGGGACCGACCGGCAGCGAGATCGCGGCCATGCGGAACGAGATCACCGCGCGCCCGCCGGTGCTGCTCGTCCATGGCGATCGCGACGATCTCATTCCGGCGCAGGCGTTGTTTCATGCCGCGCAGGGGCTCGCCGCACTGGAGGTGCCGGTCGAATGGCACCTCTCGCACGGCATCGGCCATGGCATCGATGCCGAAGGCCTGCGCCACGGCGGCGAATTCCTCGCCCGCCGTTTTGGCACGCTCCCCTGAGCTTACTTCGGTTCGATCGTCCGATCGCCGTCGCGGCTGCCGGGCGGCGGGATCACGGGCATCCGGGCGTCCGGATTGGGTGGGGTCACTTGCATGCCGGGATCCACGCTTTGCGGCGGCTCAATCACCCCCTTGGAGCGATCGAGCCGATCGCTCAGATTGCCTGAAGGCGACTGCCCCTCCGTCTCTGTTTTCGGCTGTCGGTCGCGATCCGGCGAGGTGGATTGGCTCCATGCCGGCTGCGCGAGCGCGAGCGCCCCTGCAACACAAAGGAACGCGCAGCCAAACGGCGAAGCAGTTGTACGTGCCATGACAGTCTCCTCCCCAAATCGAACGCGGCCGGCAGCGGTCGGGTTCCACCGCGGCTGACCCAAGGCCGCCGCGGAACCCCTGCCGATGACCACAAACCGGAGACTTTCCAACGGCTTCACATTCCCGTCACGCTGCCCTATAGACTAGGCGCGGCGCTGCGGCGCCACGGGGGTTGTCGAGGAGTCGCCCTTGAACGTGCACATCTCTTCCGGCGGGTATCCGGCCCTGGTCCTCAACGCGGATTTTCGGCCCTTGAGCTACTACCCGTTGTCGTTGTGGTGTTGGCAGGACGCCATCAAGGCGGTGTTCCTCGACCGCGTCAACATCGTCGAGCAGTACGATCGCGCGGTGCACAGCCCGAGCCTGGAGATGAAGCTGCCGAGCGTGGTCTCGCTCAAGACCTACGTGCGGCCCTCGACCCATCCGGCGTTCACGCGGTTCAACGTGTTCCTGCGCGACAAGTTCTCCTGCCAGTATTGCGGCTCGCGCGACGACCTCACCTTCGATCATCTCACGCCGCGCTCGCGCGGCGGGCATACGACCTGGATCAACGTGGTCGCCGCCTGCTCGGGGTGCAACCTGCGCAAGGGCAGCATGACGACGTCCGAGTCCGGGATGTGGCCGTCGCAGATGCCGTTCCAGCCGAGCGTGCATCATCTTCACCGCAACGGGCGGCTGTTCCCGCCGAACTATCTGCACGAGAGCTGGCTCGACTATCTCTATTGGGACACCGAGCTCGAGCCGTAAGGCATGGCACGTAAGGCGATCAGCCCATCCGAGCCACGGAGCGAAATGCGGGTGGCGGTTCGGAGCTTGCTGCGCGAGGGGCGCTCCTCCACTGCGACCGCAAACCGCAGACCAGTTTGTCCCACCGTTGGTTAAGCGGAAGAGGGGCGCGGGAATGACGCTGCCCAATTCGCAAATTCAACGACACCTCGGGATTATGACAATGTTGAAAGCTCTCGCCGCTATTGCCGCCGCCGGCGCCATGCTGGCCGCCGGCGCCGCTCGCGCGCAGGACGGTGCGGCGGACTACCCAAACAAGCCCGTCAAGATCATGGTCACGGTCCCGGCCGGCGGCGGGGTCGATACCGTCACGCGGATCATCAGCGAGAAGCTGCAGCAGCGCTGGGGCCAGCCGGTGGTGATCGAAAATCGCGCCGGCGCCGGCGGCAATATCGCGGCCGAGGCGATCTCCGCCGCCGAGCCCGACGGCTACATGCTGATGGCCTCGCAGCCGGCGCCCATCACCACCAATGTGTTCCTGCACAAGAAGCTCAATTTCGATCCCAGCGAAATCGAGCCGATCGTCGTCATGTCGAAGATTCCCAACGTGCTCCTGGTGCGGCCGGACTTCCCGGCCAAGACCGCGCAGCAGTTCATGGAATATGCGCGAAAGAATCCAGGCAAGCTGAGCTACGCGTCGCAGGGGGTCGGGACGAC
>JBJMSU010000161.1:0-11671 GCA_045801465.1 Xanthobacteraceae bacterium | reverse complement strand
CTCCGGCCGGTTTGGTCCATAGGAGATCAGACCTCCGGCTTCGACATACTCGCGAACGCTGTGCATCGTGGGCAGTCGCGCGGCCAGCGCCAACATACTGATGCGAAGGCGGTGGGTATTCACGAGCGGATCGATGGGCAGATAAAGTGCCTCCGCGCGGCCTTTGAACGCCGCGAACGCGGGCGCGATGTCCTCGCCTCGTCGGATTTCTGATGTGATGACCTCCAGCCCAAGCGTGCGGGCCGCGGTCTCGACCTCGCGCATATCCAGCACCACGGCGGGACCGCTGGCATTACCCAAGATCGCCAACCGGCGGAGACCCGGGACAATCTCGCGCAAAAGTTCGAGTCGTTTGGCCGCAACATCGGTTTGCTGGATCGACAGACCGGTGATGTTGCCGCCCGGTCGCGCCAAACTAGCGACTAGGCCGGTGCCGACCGGGTCCCCCGCCGCCGCAAAGACGATGGGGATGACGGACGTCGCCTGCTTGGCAGCTACGATTGCCTCAGTCGCCGACGTGACAATGACGTCGACTTTGCGCCGGACCAACTCGGCCGCGATCTCGGCGAAGCGCTCGCTGCGTCCCTCCGCCCAGCGATACTCGATCGTGATGGTGCGACCCTCAATCCAGCCGAGTTCGCGCAGGCGCTGCACAAAAGCGGCAATCCATTGGCCGTGGGATGTCGGCGTGCCTGCGACAAGAAATCCGATCGTCGGCAGCGGGCCTGCCTGCTGCGCCCGTGCCGCAAGCGGCCACGCCGCCGCGCCGCCGACAAGGGCAATGAACTGACGCCGCCTTATGTTGATCAGGGGGATTCCCTCCCCTCCCGCTTGAAGCGGGTCTATCTGTCGTGCGCCTGGCGGGCGACGGAGCCCTTTGCGGGCAGTCTTCTTCCCCCTCAGCGTGGCGCAGGCCGGTTGGCAGGTCCTTGGGCCAGTCCTGAATCGTTCTGAATCAGACGGGGCGCCGCGCCTGCTGTCCTCGACCAGACGATAGCACGATCGGCGTGCCAAATCCGCTGCACTGCGAGATTTCCACCCGCGTCATGTCGGCTCGGGGTCAAAACCAGTAAAGCTTAGAACGAGCAAATATTTTCCGAGTTGCCCGCGAAAGCGGACCTCCGATCTGTGCGTTAATGAGTACACGCCTTAGAAACGCTCCACACGCCAACGTTCACAAACGGTCCGGATCTCCGTGCACATCACTTGCGCACGCAGATCACCCGCACGACGGAGCCCTTGGCGGCGTCGACGGTGGAGGGGGCGCCGGCGTCCACCGTGATGTTGCGCTCGCTCAGTATTTTGCGGATGTCCTCGAGCGGCACGAGCTGCGCTTGCGCGACCGCATTGCTCGGTCCGGCCACGACAGGGTTGTTGAGCAGCGCCATGCCGACCAGCCGGCCTTGTCGGTCGAGCGCGGCGGCTCCGGAGAAGCCAAGCGCCGGCACCGGCTCGATCGCGGGTCGGCCGCCTTCGGGCGAACTGACCCGCACGGTTGCCGCGGTGGCGACGCCGCCTCCGCCCTGGGCCTCCGGATCGGCAATGCCGACGAGCGTGACCTGCGCCGCCGGCGTGCCGTCTTCGGCAAACACGAAGGGCTTGAGATTGCGTGCACCGTAGATGCGTACGAGCGCAAGGTCGGAAGCCTCGGCGATGCGCTCGCCAGCACCCAGACCCGGAAGCGTGATGACCTGACAGCCGTCGGCCGCCTGACGGTCGGTGATGATATGGCCGGCTTCGTCGATGACGATCCCGGTGGCGTACTCCACCTTGCGTTTCGGCGGCGGCCCGACCGCTGCGCGCGGGAACGGCTCGAAGCGGCTCGACATCGCCACCGCGACCGGGTCCATGATGCCCTGCATGGCCTGGTCGTACATGATGGTAAAGCCGCGCACCTCGTTGTCCCTGGCGTGCGCCCGCGCATAGAAGCGCTTCAGGCCCTGCAGCCCCGAGATGACGAAGAAGCCCTCGCGCAGCACGCTGTACTCGACCTCGCGATTGGCCGGCTCCTTTTTCTGCTGCTCGAAAACGGCGGCGAGCGTCGTGCCGGGCTCGGCGATGCGGAACGTCTCGATCTGCACCTCGCCGCGCCCCGAGCTCCAGCGGGTGCCGCTCTTGCTCGCGCTTGCTTGCGGCGCGTGCTTGATGGGAATCGCAAGGCGCGCGCCGGTGACGGTATCGTCCATCACCCGCCAGCCGGACGCTTCCTGCTTGGCTTTGGCCGCTGCCGCCAAAGCGGTACGTTGCTCCGCACTGAGAATGCCGGTCGGCGCGGCGCCGCCGCGCGTCTGATAGGATTTCACGGCGGCGATCGAGCGCTCGCCGAAGTCATCGCTGATGATGCCGTTGTAGTCGCCGGTCCAGACGAGGTCGCTCTGCAGCGCGCGACGCTCGGTCGTCGGCATGGCCACATAGGCGGCGATCAACGCCGGATCGGGCTTGGGCGCGCTGGCGGGTGGTGCTGCCTTGCGGCCTCGCACCGTCTTGGCGAGCTTCGGCCTTTTGGCCTGCCGCACCACGGCTTTCTTCGCACCTGCGGTTTTTGCTGCCGGCTGCGCCACGACCTTCTTGGTCGGCGCGGCGGCCTTTTTGGCTGGCGCGGCCTTTTGTGCGGCGGGCACGAGAACCCTTTTCTGCGCGGCAGCCTGTGCCATTGCCGGGATGACAATGCCCAGGGACAGAAGGATGGCCGCAGTGCGCCTCATGCCGGTCCCCCGGAATCAACGTCAGGTGAAGCCTAAACCATGTCCGGTCCCGATGGAATCGGACCAACGTCCAGGCCTTGACCGCGGGCGTTGCCAGGCGCCATGCACTGTCATGGATTGGAATGTTTGCCGATGCTGAGTGCCGACGAGCTCGAGCGCTATGCCCGCCATATCGTCTTGCGTGAGGTGGGCGGTCCCGGCCAGGCGGCGCTGAAGAAGGCACGCGTCCTGGTCATTGGCGCCGGCGGCCTCGGCGCGCCGGTGCTGCTCTATCTCGCCGCCGCCGGCGTCGGCACGCTCGGTGTCGTCGACGACGATGCCGTCTCGCTCTCCAACCTGCAGCGTCAGGTTATCCATGGCACGCCCGACATCGACTTGCCGAAAGTGGCGAGCGCGACGGCCGTCATTGGCCGCCTCAATCCGCACGTGGCGGTCGAGGCGCACGCCGCCCGCCTCGACGCGAGCAACGCGCTCGATCTGATCGGGAGCTACGACGTCGTGGCCGATGGATCGGACAACTTTGCCACGCGCTATCTCGTTTCCGACGCCTGCTATTTCGCCAAAAGGCCACTGGTCACGGCCGCCGTCGGCACGTTTGACGGCAGCATCACCACGCTGCGCGCGCATGAAACGGGGGCCGACGGACAGCCGAACCCGACCTATCGCTGCCTCTTTCCCGAGCCGCCGCCCGCGGGCTCGGTCCCGGCCTGCGCCGAGGCCGGAATCCTCGGCGCCCTGCCGGGTGTGGTCGGCTCGTTGATGGCACTCGAGGTGATCCGCGAGATCGTCGGCTTCGGCGAGGGCCTGGTGGGGCGGCTTCTCATGGTCGATGCGCTGTCGGTGCGCTTCGAGACGCTGCGCTATCGCTGGGACCCCCACAATCCGCTCTCCGGAGAACGGCCGACGATCCGCGACCTGTCGATCCATGCACTCAGTCGTTCCCGCGCAGGCGCGGACCTATGACCAGCGGCGTGTTGGAGTGAACGACCTCTCCTTCGAGACGCCGCCTTTGGCCGCTCCTTCAGGATGAGGTCTATCGAAGCGACCTCATGGTGAGGAGCGTCGCGCAGCGATGCGTCTCGAACCACAGGTCGCGGGCACTCCTCATGCTGGCGCGTATTCGCGCCTTCGCGGGGACGACGAATCACTTGCTCCAGGTTGCGACCGTGGTGGCGCCGCGCACCACCGACCACTTGTTGTCTTCCACGTTCACGAGCGTGAAGCACGTCGCGCTGCTGCCCTTCCAGCTGGTGCAGAACCCGTCCTTGCTGAGCTTCCACGTGCCCTCCCCCTTCACGCCCGCGGCCCTGCTGACGGGCTCGCGCGTCATCTTGCCGTCCGCCGTGAACACCATTTTGAATTTGATGTTCGACGGCGTCGACGAGGTGAAGGGCTGGCCGTTGAAGAAGGTGTCCTGGATTTGCTTCGGCGCGAGCTTGGTGGCGGCGAGCGCTGTGGTCCCAGACAACAGGAGGGCGCTCGCTGCGACGCCCGCGACCCGTGCACGCATCGTTGATCCTCCCCGGATGAATGCCCAACGGATCATACGACAAGTCAGGCGCAAGGGGAGCGCGGCTTTGGCAGCGCGGGAGACGCGGCCAGCGGGGCGCGGCTCACGGGCACGGGCCGATGCACAGATCGATGCCGTCGCTGTTGCGATAGCGGTCCTGTCCGACCTTCTCGTAGTCGATGCAGCGGCGCCGATCGAGCGGATCCTGGGCGTTGCGGCGGCAGACGCGTCCTGCTTCCACCTCCCACGTGCCGCGCACGAGCATTCCCTGGCCGGCGACCACCGCGGTGCCGTCGGGCAGATGCACGGTGCACAACATCTTGCCGGCGAACGGCCCGTAATCGGGCG
The DNA here is from genome assembly GCA_045801465.1 of Xanthobacteraceae bacterium. Taxonomy (GTDB): domain Bacteria; phylum Pseudomonadota; class Alphaproteobacteria; order Rhizobiales; family Xanthobacteraceae; genus DATFWC01. The sequence goes on along the minus strand of JBJMSU010000161.1, from coordinate 7,108 downwards.
TCCCGCACAACGGCACGCCGACGAGATCGTGGCGGAACTCGTCCGCCGTCATGGGTTCGGCCGCGGCGCCGTGGCCGGCAGCGATGAAGATGGCGAGAATGGCAGCAAGCGAAACGAGGCGGGTCGTCATTTGCGTGGATCGAGGCTCTTCTTGTTTACAGCATGGAAGGCAGCACCCGATCGGGCGGTTTGTGGCCGTCCATGAACGTTTTGATGTTGATGATGACTTTCTCGCCCATGTCGATGCGGCCCTCGATCGTTGCCGAGCCCATGTGCGGCAGCAGCACGACCTTGCCGGTGCGGGCGAGCCGGACCAGCTTCGGATTCACGGCCGGTTCATGCTCGAACACGTCGAGCCCGGCGCCGGCAAGCTCGCCCGCCTCGATCATGCGGGCGAGCGCGTTCTCGTCGATCACCTCGCCGCGGGCGGTATTGACCACATAGGCTTCGGGCCGCAGCTGCTTGAGCCGGCGCGCCGACAGCAGATGGTAGGTGGCGGGCGTGTGCGGGCAATTGACCGAGATGATGTCCATGCGGGCGAGCATCTGGTCGAGGCTTTCCCAATAGGTCGCCTCGAGCTCCTCCTCGATCTGCGGCGCCACGCGGCGGCGGTTGTGGTAGTGGATCTGCAACCCGAAGGCGCGCGCCCGCCGGGCGACCGCCTGGCCGATCCGTCCCATGCCGATGATGCCGAGCCGCTTGCCCCAGATGCGGTGTCCCAGCATCCAGGTCGGGGTCCAGCCGGTCCAATCCTTGTCGCTGGTGATGACGGCGGCGCCCTCGGCAAGCCGGCGCGGCACGGCAAGGATGAGGGCCATGGTCATGTCGGCCGTATCCTCCGTCAGCACCCGCGGCGTGTTGGTGACCGTGATGCCGCGCTGGACCGCGGTGGCGACGTCGATGTTGTCGACACCATTGCCGAAATTGGCGATCAGCCGCAGCTTTTCGCCCGACTGGCTCAGGATCGAGGCGTCGATGCGATCCGTCACCGTCGGCACCAGGACGTCGGCGAGCTTGACGGCATCGGCCAGCGCGGCCGGGCTCATCGGCTTGTCATCGAGATTGAGCCTGGTGTCGAACAGCTCGCGCATACGCGTTTCGACGCTGTCCGGCAGCTTCCGCGTGACCACGACCAGCGGCTTTTTGGCTTTTGCCATTCGATCACTCGGCTTGGCCCGTTCAGGCCTCTTTAACCCAGCCGACCGAAACTGCCTGCGTCGGGTCTGACAGGACGGGGGCCGACCTTAAGCCTCTCTCTAACAGAAGGCCCCGCGAACACAAAGCGGCCGAGTCCAAATCTGGCCGCGCGCTATCGCGTGCGCGATACCGGCGACGAGCACCTGAGAAGGGAAGGCATCGGTAGAGACCATGACTGCTGTGCGGTTCCGCCTCGTTCTCCTCGTCATGGCCATGCTGGTGGCCGGAATGGTGGCGGCACAGGCCCAGCCGGCCTCTCCCAAAACTGTCAGCGGCTTGCCGATTCCCCGCTTCGTCAGCCTCAAGGCCGATCGCGTGAATGTCCGCGGCGGGCCGACCAAGGACCACGACGTCACCTGGGTCTATAATCGCGCCGGATTGCCGGTCGAGATCACCGCCGAATTCGAGAATTGGCGCCGCATTCGCGACTGGGAGGGAGCGGAAGGCTGGGTCTATCACTCGCTCCTGTCCGGCCGGCGCACCGCCACGGTCGCGCCCAACGAAAAGAACAAGGACGAACTGCTTTCGCTCCGCGATAAGCCCGATCCGGCAAGCGGCGTGGTGGCCAAGCTGCAGATCGGCGTACTCGGCTCGGTCAAGCGCTGCAGCGGGAGTTGGTGCCGCATCGCCGGCGAGGGCTTCGACGGCTGGATCCAGCAGGAACGTCTCTGGGGCGTCTATCCCAACGAGAAGCTGGAGTGAGATAGCAACCCTGCCGTAGCCCGGATGGAGCGTAGCGTAATCCGGGATAGCGGCTCCCGCATTCCGCTTCGCTGCATGCGGACTTACGCGACCGTAAAGCTCAAGCGCTCGAAGCTGCGCTCCTGCAGATATTGATCCAAACCCCAGCGCTTCACCTGCGCCAGCGTGTCCTCGAACTCCGCGCGCGGAATCGGCTGGTAAACAAAGCGCTCGCCGCGACCGAATCGCGTGAAGTCCCACGCATGCGTGGTCTCGAACTCGGACGGGACTGCGAGCCGCCACAGCGGCAGGTATTTGGCCAGATCGGCGTCCATCGCCTTCTCGGCGCGATCGAGCGCCCGCAGGTAGCCGCGCACGACCTCCGGCTCCGCGCTATCGGGCACCCACCACAAGGTATGGAACGTATCCTCGATGATCTTGCGCAAGCCGAGCTGCTCCGCCATGGCGATTTGCGGCGGCAGCAGGCTTGCGGCCTCCACCTCGCCGTCGAGCAGCGCCTTGAGGCGGGCGCCGAAGCCGCCGGTATTCACCGTTTTGATGTTTTCCAGCGGCAGGTACTTCTCGAGTCGGTAGGGCACGTTGAAATGGCTGCCCGCGCGCATGCCGACGGAGATCGGAACGTCCCTCAGATCCTCCGGCCGTTGAATCCTTGAATCCGGCCGCACGAAAATCGCCCAGGGCGACAGGCCATAGGCGTCGGGCACGAACCGCCCCATCCCGGCGCTCGCATTGCAGATCGAGCCCCAGACGCACGCCCCCTGGATGACCTCCTGCTTGTCCTCGGTAAAAGGCCGATCCTGCGGGCGTTGGAAATAATCGAGGCCCTTCCAGCTCGACTGCGTCCCGCGAAACGTCTTCCAGTCGAGCTCGACGTCGAGCCCCTCGGCGGCGAAGAAGTCTTCCTGATGCGCGACGAAGTCGTTGAGGCCCATGCCCTTAGGGGCGATCTTCACGCGCTTGAGCGCCGTGGCCATGAAACATTCCTCCCGGTCTGATTGGCTCCTTACCGGGTATCTAAGTCGGAAGAGATCATGCATCAAGAAAGCACGCCCGTAAAAAAGCCCGCCATCTGGCGGGCAAACGAGACGGCTGTGCTCGCGGCGGCGCCGTTCAGCGGTCCTTGCGGCGCAACCGCACCACCACATCGACCCGGGCGATCTCGTAGCCTTCGGGCGGCGGGGGCATCTTGTCGAGAATGACGTCGGCGCCGGGAATATCGAGGAGCGCGTGCTCGCCCTCGACGAAGAAGTGATGATGGTCGGTGGCATTGGTATCGAAATACGTCTTCGAGCCGTCCACGGCCACCTGACGCAGAAGGCCGACCTCGGTGAACTGATGCAGCGTGTTGTAGACGGTGGCGAGGGACACCGGCACCTTGGCGCGGGTCGCCTCCTCGTACAGCATCTCGGCCGTGATGTGGCGGCCACCTTTGGCAAACAGCATCCAGCCGAGCGCCATGCGCTGGCGCGTGGGCCGCAATCCCACCTGGCGCAGCATGGCCTTGGTGTCGTGCCACGGACAGCCGGTCAGCTCGGCCCGTGATACCGGGCTGGTCCGCTGTTCGGCGGCGTCAATAGCCCTGGTCACCACGATTTCGCGCCCTGATGTCATTATTTCCCAACCAAATACGCTCGGGATGGCGGCGGCTTGCCCGAGATTGTTGCGAATGAGATCATATCCGAGCCGGCCCGGCAGGTGCAACTCTTTCGCCATTATATGGTTCGCGTTTAGAAGTATTCCATGGCACGCGCCGGCTTTGCCGCTCGGGGAGCCTGTGTTAGGAGATCAAGGCATGACAATCCAGAGCTCTCCCGAGGGGATACGGCCGATGGAAGAGCGGCGCGCCAGCTACGATTATGAGGACTTGCTCGCCTGCGGTCGCGGCGAACTATTCGGCGAGGGCAACGCGCAATTGCCGCTGCCGCCGATGCTCATGTTCGATCGGATTTCCGAAATTGCCGAAGCCGGCGGAGAATACGGCCGGGGTCTCGTGCGGGCCGTTTTGGAGCTGAAGCCGGACCTGTGGTTCTTTCCCTGCCACTTCAAGGGCGATCCGGTGATGCCGGGCTGCCTGGGGCTCGATGCCCTGTGGCAACTGCTCGGCTTCTTCCTCGGCTGGCTCGGCGCACCGGGCAAGGGCCGGGCGCTCGGTCTCGGCGAGCTCAAATTTTCCGGACAGGTTGTTCCGACGATGAAGCGCGTCGTCTACGGCATCGACATCCGACGCGTGATGCGGTCGAAGCTGGTGCTGGGCGTGGCGGATGGCTGGCTCTCCGCCGACGGCAACTTGATCTATCACGCCAAGGACCTGAAGGTCGGCCTGTTCCGCCAGGACGCCGCGATGGAACCGAGCGGCGGCTAGAGCATGATCCCGAAAAGTGGATACCGGTTTTCGGAAAAGATCATGCGCAACAGTAAGCCGCTTGCTCGGCTGCATCGCTGATCGAAGCCCCGTCGGGGCGCGGCCAAGATAAGCACGAGGCGATCATGAGACGGGTCGTGGTCACCGGGATGGGGATCGTCTCATCCATCGGGAACAACACCCAGGAAGTGCTGGCGAGCTTGCGTGAGGCCAAATCGGGCATCGTGCGCGCCGACAAGTATGCCGAGCTCGGCTTTCGCTGTCAGGTGCACGGGGCGCCGACGCTCGCTACCGACGACGCGGTCGACCGCCGCGCCATGCGGTTTCTCGGCGGCGGCGCCGCCTGGAACCACGTCGCCATGGAGCAGGCGATCCGCGATGCCGGCCTTGAGGAGGCCGAGATCTCGCATGAGCGCACCGGCATCATCATGGGATCGGGCGGGCCATCGACGCGCGCGATCGTCGAGGCGGCCGATACGGCGCGGACCAAGGGGCCGAAGCGCGTCGGTCCTTTCGCGGTGCCGAAGGCGATGTCTTCGACCGCCTCGGCCACGCTCTCCACCTGGTTCAAGATCAAGGGCGTGAACTATTCCATCTCCTCGGCCTGCGCGACGTCCAACCACTGCATCGGCAATGCCATGGAAATCATCGCGCTCGGCAAGCAGGACACGATTTTCGCCGGTGGCTGCGAGGATCTCGATTGGACGCTCTCGGTGCTGTTCGACGCCATGGGAGCCATGTCGACGAAATACAACCAGACACCGGACAAGGCCTCGCGCGCCTACGATGTCGATCGCGACGGCTTCGTTATTGCCGGCGGCGCCGGCGTGCTCGTTCTGGAGGAGCTCGAACACGCCAAGGCGCGCGGCGCGAAAATCTATGCCGAAGTGGCGGGCTATGGCGCGACCTCGGACGGCTACGACATGGTGGCGCCGTCCGGGGAAGGCGCCGTTCGCTGCATCAGGATGGCGCTCGAGAACGTCAAGGCGCCGGTCGACTACATCAATCCGCATGCCACCTCGACGCCGATCGGCGACGTCAAGGAGATCGAGGCGATCCGCACGGTCTTTGCCGACAAGTGCCCGCCGATCTCGGCGACCAAATCACTCACCGGCCACTCGCTCGGCGCTGCCGGCGTGCAGGAGGCGATCTACTCGCTGTTGATGATGAACAACGGGTTCATCTGCGAGAGCGCCAATATCGAGAATCTCGATCCGGCCTTCGCCGACATGCCGATTTTGCGCGAGCGCCGCGACAACGTTGCGCTCGGCTGCGTGCTGTCCAACGCCTTCGGCTTCGGCGGCACCAATGCGTCGGTCGTGTTCAAGCGGCTCGATGCATGACGGCGCGCGATCCGAGCCTTCCACGAGCTCGCGCCACGGCGGGCATTGCCATAGGCGTGTGTGAGCGGAGTTGCGAATGGCGTTGATGCAGGACAAGCGCGGTCTGGTGATGGGTGTCGCCAATGACCACTCGATCGCCTGGGGCATCGCCAGGACGCTTGCCGCCGAAGGCGCCACGCTCGCGTTCACCTACCAGGGCGAGGCGCTGGGCAAGCGCGTTCGTCCGCTGGCCCAGTCGCTCGGCTCCACGCTGATCATTCCGTGCGACGTCGAGGATGTCGCGTCCGTCGATGCCGTGTTCAGCGAAATCGGACGGTCCTGGGGCTCGTTGGATTTCGTGGTGCACGCCATCGCGTTCTCCGACAAGTCCGAGCTCAAGGGTCGCTATGCCGACACGAGCCGCGAAAATTTCATCCAGACCATGGTGATTTCCTGCTTCTCGTTTACGGAGGTGGCCAGGCGCGCCGCCGCGCTGATGCCGACCGGCGGCGCCCTCGTCACCCTGACGTTCGGCGGCTCGACCCGCGTGATGCCCAACTACAACGTGATGGGCGTGGCAAAGGCCGCGCTCGAGGCGTCGGTGCGCTATCTCGCCGCCGACTTTGGGCCGAAGCGCATCCGCGTCAACGCCATCTCGGCCGGGCCGGTGCGCACGCTTGCCGGCGCCGGCATTGCCGATGCACGGCTGATGTTCAATTTCCAGCAGCAGCACGCTCCATTGCGTCGCTCCGTCGCGCTGGAAGAGATCGGCGGCGCGGCGCTTTATCTCCTGTCGGATTTGTCGACCGGCGTGACCGGTGACACCCATTATGTCGACGGCGGCTACAACATCATCGCCATGCCGCATCCGGAAGCGCTGAAGAATGCCGAGGAGGCGGAGCGGATCGCCGAGGCGCAGGCCGCCAAGGACGCCGCGCAGTAGCAACTCGTGATGCCCGGCGCGCAGTCAAACTTGCGCAGACTGCGTAAACTTGTCTGCGATGCCGGATATCCACGACGTAAGACGCGATCAATGGCAAAGACCTGCATGGCCGGGACACCGGACGCCTGGGAGCGGCCATGACGCCGACCGCAGCGCCTGATGCGCGACCCACTCTGTCACGACGATCGCGCGCTCAGGCGCCGCGACGCTCGCACCCTGCCCGCCATCATGCGCATGCAGTGGCTGATGGTCTTAAGCGGCGCGCTGGCGCTGATCGGTGCGGTCTGGTTCGTCTGGCGATTGGGATGAGCTACTCGCCGGCCACCACGGCGCGCATGATCTCCGCGCGGGTGAGGCCGCGCCGGGCGAGATCGGTATTGGACATGCGCGCGAGCGCCGCGTAGCGGGCGTGCATGGCGCCGCCGTCGCGGATGCCGGCCAGCACGTTGGCGAAATACCCACGCGCGGCGCGCGGCGGCGCCGTGACCATGGTGCAATCGGACGAAGTGTGCAGCGTCAGCATCGGCAGCCTCCTGTCGCGAATCGTGTGCGATGACAGGAACTCTACCGGCGCGCTCGCGC
>JBJMSU010000160.1:0-55141 GCA_045801465.1 Xanthobacteraceae bacterium | reverse complement strand
CAGTCGACGCGACCGCTTGAAGCCGAGATCGTCATCCGCATGGCGGAGCCCGGCGGGCGCGCGGTGGAGCGCAAGCTGACGCTTCCCGTGGTTCCGACCTCGACCATGATCGGCGTCAAGCCGCTGTTCTCCGGGAAGTCTGTGGGCGAGGGGGAGACTGCGGGGTTCGACGTGGTCGTGGTGGCGCCCGACGGCAAGACGACGTCGCGCCCAGGACTAAGCTGGCAGCTGCTCAGCATCGAAACCAAGTACCAGTGGTACCGTCAGAACAGCTTCTGGCGCTACGAACCGGTGAAATCGACACGCCGCGTTGCCGATGGTCGCCTCGACGTCGCCGCCGATCGTCCCGGCCGCATCGCTGTGCCGGTGACCTTCGGCCGCTATCGGCTCGAAGTCTCGACCGACGATCCGAGCGGACCCGTGACCACGGTCCTGTTCGATTCCGGCTTCTACGCGGAATCCTCGGCCGATACGCCCGACCTGCTCGAGATCGCGCTCGACAAGGCGGAATATCGTGCCGGCGAGACGATGAATGTCGCCGTGACGGCGCGCACCGCCGGCAAGGTAACGCTGTCCGTGGTCGGCGAGCGCCTCATCACCACGAGCACGGCCGATATCGGGCCCGGCATCGCGCGCCTGCCGCTGACGGTCGGCCGGGACTGGGGCAGCGGCGCCTATGTGGTGGCGACCTTGCGCCGTCCGCTCGACGCGCAGGCGAGCCGCATGCCCGGGCGCGCCATCGGGGTGCAATGGTTCTCCATCGATCGCGGCGCCAAGACGCTTGCGCTCGACATGAAGCTTCCTCCTTTGCTGCGCCCACGCAGCACGTTGCGCGTTCCGGTCAAAGTCAACGGCTTAGGTGCAGGTGACGAGGCGCGCATCGTCGTCGCCGCGGTCGACGTCGGCATCCTCAACCTCACCAACTACAAGCCGCCGGCGCCGGACGATTATTACCTCGGACAGCGCCGGCTCGCGGCCGAGATTCGCGACCTCTACGGCCAGCTCATCGACGGCATGCAGGGCGCGGTGGGGCAGGTTCGTACCGGCGGCGATGCCGGCGGAGCGATCGAGGGAAGCCCGCCGACGCAGCCGCCGCTCGCGCTCTATTCGGGAGTGGTCACCGTCGCTTCCGACGGCAGCGCCGAGGTCACATTCGAGATCCCGGCCTTTGCCGGGACTGTGCGGGTGATGGCGGTCGCCTGGAGCAAGGACAAGGTGGGCCGTGCCACCGGTGACGTCGTCGTCCGCGATCCCGTCGTGCTCACGGCAACCTTGCCGCGCTTCCTGTTGACCGGCGACCGCGGGACAATGCGTCTCGACATCGACAACGTAGAGGGAACGGCCGGCGACTATCGCATCGCCGTCTCCACCGAGGGGCCGCTGGCGGTGGGCGAGGGCGCGGTCCAGACCGTGCGCCTTGCCGCCAAGCAGCGCAGCGGGGTGTCGCTGCCGCTCAACGCGCAACGCGTCGGCACCGGCACCGTGGCGGTGCGCATCACGGGGCCTGATGGATTCGATCTCGAGCGCAGCTACACGCTCGCCGCCAAGCCGGCCACCCAGGTGCTCGCCCGCCGCACGGTGCGCCAGATCGCGCGCGGCGAAAGCGTGAGCATTTCGAGCGATCTTTTGACCGACCTGGTGCCGGGGTCCGGGGCCGTGGCGCTGTCGATCGGGTCGTCTACCGCGCTCGACGTGGCGGCGCTGTTGAAGGCGCTCGATCGCTACCCGTTTGGTTGCTCCGAGCAGATCACCAGCCGGGCGCTGCCGTTGCTTTACGTCAACGAGCTCGCAGCGGAGGCGCATCTCGCGCTCGACACGGCGATCGACCAGCGCATCCGGGACGCCATCGACCGAGTGCTGGCGCGGCAAGGGTCGGACGGCTCGTTCGGCCTGTGGACCGCCGGCGGCGAGGACGCTTGGCTCGACGCCTATGTCACCGATTTCCTGACGCGGGCGCGCGAGCGCGGGTTTGCCGTGCCGGATAAGGCGTTCCGACTTGCCCTCGACCGGCTGCGCAACCAGGTGAGCATCGCGCCCGAGCCTAACAAGGACGGCGGACGCAATCTCGCCTATGCGCTTTACGTGCTGGCACGCAATGGCTCAGCCCCGATCGGCGACCTGCGCTATATCGCAGATACGAAGCTCAGCGACGTGGCGACCCCGATCGCCAAGGCGCAGATCGCGGCCGCGCTCGCCGCCTTGGGCGACCGGGTGCGTGCCGAGCGCGTCTACGCGGCGGCGCTTGAGGCGATTCCGCCACAGCCGGCGCCAGAGATCGGCCGAGTCGATTACGGCTCGAACCTGCGCGACGCCGCCGCCCTGGTGACACTTGCCGCCGAAGGCGGCGGCCCGCGGCCGACCATCTTCAACGCGGTGGCGCGCATCGAGGCGGCGCGCGGCCTGACACCTTATACCTCCACCCAGGAGAACGCGTGGCTCGTGTTGGCTGCCCGAGCGCTCGCCAAGGAGGGGACACGGGTCGCGCTGGACGTCGCCGGCGACGCTGCCCAGACGCCGCTCTATCGCAACTTCCGCGGTTCCGACCTCGCCGGCGGTCCGGTCAAGGTGACGAACACCGGCGATACGACCCTGCAGGCGGTGGTCTCGGTCACCGGCGCCCCGATTACCCCCGAGCCGGCAGCCGACCGCGGCTTCAAGATCGAGCGCAGCTACTACACGCTCGACGGCGAGAAGGCCGACGTCGCCAAGGTGAAGCAGAACCAGCGTTTCGCGGTGGTGCTGAAGATCACCGAACCGCAGCCGAAATACGCCCGCGTGATCGTGGCCGATTACCTGCCCGCCGGCTTCGAGATCGACAATCCGCGGCTCGTTTCCTCCGGCGATACCGGCACGCTGTCGTGGATCGAGAATGCCGCGGAGCCGGTCAGCTCCGAGTTCCGCGACGACCGGTTCAGCGCGGCGTTCGACCGCAAAGGCGGCGATCCGGCGATCTTCGCGGTCGCCTACGTGGTGCGGGCGGTCTCGCCCGGCCGCTATGTCCTGCCGCAGGCCTACGTGGAGGACATGTACCGGCCCGACCGCTTCGGCCGCACCGGCACCGGCACCATCGACGTCGAGGCTGCCCGGTGACCGCCAGCGCTTTTACAGACTGGACGGCGAGGCTGCCGCATTTCGCTCGCCGCATGCTCCATCCCTCCCCCGCAGGGGGAGGGTGGACGCGAGCGTCAGCGAGCGGACGGGTGGGGGATGGACTGCCTGTTTTCGGTCAGCACGAGCCACAGCCTCGCTCCCCACCCAGTCGGCCTTCGGCCGACCATCCTCCCCCTGCGGCGGAGGGATTGAGCAGGCGGCGCCGTGCGCTTGCAGTCACTGCTGCGGCGTTCGCTATGAGCGCTGTCGGCGTTGGCGGGTGGATTGCAGCGCTCGGGCCGGCGCCGAGCGGGGAGGGCATCGAATACTCCAGCCTGGTGGTCGATCGCGAAGGGCGACTGCTGCGGCCCTATCCCACATTCGAGGGACGCTGGCGGCTGCCGGCAACGACCGACAGCGTCGATCCACGCTTCTTCGCGCTTCTGTTCGCCTATGAGGACAAGCGCTTCCGCTCCCACTTCGGCGTCGATCCCGGTGCGCTCATACGCGCGGCCGTCCAGCTCGTCGCCAACGGGCGCGTCGTGTCCGGCGGCTCGACCTTGACCATGCAGGTGGCGCGCCTCCTCGAGCCGCGCGCCGAGCGCAACGTTGCTGCCAAGCTGCGCCAGGTGGTGCGCGCGATCGCGCTCGAGCGCGCCTTGAGCAAGGACCAGATTCTCGCGCTCTATCTGGGCCTTGCGCCTTACGGCGGAAATCTCGAGGGCATCCGCGCCGCCTCGCTGGCTTATTTCGGCAAGGAGCCGCGCCGCCTTACCCTCGCCGAGGCGGCGCTCCTGGTGGCGCTGCCGCAATCGCCGGAGGCGCGGCGTCCGGATCGCGCCAGCGCCACTGCCCGCAGCGCGCGCGACCGCGTGCTCGACCGCGTGACGGCGACCGGGCTGGTGCCACCCGATGAGATCGCGCAGGCCAAGGCCGAACCGGTTCCGACCATGCGCAAGCCGATGCCGGCATTGGCGCCGCATGCGGCCGACCAGGCAATCGCCGCGGCGCCCGAGCGCAAGCTTCATCGTCTCACCATCGACGCGAACCTGCAGCGAAGTTTCGAGGATCTTGCGCGCGAGCGGGCCCGCGCTTTCGGGCCCGACATGTCGGTGGCCATCGTCGCCGTCGACAACGCGACCGGCGAGGTCCTGGCTCGGGTCGCTTCCGCCGACTATTTCGACGAAAGCCGCGCCGGGCAGGTCGACATGACCCAGGCGCTGCGCTCGCCCGGCTCCACGCTCAAGCCCTTCATCTACGGCATCGGCTTCGAGGATGGCCTGATCCATCCGGAGACGCTGATCGAAGACCGGCCCACGCGGTTCGGCACCTACGCGCCGGAGAACTTCGACTCCACCTTCCAGGGCGTGGTGACGGTCCGCAAGGCGCTGCAGCTCTCGCTCAACGTGCCGGCGGTCGCTGTGTTGGACGCGGTGCGCGCGAGCCGTCTCACCACACGGCTGGCGCAAGCGGGTTCGCCGCTCGTCCTGCCAAAAGGCGAGCAGCCGGGGCTTGCCATGGGGCTCGGCGGCGTCGGCGTCAGACTCGCCGATCTCACGCGGCTCTATGTCGGACTGGCGCGGCTCGGCACGACCGTGCCGTTGCTGGAACGGCGCGACGCTGACGCTGGAGCAACCACGCCGCAGCGCCTGCTCGATCCGGTGGCTGCTTGGTACGTCGGCAACACGCTCTTGGGGACACCGCCGCCCATGAACGCGGCCGCCGGCCGGATCGCGTTCAAGACCGGAACCAGCTACGGCTATCGCGATGCCTGGTCCGTCGGCTTCGACGGCAAGCTGACGATCGGAGTGTGGGTGGGAAGACCCGACGGTGCGCCGTTCCCGGGCCTGATCGGCCGGGCCGCGGCGGCGCCGATCCTGTTCGATGCCTTCACGCGGGTCGGCCGGCCCGTGGCGCCGCTCGCGCATGCGCCGAACGGTACGATCTTCGCCGCCACCGCAAAACTGCCGCCGCCGCTGCAGCGCTTCCGCCCCGGCGCGCTGCCGACGTCGGGCCCCGAGCCCCTGCGCATCGTGTTCCCGCCCAACGGATCGCGGCTCGAGCTCGTGAACTCCAGCGACCTCAAGCCCGACCCGGTGGCGCTGAAGGTTCAGGGCGGCGTCGAGCCCTTGACGGTACTCGTCAACGGCGTTCCTTTCCGGCCCCCCGCCGGCCGCCGCACCCTGTTCTTCGATCCCGACGGTCCCGGGTTCGTGCGCTTGACCGTCATGGACGCGCGCGGCGTGGCCGACAGCATTGTGCTGCGCATCCAATAGCCTAAAAAGCCAACATGGCGACGTTGATACGCGAACAGCCACGGCTGGTCTGGCCGGCCGACCCGATAGGCCGGCTGCTCGCGTTCGCCACGGCCGCGCACGCGCGCGCCGTCGCCCTGCTGGTCCTGGTCTCGCTCGCGGCCTTCCTTCCCGGCTTCTTCCAGATTCCCCCGACGGACCGGGACGAGGCGCGCTTTGCCCAGGCCACCAAGCAGATGGTCGAGACCGGCGACTTCGTTGACATTCGGTTCCAGGACGAGGTCCGCTACAAGAAGCCGGTCGGCATCTATTGGCTCCAGGCCGCCGCCGTGATGGCCGGAGAGGCACTCGGCGTGCCGAACGCGCGCACGCGCATCTGGGTCTACCGCATCCCTTCGCTGATGGGTGCGATCGGGGCCGTGCTGCTGACCTACTGGACGGCGCTCGCGTTCGCGCCGCGCCGCTATGCATTCCTCGCCGGATTGATGCTGGCCGGCTCGGTCCTGCTCTCGGTCGAGGCTCGGTTAGCCAAGACCGACGCGATGCTTCTCCTCACCATCGTCGCCGCGATCGGTGCGCTGGCGCGGGCCTATCTCGGCCGCGTCGTGCCGGCTCAAGGTGTCGCCAGCCTTGTACTGCCGGCGATCTTCTGGACCGCGCTCGCCGCCGGCGTGTTGTTGAAGGGGCCGGTGATCCTGCTCATCGTCGGCCTTACCGCCCTGACCCTCATGATCCATGATCGATCGGCGCGCTGGTTTCTCGCTCTGCGGCCCGGGCTCGGCGTGCTGTGGCTGGTTGCGTTGGTATCGCCATGGACCTGGGCGATCTTGAGCCGCGCCGGCGAGACCTTCGTTGCCGAGTCGCTCGGCCGCGATCTGTTGCCGAAATTGTTCAGCGGCCAGGAAGGTCATGGCGCGCCGCCCGGTTTCTATTTCGTGCTGTTCTGGCTTACCTTCTGGCCGGCGGCGCCGCTCGCCGCGCTGAGCGCGCCTGCCGTGTGGGCGGAGCGATGGGAGCGACCGACAAGCTTTCTGCTCGCCTGGCTCGTCCCGTCCTGGATCGGCTTCGAGCTCGTGGTGACGAAGTTGCCGCACTATGTGCTGCCGCTTTATCCCGCGATTGCCATCCTGATTGCGCGCTCCCTGTGGCACGGCACGCTCTCTTCGTCCGTCTGGCTGCAACGTTTGACCGTGGGATGGCCGATCGTCGCCGCTCTGGTCCCCATTGTGGCCGTGGTGGCGTTGGTGGCGATGCGTCACCAATTGGGCCTGCTCGCCTGGCCGTTCGGTGCCGTCGCCATGGTCTTCGGCTTCATGGCGTGGCGATACTATGACGTCGACGGAGCGGAAAAGTCGCTGATCCGAGGCGTGATCGCGTCCGTGCTGATCGTCCTCGTCTTCTTCGGCATCATTGCCCCGTCCTTGCGGCCATTGTTTCCCAGCGCGACACTGGCGCGCGTGCTGGCCAGCGATCCTTGCGATTACAAGATCGTGGCCGCTGCCGGCTATTCTGAGCCGAGCCTGGTGTTTCTGGTCGGCACATCGATCCGGCTGACCGATGGGGCAGGGGCGGCCGAGGTGCTGCGCGAAGGACAGTGTCGCTTTGCCCTCATCGAGTCCCGCGAGCAGCGCGCCTTCGTGCAGCGCGCCGAGGTGATCGGCCTGCGCTACGCGCCCCTGCCGCGCGTCGATGGGATCAACATCAGCAACGGACGGTCGATCTCCGTTGCCGTCTACCGCTCGGCAAAGGCGCCATGACGGTTGCCGGCCCGTTGGAGCAGGGCGCCCCGCCTGTACCGGTCCTGCGGCGGACGGCGGTCCATCTCGTTGCCTGGCTTGCTGCCTTGGTGGCGCCCGCCCGTGCTGGTGCTGCGATGAGCCTCTTACGGCCGCCGCTCAGCCGGCTCGCCATCGGCACCGTCATTGCGATCGCCGCGGTCGCGGTGGCGATGCTGCTCCTCGATTCCCGGGCTATTGCTCAGCATGGCCGCATTCCGTCGTGGCTGGTGGCCGTGTTCAACGAGCTCACCGATTTCGGCAAATCGGAATGGTTTTTGCTACCGACCGGCCTTGTGCTCGTCGCCCTTGCGGCAATCGCCACGCCGACGCTCGGCCGCACGGCGTATCTCGTGCTGATCAGCCTCGCGGCCCGCGTCGGTTTCGTATTCGTGGCAGTTGCGCTTCCCAGCCTTTTCGCCACCATCGTCAAACGGTTGATCGGCCGCGCCCGGCCGCTGCGCATCGACAACACCGACATCTATTTTGCGCCGTTCTCCTGGCGGGTCGACTTCGCCAGCCTGCCGTCCGGCCACAGCACGACCGCCTTTGCCGGCGCGGTCGCGCTCGGCGCCGTGTTTCCCCGCGCGCGTCCGGCGCTGTGGACCTATGCGGTGATCATCGCGCTCAGCCGCGTCGTTCTCACCGCCCATTTTCCGAGCGATGTCATTGCCGGCGCCGTGGTGGGCGGGTGCGGCGCGCTGCTGGTCCGCCGCTGGTTCGCGGCGCGGCGGCTCGCCTTTTCGATCCGCCCGGACGGGTCGATCCGGGCCATGCCGGGGCCTTCGCTGCAGCGCATCAAAAAGGTTGCCCGCCGCCTCGCCGGCCAATAAGACGAGGCGATGACCGAGGCAAGCTCGCTCACCGGCGCGACGGAGAAACCTGCCGTTTCGGTCGTCGTGCCGGTCCGCAACGAGGCCGACAACATCGCGCCGCTCGTCGCCGAGATTTCGTCAGCGCTGACCGGCCGCTGCGGGTTTGAAGTCGTCTATGTGAACGACGGCTCGACCGACGGCACCGAAGCGGCGCTCGCGCGGCTGATGAACGAGCGATCATGGCTGCGGCAAGTGAAGCACGCGGCATCGTGCGGACAGTCGGCCGCGGTGCGGACCGGCGTCGCGGCGGCACGCGCGCCGATCGTCGTCACGCTCGACGGTGACGGCCAGAACGATCCGTCCTTCATTCCGGCCATGCTGCGAGCTTTGGAAGCGGGCGCGCCGCGCATCGGTCTCGTAGCCGGGCAACGGGTAGGCCGGCGTTCCTCGCCGTTCAAGCAATTGCAGTCGCGCATCGCCAATGCGGTGCGTGCCGCGGTCCTGCGCGATGGAACACGCGATACCGGCTGCGGGCTCAAGGCATTTCCGCGCGAGCTGTTCCTGTCGCTCCCATATTTCGACGGCCTGCACCGCTTCCTGCCGGCGCTGGTCAGGCGCGAAGGCTACGAGATCGCCTACGTCGATGTCATCGATCGGCCGCGCGGCCACGGCGTCTCCAACTACGGCCTGTGGGACCGGCTGTGGGTCGGCCTTCTCGATCTGTTCGGCGTGTGGTGGCTGATCCGCCGGCGCCGGCGCGTCCCGCAGGCGACGGAGAAAAGCTGATGCTGATTCAATTCGGCGAGGCCTTGAGCAGCTATCTGCAGGAGGTTTTCGTCGCCAAGTTCGATTTCTGGCTGGTGTTCGGCCTGGCCGCGCAGTTGGTCTTTGCGGCTCGCTTCCTGGTGCAATGGATTTCCAGCGAGCGCGCCGGCAAAAGCGTCATCCCGTTCGCGTTCTGGATCCTGTCGGTGGCCGGCGGCCTGATGACGCTGCTGTACGGCTTGGTGAAACGCGAGCCGGTCATCATCGTCGGGCAGGGGCTCGCCACATTCATCTATCTGCGCAACATCATGCTCATTTTCCGCGAACGCGATCGCCAGCAGGGCGGGGCGAGCTGACCTTGGTGAAGCCGCTAAGCCGCGGCCGCCATGGCGGCAAAGCCGCGCTCGAGATCGGCGATCAGATCGGAGACGTCTTCCAGCCCGATATGGAAGCGCAGCGTCGGCCCCCCCGGCTCCCATTTCGTCGCGGTGCGATATTCGCCGCAGTCGAACCAGATCACCAGGCTCTCGTATCCGCCCCACGAGAAGCCCATGCCGAACAAGGTGAGCGCATCGAGAAAGGCGTTGACCGCCCGTTGCGGCACCGGCTTGAGAACGATGCTGAACAGTCCCGACGCGCCGGAGAAATCGCGCCGCCAAATCGCATGACCGGGATCGGTCTCGAGCGCCGGATGCAGCGCGCGCAGCACCTCGGGACGTTTCTCCAGCCAGCGGGCGATTTGCAGTCCGGCCTCATAGTGGCGCGCGAGCCGAACCCCCATGGTGCGCAGGCCGCGCAGCGCGAGGTACATGTCGTCGGGCCCGACGCATAAGCCCATTGTGTGGACCGTCTGCTGCACCTGCGGCCAGGTCGCGGCCGTCGCCGAGACCGTGCCGAGCATCACGTCGGAATGGCCGACGATGTATTTCGTTCCCGCCTGGATGGAGAGGTCGACGCCTTTTTCGAAGGGGCGGAAGTAGAGCGGCGTCGCCCACGTGTTGTCCATCAGCACCACTGCGCCGGCGGCATGCGCGGCGGCAGCGATGGCCGGCACGTCGGGCATTTCGAAAGACTGGGAGCCGGGCGCTTCGAGGAAGACGGCACGCGTGTTCGGCTGCATCAGCCTCGCGATGTCGCCATCCATGGAATCGAAGTACGTCGTCGGGATGCCGAGGCGGGCAAGGACGGTGTTGCAGAAATTTCGCGTCGGACGGTAGACGTTGTCAGCCACCAGCACGCCATCGCCCGCGCGCAGCACCGAAAGGAAAGCCGTCGAGATCGCCGACAGGCCGGACGGCAGCAGCGCGACCCCGGCACAGCCTTGCCCTTCCAGCTCGCGCAACGCGTTTTCCAGCGCCTCGCTGGTCGGGGTGCCGAGCCGGCCGTAGCGGTAGCGCCCGCGGTGGGCGATCAGATCCTCGGCGCTGCCATAGAGCACCGTCGAGGCATGATAGACCGGAGGATTGACGAAGCCGTGCTGCGCGAACGGATCGCGCCCGCCGACCACCAGGCGCGTGTCGGGCTTGAGCCTGGAGGGCTCGGCCTTCTCGTCGGAAAACTCGGGCTTCTTCGTCATGGCCGTCCCCTGCATCTCCGGTTAGTTACCGCGGCATTCGGCGTGCTGGTCAACCCCCGCCCGGAAGGATAACGTGAGGCTATACACGAGGACCCGCCGCCGTTGTGAACTTGTGGAGCTGTCAAGGCCTTGACCCCAATGGCCAATCGTCCTGAGATAGTGCCATCGGGCGAGCTACGGCTTGTGCTTGGGAGCCCAACAGGTCCGTGGCGGCGTACGGCGCGAACCAAGCGCGAGAGCGAGCCGAGCCGGCACGTCGAGGGGATTAGGACACCGTGGAGAATGCTGTGATGACACGCGTAGGCACCATGCTTGCCGTTGCGGCGGTGCTCGGTTTCAGCGCCTCGGCTTCGGCACAGACCCTCAACACCGTGAAGCAGCGGGGTTCGCTGATCTGCGGCGTCACCCAGGGACTTCCCGGCTTCTCCAGTCCGGATGATCGCGGCAATTGGACGGGTCTGGATGTGGATTTGTGCCGCGCAATTGCGGTCGCGATCTTCAACGATCCCAACAAGGTCAAGTTCACGCCGCTGTCGACCAAGGATCGGTTCACGGCGCTGCAATCGGGCGAAATCGACGTGCTGGCGCGCAACTCCACCTGGACGCTGGCGCGCGACACCTCGCTCGGGCTCAATTTCGCGGCCGTCAACTATTACGACGGCCAAGGCTTCATGGTGCGCAAATCCTTGAAGATCAACTCGGCGCTCGAGCTCAATGGCGCTTCGGTCTGCACCCAGACCGGGACCACCACCGAGCTCAACCTCGCCGACTACTTCCGCGCCAACAAGATGAAGTACGAGGTGCTGGCGCTCGCCACCGCCGATGAGACGATCAAGGCCTACGACGGCGGCCGTTGCGACGTGTTCACTACCGACGTGTCGCAGCTCTACGCCGAGAAGCTCAAGCTCACCAATGCCAATGACCACATCATTCTGTCCGAGGTCATCTCCAAGGAGCCGCTCGGACCGGTGGTGCGCCACGGCGACGATCAATGGTTCGATATCGTCAAATGGGTGCACTTCGCCATGGTCAATGCCGAGGAACTGGGCGTCTCATCAAAGACGGTCGACGAGGCGCTCAAGTCGGACAAGCCCGACGTGAAGAGGCTGGTCGGCACCGAAGGAAATTACGGCGAACAGCTTGGGCTCACCAAGGATTGGGCCGTGCGGATCATCAAGGCGGTGGGCAACTACGGCGAGGTGTTCGAGCGCAACGTCGGATCGGGCTCCAAGCTCGGCATCGCGCGTGGCTTGAACAATCTGTGGACCAAAGGCGGCATTCAGTACGCACCGCCGATCCGGTGAGGCGGGCTGCGCGGCGCCGGCGGTGGGAAGCGCAAGCTTAAGACTCGGCGTGACGCACCGCGAGGCACTCGCAGGCGGTGCCGGCGATGAGTGGGGCGATGGCGACGGAAACCGAGCCCGCGCGGGTGGCGTTCTACAATGACCCCAAGCTGCGCGGCATCTTCTATCAGATCGTCCTGTTCGCCGTCGTGCTTTGGCTCGGCTATGAATTCGTCGTCAACGCGCGCGATAATCTGCGCGCCGCCAACATCGCCACCGGCCTCGGCTTTCTCGACCGCACGGCCGGCTTCAGCATCAACCAGACGCTGATCCCATATACGGAGTCCGACACGTACGGGCGCGTGTTCGTGGTGGGACTCCTGAACACGCTCCTGGTCGCCGTCATCGGCATCGTGCTTGCGACCATCCTCGGCTTCGTGGTCGGGATTTCCCGCCTGTCGTCGAACTGGCTGCTGCAGCGGATTGCCGGCGCCTACGTGGAGCTGATCCGCAACCTGCCGCTGCTGTTCCAGATTCTGTTCTGGTACCTGGCGGTGCTCGGCGCGCTGCCCGGCCCGCGCCAGAGCATCTCGATATTCGGCGAAGTGTTCATCAACAACCGCGGCGCCTTCATTCCGCGGCCGATCGTCGAGGAAGGTGCCGGGGCGGTGTTTGCGGCTTTCGGTGCCGCGGTTCTCCTGAGCATCGGTGTAAGGGTATGGGCGCGCCGCCGCCAGGAGGCGACCGGCCAGCAATTTCCGGTCGGGTGGACGGCGGCGGCCCTGATCGTCGGCGTCACTCTGCTTGCCTGGGTCGCGACCGGCTTTGCCATCAGCTTTGAAAAGCCGGAGTTGCGGGGTTTCAACTTCGCCGGCGGCATGCGCGTGATCCCGGAATTCGTGGCGCTCCTCGTCGCGCTCGTGACCTACACGGCCGCGTTCATCGCCGAGATCGTGCGCGCCGGTATCCTCGCGGTCGCGCGCGGACAGACCGAAGCCGCCTATTCGCTGGGCCTGCGTCCCGGGCAGGCGCTGCGCCTCATCATCATTCCGCAGGCGCTGCGCGTCATCATCCCGCCGCTGACCAGCCAGTACCTCAACCTGACGAAGAACTCCTCGCTCGCGGTCGCCATCGGCTATCCCGACCTGTTCGCGGTCTTCGCCGGGACCACATTGAATCAGACCGGCCAGGCGATCGAGGTCATCGCCATCACCATGGCGGTCTACCTGGCGATCTCGCTCATCACCAGCCTGCTGATGAACTGGTACAACGCGCGCATGAAGCTGGTGGAACGTTAATGACCGACGAGGCCGTCAACCTGGCATTTGCCCGTACCGAGCTGGCCGAGAAGCTGGCACCGCCGGTGACAGCAACGGGAGCCATCGGTTGGCTGCGGCGGAATCTTTTGAACAGCTGGTTCAACATCCTGCTGACGCTGGTCAGCCTGTATCTGATCTGGCTTATTGTTCCGCCGCTGGTGAGGTTCCTGATCATCGACGCGGTGTGGGACGGCGCCGGCCGCGACGACTGCCTGCCCGAGAAGGTTGGGCGTGAGGTCGGCGCCTGCTGGCCCTTCATCCAGGCGAAGTTCAGCCAGCTCGTCTATGGCTTCTATCCGCCGGATCAGTACTGGCGCGTGAACCTGACATTCGCGCTCGGCGCCGCGCTGCTGATCCCGCTGCTGATCCCGCCAGTTCCCTACAAGACTCTGAATGCCGTCCTGTTCTTCGCGGTCTTTCCGATCGTCGCGTTCTTTCTCCTGCTCGGCGGCGTGTTCGGGCTCGAGCACGTAGAGACGCGCGCCTGGGGCGGCCTCCTGGTGACGATGATCGTGGCCGTGACCGGCATCGTCGCCTCGTTGCCGCTCGGCATCCTGCTGGCGCTCGGGCGACGTTCGCAGCTGCCGGTGGTCCGTTCGCTGTCGGTGATCTTCATCGAGTTCTGGCGCGGCGTGCCGCTGATCACGGTTCTGTTTTTCGCCACCTACATGCTGCCGCTGTTCCTGCCCGCCAACTGGACCATCGATGCGCTGCTACGCGCCCTCGTCGGCGTCGCCCTGTTCTCGGCGGCCTATATGGCGGAGGTGGTGCGAGGCGGCCTGCAGGCGATCCCCAAGGGCCAGTACGAGGGCGCAATGGCGCTCGGCCTCGGCTATTGGAAGATGATGGGGCTCATCGTCCTGCCGCAGGCCTTGAAGCTGGTGATCCCCGGCATCGTGAACACCTTCATCGGCCTGTTCAAGGACACCACGCTGGTGATGATCGTGGCGATCTTCGATCTCCTCGGCCAGCTGCGCGCCGCCTTCGCGGATCCCAACTGGTCGACGCCGGTCACCCTGTTCACCGGCTTTGCCTTTGCCGGCATCCTCTATTTTTTCTTCTGCTTCGGCATGTCGCGCTACTCGCTGTTCGTCGAGCGGCGTCTGAGCGCGACGGAGCGCCGGTGAAAGGCTGAAACGGCGGAGGACGCCATGACCGAGACGACGATTACGACCGAGCACCGGCCTGCCCGGGATTCGGCAAGCCCGAAAATGCAGACCACGAAGAACAAGGTCGCGATCGAAATGGCCGGCGTGCACAAGTGGTACGGCGACTTCCACGTGCTGCGTGACATCAACCTGATGGTCGAGCGGCGGGAGCGGATCGTCGTATGCGGGCCGTCGGGCTCGGGCAAGTCGACCATGATCCGCTGCATCAACCGGCTCGAAGAACATCAGCAGGGACGCATCAGCGTCGACGGCGTCGAGCTCACCAATGATCTCAAGAAGATCGACGAGGTCCGGCGCGACGTCGGCATGGTGTTCCAGCACTTCAACCTGTTCCCGCATCTCACCGTGCTGGAGAACTGCACGCTGGCGCCGATCTGGGTGCGCAAGATGCCGAAGAAGGAGGCCGAAGAGATCGCGCTGCACTACCTCAAGCGCGTCAAGATCCCGGAGCAGGCGAAGAAATATCCCGGCCAGCTGTCGGGCGGCCAGCAGCAGCGCGTGGCGATAGCCCGCGCGCTATGCATGAACCCGAAGATCATGCTGTTCGACGAACCGACATCGGCACTCGATCCGGAGATGGTCAAGGAGGTGCTGGACACCATGGTCGGGCTGGCGGAGGACGGCATGACCATGCTGGTCGTCTCCCACGAGATGGGCTTCGCCCGCCAAGTCGCCAACCGCGTCGTCTTCATGGACGCCGGCCAGATCATCGAGGCGAACGAACCGAACGAATTTTTCTCCAACCCGAAGCACGAGCGCACCAAGCTGTTCCTCAGTCAGATTTTGCACTAGCCGGTAGGTCCGCAAGCGCGTGGACGGCCGCAGCTGCGGTGCATGGTCGCGCCTGCTGATGTCCCTGCGATGCTTGCGCGGGCGCGAATTCAAGGTGCCGGTGCGGCGTGCGGCCTCAATGTTGACCCGCCGACAAAAATATTGTCAGGCCTGCGCTCCACCTCCTCGATCCGCAGCGCCCGCTGGATAAGCCGCTCTCGCACGGCCGGGACGTCGCCTCCGATACCAAGCGACAGGGCAGGGGTTTGCCCGCAACACGCATCGGATGGCGCGGCGAGGCCGGCGCAGGGCTTCTTAGTTTCAAGCCGAGAGCGCGTTCGATGTGTCGATCAGGACCGGCTGACGGCGCCGGCCCCAGCGGCCGTGGCGCGCCTCGAACACGCCGGCGCATGGCATGCCGCAAGCGCGGCAGCTTCCTTCAGGCGTCAACGCCCACGTCGTCAGGTCGTACCAGTCGCGGCCGATCAGCGGCGCATCGCAGACGTGGCAGTAAGTGGTCTGGCCCGCGGGATCGTGCACATTGCCCGTATAGACATAGCGAAGCCCCATCTCACGACCGATGCGCCGCGCCCTGTGCAGCGTAGCCGGCGGCGTCGGCGGCTTGTCGCGCATCTTCCAGTCCGGGTGGAACGCGGTGAAGTGGAGCGGCACGTCGGGCCCTAAGTGGTCCATCACCCAGCGGCTCAGCGCCTCGACCTCGGCCGGGGAATCGTTCTCGCCGGGGATCAGCAACGTCGTGATCTCGAACCAGACCTTCGTCTCGTGTTTCAGGTAGACGAGTGTGTCGAGCACCGCGCCGAGTTGGCCCGAGCACAGGGTCTTGTAGAAGCGTTCGGTAAACCCCTTGAGGTCGATGTTGGCCGCATCCATGTGGCGGAAGAATTCCACCCGCGGCTCCGCACAGATGTAGCCGGCGCTCACCGCCACCGTCTTGATGCCGCGGTCGCGGCAGGCCTGCGCCACGTCCACCGCATATTCGAGAAAGATGACCGGATCGTTGTACGTGAAGGCGACCGAGCGGCAGCCGCTGTTTCCCGCGGCTTGCGCGATCGCGGCGGGCGAAGCCGCATCTTGCAGCCGGTCCAATTCGCGCGCTTTGGAAATGTCCCAGTTCTGGCAGAACTTGCAGGTGAGGTTGCACCCGGCGGTGCCGAACGACAGCACCGGCGTGCCGGGCAGGAAGTGGTTGAGCGGCTTCTTTTCGATTGGATCGACGCAGAAGCCGGAGGAGCGGCCGTAGGTCGTGAGCACGATCTCGTCGCCGCACCGGCCGCGCACGAAGCACAGGCCGCGCTGACCCTCATGCAGCTTGCAATAGCGCGGGCAGACGTCGCATTGGAGCCGGCCATCGTCGAGACGATGCCAGTAGCGGCCCGGCGCGCCGCCCAAAACCGGTTGATCCACGGCTTCAATGACCTACGTTGAGCACTGTCATCCTATCTGGTGATGCGCCGAGGCGAAACAAGCATGCGGACCACGAGAGGCGAGAACGTCCGACCGGCCGCCGTCGCGGGGTCGTTTTATCCGGAGCACCCGAAGCAACTGCGGACGGTTGTAGACACGCTGCTGGCAGCGGTCCCGCAATACCGCGGGCCGCCGCCCAAGGCCCTGATCGCCCCGCACGCGGGCTACATCTACTCCGGGCAGGCAGCGGCGCACGCCTTTGCCACGCTCCGGGACAGCGCGCCGGGCTTCGCGCGCGTGGTGGTGATCGGACCGGCGCATTACGTGGCGGTTGACGGGATTGCGATTCCCCGCGCGGAGGCCTTCGAGACGCCGCTCGGTCGCGTTCCGGTCGACCGGGCGGCACTGGCAACTATCGGCGATCTTCCCGGCGTGACCGCGGCCGACGCGCCGCACGCCCCGGAACATGCGCTCGAAGTCGAGCTGCCGTTCCTGCAAAGCGTGCTGGGGCCATTCTCGCTCGTGCCGCTGCTGGTCGGCGATGCCACGCCGGAGGCGGTGGCGCGGGTTCTCGAGCCGCTGTGGGATGACGCACTGATCGTCGTCAGCTCCGATCTGTCGCACTATCTCGGCTATGACACCGCCATGCGCCGTGATGCCACCACCGCCGCTGCCATCGAGCGCCATGATGGGGCCGCTGTCGGGCCCAACGATGCCTGCGGCTTTCTCGCGGTAGCAGGATTGCTCAAGCACGCGGAACGGCGCGGCTTGAAGGCGCAGCGGCTTGCCTTGTGCAATTCCGGCGACACCGCCGGCCCCCGCGATCGGGTGGTCGGATACGGCGCCTGGGCGTTCGGGTAGTGTTTTGTTTGTCGCATTTCTTAACGCGATCCGATGCCCACCCCCCGATCACGCCGGCCCAGGCTTTCGCTTCAAATGCTCCAGGGCAGCAGATGAGCGTCGCAGTCGTCCTTGCATTTGGCTCCGCATTCTGTTTCGGACTGGCGCTCGTCTTGACGCAGCTCGGATTGCGCGATGTTCCGCCGCTGTCCGGCGCTGCAATCAGCATCCCATCATCCACGCTTCTCTTTGTTTGCCTCGCGCCGGTGGTTCTCGTCGAAAGCACACCGGCATGGACGGCCCTGCCCATCTTCGCGGCGGTGGGTCTGTTGTATCCCGGAGCGGTGACGCTGCTCACCTTCGCGGCCAATCGCTCGCTCGGGCCCGTCATCACCGGAACGCTGGGAAATCTCGCCCCCGTTTTTGCCGTCGCCACCGCCGCGATCATGCTCGGCGAGGCTCTGCGCCTGTCGCAACTCGGCGGGTTGCTGATGATCGTCGCCGGCATCGTCGTCCTGACGGCGACGCGCCAGCAAGGCGTGCATTGGCGTTCCTGGTACCTCTTGCTTCCGCTGGCGGCGGCGGCACTCCGCGGGCTGGTGCAGCCGACCGTGAAGCTCGGTTTGGAAATCTGGCCGAGCCCGTTCGTGGCGGCACTCACGAGCTATCTGGTTTCCTCACTCGTTGTCGTCGCTGCCGCGAGATCGCGCACCCAGTCCTTCCAGCCGAGCACGCCAACGCGTGGTCGCCTGTGGTTCGTCGCGGTCGGCCTGTGCAATGGCTTGGCCGTGCTGCTGATGTATGCGGCGCTCGCCAACGGGCCGGTCGCGCTCGTGTCCCCGCTGGTGGCCACCTATCCACTGGTGACCGTTGCCGGCAGCGCGATCATTCTCGGGAAGGCCGACCGGAGCGCGCGGCTCGCATTGGGCGTTGCGCTGACCGTTGCGGGTGTGGCGTTGCTCCTCGCCGCATGATGCAACGTGAGTTAGCGGCTGCCGCCGGGGGCCGGGGTGCTCCAGGCCTTGAAGTCCGCCTCCGATACGTTCGGCAGCTTCTTGAGGAAAGCGACGATCGACCAGATCTCCTTGTCCTCGGTGCCGATGAGACCGAAGCCCGGCATGCCGGTCATCTTGATGCCGTTCTTGATCACCCAGAACAGGTGTCGCGGCTCGCGATCGTTCACGAGATCCTTGAGATCCGGCGGGTCGGGGCGCAGCCCTTCCGAGAATTTGGCCCACTCGGCGCCCGGTGCGCCGTGACAGTTGACGCAGCCGCGCTCGGCGAAGGCGCGCGCGCCCGCCTGCACCAGGGCAGGATTATCGAGCGGGTCTGGCGGCTGCTCGGCCGCATGACGATTGATCGACGCCATGCGAACGCGGATGAGCGCCCAGTTGACGAAGCCGGGGTCTTCGGCGGTGGCCGCAACGCTATAGAACCCGCCGAAGAAGAGGACCGCCGCGCCGATTGCGGCAAGGATGGCAAGAAGACCGATGACGGCGAGCAAACGCATGCGACGCCTCCGATGACCTGCGTAGCGCGAGAAGCGCGTTCAGTCGTTGCGCGACACGGATTGGCCGATGCGCGGAGCCAGTCCGACCCGAATGGGGCTCACTGGTCGGACGAGGCGGTCCGGAACAGCTGGGCAAATCTGTCGAGATCCGCCGCGGACATATCGGAGATTGCCCAGTAGGCGACGCCATCGTCGATCCAGCGCAGCACGTTATAACCCTCGACGCGATGAACAACCAGCGGCGAATTTGCGCTGCCGGATGCCGGCACGGCCGTGAGGCTGATCAGATGCTTGGCATGACGATAAACCAGGGTGGGAACCGGAATACGGCCCACCACGTCGAGCCGTCCGCCGACCAGCGGAAAGTCGTCCTTGGCGAGATCGACGACCCGTGGCGCCTGCGGGATTCGCCCGTTGAACCATGGTTTCACCGTGTGACGGTCGGACGAAGCGATGTCGATCGGCTGCGGCGCCATCAGCGATCGAATGTGGCCGGCGACGATGGCTCCGCTGACCTCCTCTGCCGGCCGTGGGGCGAGCGCCATCCAGGTCGAGCCGCTCGCAACGAAGGCGGTGACGAGAATGGATGCGGCGAGCGCGCGCCATGATGGTTGCCCGGACAGTCGCCAGCGGGGCTGCGGCCACACCGCTGCCTGCACGCGGGCACGCAGACCCGGCGGCGGCACTTCGCGCGGCAGCCGCTCGCGGATGACCTGCTGCAACGCCTGCACGCGCTCGTATTCGGCCGCCAGCACCGCATCGCTGGCCAGACGTTGCTCGACCGCGAGCGCATTGATCGGATCGAGTTCACCGTCCAGATAGGCGTGAACCAGCAGCGTCGGATCATCCTGCAAGGTCGAACGCGTCATGACTGCTTCCTTCCCAGCGTGGCGATCAGGCGGCGGCGGGCCCTGGCCAATCGCGACATCACTGTTCCCATGGGCACACCGGTCACCTCCGCGATCTCACGATAGTCGAGACCCTGAACGTCGCGCAGCACCAGCGTCTCACGAAACGGGGCCGGCAAGGCCGAGATCGCCGCTTCGAGATGCGCGGCCTCCGTCTTGGCGATGAGTTCGCTTTCCGGCGTCTCGGCGTCCGGATCACCGGGGTTTGCCTGTGCGCTCTCGACCGCCTCCAGGTCCTCCACTACGACGAGCGCGGTCGGGCGGTTCTTGCGCAGCCAAGCATAGGAGCTGTGGCGCACGATGGTCAGCACCCAGGCTCGCGCGCTGCCGCCGGCAAAGCTTCCGGTGGCACGAAAGGCGCGCAGGCAAGCGTCCTGGACCACGTCCTCGGCGTCGGTGCGGTTGCCGGTCAACCACCGCGCCAGCGAATAGGCCTCACCGAGATGCGGCAGCACCAGGCTGGCGAAGCGCGTGTTCTCGTCGTCGCCTCTCACCGCGTCTCCACTTTTGCCGGTGCGCGGGATCGAATGGGACGCATCTCGCGGCCGATCGCCGGACGCAGGCTTGTCATAGGACACTTGGCGATCGCCGTGAATAGTGACCACGTTCATGTTCGGCGACTCGGCGTCAGTGCACGGCGCTGCTTGTCTCCGCCTCGACGACGATGGTGCCCGTCATGTGCGGATGCAAGGAGCAGAAGTACTGGTAGACGCCCGGTGTCGTGAACCTGAACGCATACGTGTCGTCGGTATCGAGCGCCTTCGACTTGAACAGCTTGGTGCTCGACGCGACGGTGTGCGGGATATCGTCCTCGTTGATCCAGGTGACCGTGGTCCCAGCCTTCACCGTGACGCTTTCGGGAGCAAAGCTGAAGTTGTCGATCTTCACCTTCGTGTCGGCGGCGTGCGCGGGAAATGAGGCTGCCGCCATAAGAATTGCCGCTGCCAAGGCGACGGCACGCACGCCGCGAGTCATTGCTATGGTCATCACTGTGGGCCCTCAACCGTTCAGCGGCTGATCGATGATGGCGAGCCGTTGCTGTCCCGGCTTGAAGGTGACCTCGGTGATGCCGAGGAGCGCGCGCAGCTTGTCGTCGGCGACCTTCAGCGGTCCGGGCGAGGGGGCCGTGCCGGGCGCCGGCTGAGGGAACGCGGTCGAGCTCGCGGTATGGAAGGTGACGTTACCCTCCACCTTCTGCATCACCTGATGGATATGGCCGTTGAGCACGGTCACCGAGCCGAAGCGCTTGAGGGCGTCGAGCGCGCGGCCGCTGTCCTCCGTGCCCCAGCCCCAGGTCGGGTACACCGTCCATAGCGGAATGTGGGCGAACACGACGACCGGCGCGGAGGCCGAGCGCCCGTTGAGGTCGTCCGCAAGCCACGCCAGCTGTTCCTCGCCCAGCGAGCCTTGTCCACCGGCCTTGAGGTTGGCGACATTGACGAGGCCGATGAAGTGCACGCCGTTGGCATCGAAGCTGTACCATCCGCCGCCCTGACTGCCGCGGCCGTAGCGCTCGCGGTAGAGTTTGACGTCTTCGTCCAGGATGTCGTGCTCGCCCGGGACATAATGCACGTCGAGACCGGCCTGCGAGATGATGCGGTCGGCATCATCGAACTCGGATGGTTTCGACAGATGCGTGATGTCGCCGGTGTGGATCATGAAGGACGGCTTCGCCCGCAACGCCTTGATTTTCCCAATGGCCTCCTCGAGCGTCCCGGTGACGTTGGGATTGGCGGGTTTGTCGAATCCCATATGGCTGTCGCTGATCTGCAGAAACGTCAGTCCGGCCGGCTCGGCAGCCATCGCTTCACCCACGATGCCCATGGAGCGCGGCACACCGCCGGCAATGGTCCACAGCACGCCGGTGCCGGCCCAGGTCATGCATTCGAGGACTTTGCGCCGATTGACGCCGGTGCGGCCATCCTGATCGGAATCGAATTCGCTCATCGTCGCTCTCCCTGAACCCGTGGGTGGGTTTCGGGGAACTAGATCGAGCGAGGCGCTGATTTATTCCCGGTCGTTCTGCAGGAATTCGATAGCACACAGCGCGTCGATGATATTGCTGAACCTCCACTCGCCCTGAACGCCGTCGGCTCACGCGGATTTGAATTGGGCGATGAAAGCGCAAGAAGCCCTGGACTCTACGTCCAGGGCTGCTGCGAGGGCCGGCCGGTTTTGCGAAATCACCACCTGCCCTGCAACGACTCGCGGTTCAGTTGGAACCGGATGTTCGGGTCGGGGTCGCTACCGTCAACCGTTCCTTGGTAGTTGTAGAGATTCCAAATCGACGTGCTCGCCCCAAGGCCGATGCGCGGATCGAGCTTGCGGGCGCTGCGAACTCTGCGAGGAACAAATTGGGCGTACCCGTTTCCGGCGCCCTGCATGTTGGGCAATGGTGCACTCTGGCCGTAGAACGGAACGATGTTGCCGGAGCCGAGGCTCGGATCATATGATTGAGCGAGCGACGAAGTTATCGCAGCAAGCGTGAGACCGGCGCCCAACAACATTCTTTTGAGCAATGCCGTGGCGTGAGCGCGTACGCTCGCGACCTCTTGCATAATGCTGTGGCCAGAAACGGAGGATATGCGGATAGCGTTTGTCATCTCTGTTCTCCTGATCTCGATCTGAGATGACTTGTAGGCAATCTGAGAGGCCGAATAATTCCCCGAAGTGCGGACGCCATCGTTCACAAGCGCGTCAGCGAGCCGCGCGCGCCGCTCTCGAATGCGTGTAACCCGGAGCAAATGAAAATGCTCCGCCGGTCGAGTCCCGGCGGAGCATTCATTGCGGTTTCCGTGTCGCCACCGGTGCGTTCACCGGTCGACGGTGGGCACCGGTCGCCGTGCGCTCAGTGCGGCCAACCCTACCGCGCCGCTTACCGCGGCTGCGGCACGATGCGGATATACGGCTTCGGCGCCTTCCAGCCTTGCGGGTAGGTCTTCTTGGCATCGTCGTCGGACACCGAGCCGGCGATGATGACGTCTTCGCCCTGCTTCCAATTGACCGGGGTCGCGACCTTGTGCTTCGCCGTCATTTGCAGCGAGTCGATCACGCGCAGCACCTCGTCGAAGTTGCGGCCCGTGGTCATCGGATAGACCAGGATCAGCTTGATCTTCTTGTCCGGCCCGATGACGAACACGTTGCGCACCGTCTGATTGTCGGCCGGGGTGCGCGGTCCGTCGGGCGAGGCGGCCGCGGGAAGCATGCCGTAAAGTTTCGACACCTTCAGATCGGAATCGCCGATCATCGGATAGTTCGGCGCGAAGCCTTGCGTCTCCTTGATGTCGTTTGCCCACTTCGCGTGGTTATCGACGGGATCGGCGGAGAGCCCGACGATCTTCACTCCGCGCTTGTCGAACTCCGGCTTGATCTTCGCCATGTAGCCCAACTCGGTGGTGCAGACCGGCGTGAAATCCTTCGGGTGCGAGAACAGCACCGCCCATTTGTCGCCGATCCAGTCATGAAACCGAATCTTGCCTTCGGTCGTCTCGGCCTCGAAATCCGGAGCGGTATCGCCAATTGCGAGCGCCATTGCACACCTCCTCCCGAGCCTGGCCGGCGGATCCGTCTCGGCCGCGTCGACCAAAGCTCTTCATGAAACACCTGAGCGTTTAAGTACGCCAAGCACTGTTGGCGATCAAGGCTCCGCGCCATTGGCAAGGGCTATCGCTGAACGCATGCTGACGACGAAGAGAATTGTTCCTGCGGCGATTAAAAGCCACGTAGATCATTTTTCGCGGCATGCCGTGATCGGCGACAAAGTTGGTCCCCGTGACAAATTGCGCCTG
Source organism: Xanthobacteraceae bacterium (assembly GCA_045801465.1). GTDB lineage: Bacteria > Pseudomonadota > Alphaproteobacteria > Rhizobiales > Xanthobacteraceae > DATFWC01. Next base: position 31,852 of record JBJMSU010000160.1, on the reverse strand, counting down.
GTCTTCACGCTAATCCTTGGCGACCGGAAGATCCTGGCGCGCACCCCATTCGGCCCAGGACCCATCGTAGAGGCTCGTCTGGTCCGTGCCGAGGGCTTCGAGCGCGAAGGTCAGGATCGCGGCGGTGACGCCGGAGCCGCAGCTGGTGATGATCGGCTTGTTGACGTCGACGCCGCCGGCTGCGAATGCCGCCGCCAGACGATCGGGCGGGGCGAGCCGGCCGTCGTCGAGGAGCGTCTGGTACGGCACGTTGAACGCGCCGGGCATCCGCCCCGCGCGCAAGCCGGCACGCGGCTCCGCCGCCTGGCCGCGGAAGCGTTCGGCCGACCGCGCGTCCACCACCTGTGCAGTCCCGGTGGCTAGCGCGGTTTGCACATCGTTGAGCGCCGCCACCGCACCGTGATCCATGCGCGCGGTGAAATGGCGCGGCAGCCGCTTCACTTCGCCGAATTCGATCGCGCGCCCTTCTGCCTTCCATTTGGGGAAGCCGCCGTCGAGGATGAACACCTCCTTGGCGCCGAACACACGAAAGGTCCACCACACGCGCGCGGCGGCGTAGAGTCCGATCCCGTCGTAAACGACGATCGTCTGGCCGTCACCGATGCCGAGGTCGCGCACCGCCGAGGAGAACGCTTCCGGCTTCGGCAGCATGTGCGGCAAGTCGGTCGCGTGATCGGCGATCTCTTCGATGTCGAAGAACACCGCGCCGGGAATATGCGCGTCGAGATATTCCTGGCGGGCATTGCGCTTCATCGTCGGCAGGTAATACGAGCCGTCCACCACGACCACATCGGGCGCTGTCAGGTGGCCCTCGAGCCATTCGGTGCTGACGAGCCAACGGCTGGCCGGAGGGCGCGGTTGATCGTTCATGTTCGGCTCTCTCTCTCGACGCTCACACCAGCGCCAGCCGGACGCGGCGGTTGAGTTTGCCCTTCTTTTCGATTTGCGTCACGCGCACAGCGCCGATTTCCGACGTGCGGCGCACGTGCGTGCCGCCGCAAGGCTGGAGATCGAAGCCGGCGATCTCGATGAGCCGCACCCGGCCGGTGCCCATGGGCGGCTTCACCGACATGGTCTTCACGAGGCCGGGATTGGCGGCGAGCTCGTCATCGCTGATCCAGCGGCTGCGCACTTCGGCATCGGCCGCAATCATCTCGTTGAGCTTCGCCGTGATCTCGTCCCTATCGAGCCCGGCTTCGGGAATATCGAAATCGAGCCGGCTCTCGGCTTCGCCGACCGCGCCACCGGTCACCGGATAAGGCAGCACGGCGGAGAGCAGGTGCAGCGCCGTGTGCATGCGCATGCGCGCGTAGCGAAGCTCCCAATCGATCGTTGCCGTCGCGGTGTCGCCGATGTTGGGCCGTGCTGCTGCACCGTTCGCCGGAACGTGTGCGATGTCGCTCTTGGCGGTATCGGTGTACACGGCGGTGCCGATGGGAATCTCAGCGCCGCTCGCCGTGACGAGAATGCCGCGATCGCCCGGCTGCCCGCCCGAGGTGGCGTAGAAGACGGTTTTATCGAGCACGAGGCCGCCCTGGTGCGTCACGCCGAGCACGGTCGCACGGCAATCTCTCAGATAGGCGTCGTCGCGGAACAGACATTCGGTCGGCATCGCGGGCTCGGCTGAGTTGCTACACTTTCTCGTACGGTATGCTGACGCTCGATTTGCGCTCCAGCCATGACGGCACCGGCAGCCCCTTCGAGCGCAGAAACGCCGGGTCGAACAGCTTCGACTGATAGCGCGTGCCGTAATCGGCGAGGATCGTCACGATCGTGTGGCCCGGCCCCATGTCCCGCGCCAGCCTGACGGCGCCGGCGACGTTGATGCCGGTCGAGCCTCCCATGCACAGGCCCTCGTGCTCCAGCAGATCGAAGATCACCGGCACGGCCTCCTCGTCGGGAATCAGATAGGCCTTGTCGACTTTGATGTCGCGGATGATCGAGGTGATCCGCCCGAGCCCGATCCCTTCGGTGATCGAGCCGCCGGCCGAGGCCTTGGCTTGGCCATGGGTGAACAGGTCGTACATGGCCGCGCCTTTCGGATCGGCGACGCCGATGACGATGTCCTGGCGCTTCTCGCGCAAGCACATGGAGACGCCGGCGACGGTGCCGCCGGTGCCGATGGCACAGATGAAGCCGTCCACCCTGCCGTCCGTCTGCTCCCAGATCTCCGGTCCGGTCGACACATAGTGGGCTTTGCGATTGTCGAGATTGTTCCACTGATCGGCGTAGAGCACGCCGTTCGGCTCCATCTTGCGTAAGCTTTCGGCAATCCTTCTGGCGATGTGCTGGTAGTTGTTGGGATTGCTGTAGGGAACGGCCGGCACCTCCACCAGCTCGGCGCCGCACACCCGCAGCATGTCCTTCTTTTCCTGGCTCTGCGTCTCCGGGATGACGATCAGGGTGCGGTAGCCGCGCGCGTTGGCGACCAGAGCGAGGCCGATGCCGGTATTGCCGGCCGTCCCCTCGACCACCAGCCCGCCGGGTTTGATCTCGCCGCGCTTTTCCGCCTCGAGGATGATCTGGCGCGCCGCCCGGTCCTTGACCGACTGGCCCGGATTCATGAACTCGGCTTTGCCCAGGATGGTGCAGCCGGTCGCCTCGGACGCGCGCTCGAGCTTGATCAGCGGCGTATTGCCGATGGCTTCGACGATGCCGTCGCAGATTTGCATAATCGCAGGTCCCGGCGTGGTTGTGCCGGGAACCTAGTGGAGCGGCTTGGTGACGACAAGGCAGGTGTGCTGGCGCCCCGCCTCGTGAGTTACTGGGCTTCTTCCACCCGCGTCAGGGTGGCCGGGCCGTCCCCGACGATCAGCACCCAGGCTTCCTCGTCCTTGGCGCCGTCCCAGTGCACCTGCTTGGCGAAATGCGTGACGAACGAACCGGTCGGCATCGGCACCATGTTGTTGGTATCGAACTTGTTGCCGGTCGCGACCCACCAGGTTCCCTTCACGACGGTGATGAAGCGGTCATTGGGATGGAAGTGCGGACGGCTGAAATTCCCGGGCTTGAAGCGGTTGAGGACCACATAGAGACCGGGCTTGGTGGGGTCGCCCTGCAGGATCGCCTGGTTGACGCCGGACGCGCCCAGCGGGTCGCGCCACTGGAGCTGATCGGGCAATTTGTAGACGAGCGCCTGCGGATTGAGCTCGACCGCGCTCGCCGTCTCCATCGCAGCGGCGATCGCGACGGTCTGCAGGATCAAGCAGCCGCACAACTTTAAAACTCCAAGCATGGCTCCCTCCCGTCTGATGCGCAAGTTCGGATCATCCGACACCGCTCAGCCCCGGACAAGGTCCCTGTCAAGGCTGAGCGTCGACGCAACGGGCTGGTGCCAGACGGTGATTTGACTCCCGCGGCCGCTTGCAGACTAAAGTGTCCCAACACGCGAGAGCGTCCTCAGGCGAGCATGGCCTGAGCGGCAGCCTCGCAATGGAGGATTCATGGTCGGGATTCTGGCGCGCCGGCTCGCGGGGCTCTGCCTCGCGCTTGCGACGGTTGCACTCGGAGCCGCGCCGGCACGCGCGCAGACCTACGGCCTCGCCACCATGCAGCCCGGCACCCTCAATCACACGACCGGCTCGGCGATCGCCAAGGTGCTGAAGGAGAAGGCGAGCATGAACGCGCTGGTCCAGCCCACGGCGGGCGAATCCGTGATCATTCCGCTGGTCGGGCGCGGCGAAGCCGAGCTCGGCATTGCCAACGCGCTGGAAGTGAGCGTTGCCACCGAAGGCGCGCGGCTGCCGGAGCTCCGGCTGATCGGCGCGCTTCACCCGCTGCCCACCGCCTATTTCGTGCGCAAGGACACCTCCATGCGGACGGTGGCCGACCTCAGGGGCAAGAAGGTGGTCTACGGCTTTTCGGCGCAGCGCGTGCTGGACATCGTCATGCGCGCCATGCTGGCCACCGGGGGACTGACCGAGAAAGACATCTCGCCGGTGCTCGTGCCCAACGTGATCCGGGGAGCCGACGACTTCGTCGCCGGGGCGGCGGACATGTTCTACTTCGCGTTCGGCGCGCCCAAGGTGCGCGAGGTCGACGCGACGGTCGGCGGCATCCGCGCCATTGAAATTCCGGAAAGCGGCATGGACGCTGCGCGCAAGCTCTATCCGGACGGATATCTCGCGCCCGCGGCGCCGGGTCCGTTCTATATCGGCGTCGAGAAGCCCATGGGCGTCTACACCTGGGACAACATGCTGTTCACGCACGCCAAGGTGAAGGACGACGTCGTCTACAAGATGATCGACACGATGGCGAAGAACCAGGACGACCTTGTCGCCGTCCAGCCGGCGCTGCGGACATTCTCGCCGCAAGCTCTGTATAAGAAGTACAACGTCCCGTATCATCCCGGGGCGCTGAAGTACTTTGCCGACAACAAGATCGCTGCCAAGGCGATCCAATAATAACGTTCCGCCAGGGAGGACATCGTGTCTGGATTTTTATTTATACCGTCCGCCGCCCATGGCGCGGCGCGAGCGCTCGAACGCATCGGCATCGCGGCTCTGGTGCTCGTGGGGCTGGCCCTCGCCAGCACCGCGCGCGCCCAGACCTACGGCTTTGCCACCCTGCAGCCCGGCACGCTCAATCACACCACGGCGTCGGCGGCCGCCAAGGTTCTCAAGGAGAAAGCCGGGCTGAACGTGCTGGTGCAGCCCACTGCCGGCGACCAGGTCATCGTTCCCATGGTCGCCAGCGGCGAGGCCGAGATCGGCATCTCCAACGCCATGGAGGTGCACGACGGCCTGGCGAAAGGCGCCAAGGATTTGCGCATCATCGGCGCCGCGCATGCGCTGCGTGTCGGCTTCTTCGTGCGCAAGGACAGCGGCATCCGCACGGTCGCGGACCTCAGGGGAAAACGGGTGCCGTACGGGTTTTCCGCCATGCGCGCGCTCGAACCGACGGTACGCGCCATGCTGGCGACGGCGGGCTTGAGCGAGAAGGACATCAAGCCCGTGCTCGTGCCCAATGTGGTGCGCAGCGCCGACGACTTCGCCTCCGGCGCGGCCGACGCCTTCTACTTCGCGTTCGGCGCACCCAAGGTGCGGGAGGTCGACGTCACCGTCGGCGGCATCCGCATGACCGAGATCAGCGAGCAAGGCATGCCGGAAGCGCGCAAGATCGAGCGCTGGGGCTACTTGACCGAGGTCGCACCCGGACCGGTCTTCGTCGGCGTCGAGAAGCCGATGAAGGTCTACAGCTTCGACAACGTGTTCTTCACCAACGCCAAGACCAGCGACGACTTCGTCTATAAGTTTGTCGACACGCTGTTGAAGAACAAGGACGACCTGATCGCGGTGCAGCCGGTCTTACGCGAATTCTCCCCCCGGTTTGCCTACAAGCAGTACGAGGTGCCTTATCATCCGGGCGCGCTGAAATACTTCAAGGAGCAAAATCTCGCGCCCACTCCGGTGGAGTAGCGAGCGGACTTGCCGAAAGGGAAGGCGCACAACAGCACGGCCAAGGGGAGGGAGCTGCCATGTCCGCAACGCGACACCTTTTCACCGCCTGCGCATGCGCGGCTGTGCTCATCCTGACGAGCGGGGCCGGCACGGCCCAGACTTACGGCCTCGCCTCCATGCAGCCGGGCTCCGTCAATCACACGACCAGCTCGGCCATCGCCAAGGTGTTGAAGGAGAAGGGCGGGCTCAACACGCTGGTGCAGCCCACCGCGGGTGAAACCGTGATCATCGCCATCGTCGGCCGCGGCGAAGCCGATTTCGGCATGGCGAATGCTCCCGAAATCGGCACCGCGATCACCAGCAACGAGCAGCCCAACCTGCGCATGATCGGGGCGGTCTACACGCTCAAGACCGGCTTCTGGGTGCGCAAGGATTCGAACATGCGGACGGTTGCCGACTTGCGCGGCAAGCGCGTGACCATGGGCTATTCCGCCATGCGCGCGCTCGATCCGATGTCGCGCGCCATCCTGGCGACCGGCGGCCTCACCGAGAAGGACATCAAGCCGGTGCTCGTGCCCAACGTCGTCCGCTCGGCCGACGATTTCGTCGCCGGCGCCGCCGACATGTTCATGTTCGCGTTCGGCGCCCCCAAGGTGCGCGAAGTGGACGTGAGCGTCGGCGGCACTCGCTTCCTGGAGATTCCGGAATCCCCCGGCATGGCCGAAGCGCGCAAGATCCAGCCTTACGGCTATCTGAGCGATGCCGCGCCCGGCCCCATTTTCATCGGCGTCGAAAAGCCGATGAAGGTCTATACGATCGACAACCTTCTGTTCACCCATGCCAAGGTGCCGGACGACGTGGTCTATAAGGTCATCGCGACGATGGAGGCCAACAAGGACGACATGATCGCCGTCGCGCCGAACCTGCGTGAGTTCTCCGCCGCCGGACTCCACAAGCAATATGACTTTCCCTACCACCCCGGCGCCGCGAAATACTTCAAGGAGCGGAAGATCGAAGCTAAGGCGATCCAGTGAACGAGGAGCAACGGCTTCCGGACGCAGCGGTCCCCGCAAGCGCCGCGTCCGAAGAACGATTGCTGGCGAGCGCGGAGGAATTCGCGGCCGCCGCGTCGAAAACCACGCTCGTCCTGACCAATGTCCTGCAAGGGCTGCTCGTCGCCTGCGTGGTCCTGTGGGTACTGGATGTCCCCCGGCAGGTTTTCAACGTTTCGTTCTATACCGAGCAGCTATTGACCGCCTGTCTGGGTCTTACCTTGGCGCTGGCCTTCGTGGTGGAAGCGCAGCGGGAGCGCCGCGCCATCGATCTGGCGGGCGCGATCACGACAGTCACCATCCTCGCCTACATCGCCTACCGCTTCCGCAATCCGCTCGACGTTCCGCTGCTGCTGTGGGCCGGCTTGGTGCTGGCGCTGGCCTGGACCTTTCTTGCCGGCAGGCCTGCATTCGCGCGCGCGTTCGATTTTACCGCCGCCGCCGTGTCGCTCCTGCTGTGCGGCTACATCTTCGTGCGCTACGAGCCGCTGACCTACGAGCTGGCGATGCTGCCGGTGGAAGGCATCGTCGGCAGCGCCATCCTGCTGTTCCTCGTGCTGGAAGCCAGCCGCCGCACGTCCGGCTGGGGCTTCGTCGCGATTATCCTGGCGATGGCGGTTTACATCTATATCAGCCCGAGCCTGCCGGGCGATTTTCAGACACGCTGGGTCTCGCCCGAGCGGCTCGTCGCCTATCTCGGGCTCGACGTCAACAGCATGATCGGCGCGATCCTGCAGGTCGCCGTGCTCGTGGTGATCCCGTTCACCATTCTCGGCCAGGTGCTGGCGCGCACCGGCGGCGCCGATTTCTTCTCCGACATTGCAATGGCCGCCATGGGGCGCTTCCGCGGCGGCTCGGCCAAGATCGCCGTCGTCGGATCGGCGCTGTTCGGGATGATCTCGGGCAGTGCGGTGTCTAACGTCCTCGCGGTCGGCATCGTCACCATCCCGACCATGATCAAGTCGGGGTTCTCGCGCTACAAGGCGGCGGCGATCGAGTCCGTTGGCTCGACCGGCGGGCAATTGATGCCGCCGGTGATGGGGGCGGCCGCCTTCATCATGGCGGAGTTCCTGCAGGTGTCCTACGGCGCGGTCTGCGTCGCGGCCGCGATTCCCGCCATCCTCTACTATGCGTGCCTGTTCATCCATGTCGATCTCGATGCCGCCAAGCATAAGATCGGCTCGGTCGAAGATCCCAACGCGCCGACGCTCGGCGAGGTGCTGAAATCGGGCTGGCATTTCCTGGTGCCGATCCTCTTCCTGGTGTTCGCGCTGATCTATCCCGAAATCTTCCTGCTGACGCCGGAAAAGGCCGCCGTCGTTGCGACCGCGATTCTGATGGTGCTGACGTTCACCTTCGGCTATCGCGGCCGGCGTCCGACGCTGGTCGGCCTCATCACCGCGGTGATCGAAACCGGGCGCATCTCGCTCGATATCCTGCTGATCGGCGCCGCCGCCGGCGTCATGGTCGGTATCCTCGCCATTTCCGGGCTTGCCTTCGGCATGACGATGCAGCTCGTCGCGCTGTCGGGCGACAATATTTTTCTGCTGCTGCTGTTGATCGCCGTGCTCGCCTTCGTTCTCGGCATCGGCCTGCCGACGGTGAGCGTCTATATCCTCACCGCGACGCTGCTGGCGCCGGCGCTGGTGAAGCTCGGCGTGACGCCGATGGCCGCGCACATGTTCGTCATGTACAACGGCATGCTGTCGATGATCACGCCGCCGGTGGCGTTCGCCGCCTATGCGGCGGCCAACATTGCGCGCACCGACGGCTGGACCACCGGCTGGATCGCCTGCCTGGTGGGGTGGAGCACCTTCATCCTGCCGTTCCTGTTCGTGCTCACCCCGAGCCTGTTGATGGACGGCGCCGCGTTGGAGATCGTTCTCAATTTCGCCCGCGTGCTGTTCGGCCTGTTCCTCGGCACCGCCGCCGTGGTCGGGTTCGCGCGGGCGCCTCGGACGTGGCGCGGCCGCGCCATCTACGGAACCCTGTCGTTGCTGGTGGTCGTGCCGCCGGCGGCCTTCGCTACCGCCGTCTGGGTCAACATGGTCGGCGTCCTCGCGTCGCTCGGCGTGCTCGGGGTCGACTTCGTTCGCCTGCGCAGCCTGCGCGCGAAGGGCGCTTTCACCTAGGGTTTGTAGGGTGGGCAAAGGCGCGCTGCGCCGCGCCATCAACACACGATGCGGTAAGGGAGCGCCGTGCCCACGCGGACCGCGTGGCGAAACACGCGTGGGCACGGCTCGCAAGAGCTCGCCTTTGCCCCACCCTACGAAGCCTGCGACGTCAAAGCTCGCGGCCGAGCTTCTCGTCGAGCGACCACGCGCCGCCGCCGCGGATGAGGAAGAACACGGCCACCGCCAGGATCAGAATCGAGAACTCGCTGCCGCGGTTGGTCCAGAAGAACCCGCCGGCCTTCGACGTGACGTAGACCGCGTTGAGCATGAAGATCGTGACCGCCAGCGCCGCCGCACGGGTGAACAAGCCGAGCACCAGGAGGATGCCGCCGATGAACTCGGTCAAGCCGACCAGCGTGCCCCAGAACATGCCAGGATGGTAGCCAATGCGCTCGAACAGCTGGGCGTTGGCCGTCAGCCCCATGCCGCCGAAGGCGCCGAACAGCTTCTGCATGCCGTGCGGGATGAGAATGCCGCCGAGCGCGATGCGCAGCAACGGCTCGGCATATTCGTAGGCCGCGTCATAGAACCGGCCGAGCGCCGGAATGTAGAGCTTCGTCCCCCGTGCCATGTGTTCCCCCGTGATTTTGCCTGATGCTGTTCGCACCGGCACGCAGCAAGCTTAGTAGCGGACCCTGGTTGTGCAAAGCCTGTTACTCGTCACCTGATCAGCGTCGGGGCTGTTGCCCACACCTCATGACAGCTTTGCCGGCCGCGTGAGCTCGCCGCTGCCGTGCAGGCGGGCGACGATGAGGCGCAGCAGAACGAAGCCGAACTGCGGGTTCTGGAAATAGAGCTGCTTGAACTGATCGTAGGTGATGGTCGCGGCGTGCACCTCGGTGCGGCAGCGCACCGACATGGTGCGCTGATTGCCCGGCGTGAACAGCCCGATCTCTCCCAGCAGCGTCCCGGGGCCGACCCTCTTGTCGATCTCCACGAGCTCGGCCTCGCCGCCCACGATATAGAACGCCTCCGTGGCGATCTCGCCCTGCCGCATGAGGAACTCGCCGGGCTTGTAATTCTTCGGCCGCATATACGGCCGCAGCCATTCGACGTTGAGGTCGCTGCTGGCTGCGGCGTCGACCTCGTGCACCAGCCGCCACATCGATCGCAGCCGCATGACGTTGAGCGGCAGCAGGATCACGTTGAGGGCAAATGTCGGGTAGGTGCCGCGGCTGCCGCTGTAGGCGATGGCCAGCACATTGGCGAGGATCGAGGCGATGCGCAGCGGAATGATCGTTCGGCAATTGAACGCGTAGATGCTCGCGGCTGCCGAGGCGAAGCCGAAGAGCTCGACATAGTGTTCCCGCGAATATTGGGTTGCCTGCTCGATCCAATGTTCCATCGTCGCGCTTCCTCCACCCCGCCGGCGGCCCGGGAAGCCAGGACATGCCGGCCAACCCAAAGGGATAATCCGCCAGCGGAAAACTACGGACAATCCGCTGGCGCAGCCAAGCATTTGTTTGGCATTTCAGAAGCTTATTCGAAATCGCCGAAAATCGCCGCCGCGCGCGCAGGGTTTCCCTTGGTGTAGCGTTCAAACGAGTGGGAACAACCCGCCCCTCGCTCCACAGGTTCGTCGGCGCATGTTCGCTCCGTTGCCGCTCTCGCGATACGATTGCGCCCGCACAGGCGCGCCGATCGCCTCAATCGTGATTCGTGGCCGGAACCGGGCGGCATGGACGGGGCGAGCGACGAAGACCTCATGCAGCGGGTCGCCAAGGGCGACGAGGCTGCCTTCCGCCTGCTGTCGGGCCGCTATGCCGCCCGCGGGCTCCTGCTGGCGCGCCGCATCACCGGCAATCGAGCCGACGCCGAAGAGGTGGTGCAGGAGGCTCTGCTGCGCGTGTGGATCAACGCGCCGCGCTGGCGTCCGCTGGCGGCGTTTCGCACCTGGTTCTATCGCGTCGTTCTCAATCTCTGCCTCAGTCGCCGTCGGCGTGTGCCGTTCCTGCCGCTGGCCGCGGCCGGCGATCCGCTCGACCCGGCCGCCGACCCAGCCGCGCGCATGGAAGACGATGAGACCGCCCGACAGGTCGCGACGGCGATTGCCGAACTGCCCGATCGCCAGCGCGCCGCGATTGTTCTCACTTACGATGAGGGCCTGAGCAATGCCGAGACGGCCGCAATTCTCGAGACGAGCATCTCCGGCGTCGAAGCGCTGCTGGTGCGGGCCAAGCGGGCTTTGCGGGAAAAGCTCGGCAGCAGGATCGATATGGGGGAAATCGGATGAAACTCGCTGAATTCCAGGACGCCATCGATCGTCGCGGGAGCGATCTCTCGGCATGGCCTGACGAGCCTCGTGTCGCGGCGGAGCGCCTGCTCGCGGCCGAGCCGGCGGCGCGGGCGCGCTTGGCCGCGGCGCAACGGCTCGACGACCTCATCGCGCGCGGCATGACGGCGCAACCGGCCTCGCTCGACGCTGCGGCCGCCCGTGTTCTCGCGCGATTGCCGCGCGAGCTGCCGCCACAGCGGCGCTTTGCGCCGTCCTGGCCGATGGCGCTGCTCGACGTGGACCTCGCGCCGTCGCGGCTGCGCATCGCCGCGCTTGCCGGCGTCGCGTGCCTGGGCGTGGTGCTCGGTCTGTTCGGGCCGGATGTGGATGCCCGGGATGTCCGCTTCGTCGTCGCGGCATCCGCTGACCCCGATCTCGCCGCAGTGTTCGAGCCGGAGCCATTGACAGGAGTAAGGCCATGACCATGGCGACATCCGTTGTTGCGGGCGTGGACCGCAGCTCGCGCTGGATCCTGTTGGGCTCGCTCGGCCTCAATCTGTTCTTCATCGGCGCCACCGGCGCGCTGGTGACGCGCCATTACCTTGCCGATCGCGCGGTGAGCACGGCGCCGGTCGATCGCAGCGTGGCGGCGCGGGTGGAGCGTCTCGCCGCGACGCTGCCATCGAGCGATGCCGAGATCCTGCGGAGCGAATACCGGGCCAATGCGACCACGGTGGACGCCTCGCGCGCGGCCTATCACCGGGCGCAGGACGAGGTCCGCCGAGTCTTGCGCTCCGATCCGTTCGAGCCGGAGGCGATGCGCGCCGCGATGGTCAAGGCCCGTGCGGCGCGCCAAGTGTTCGATCAATTGTTACAGGACATGATCGCGTCCGCCGCCGGCAAGATGTCGGCGGCCGGCCGAAACAAGCTTGCGGATTGGCCTCCCGGCCCGCGCAGCGTCAGTCAAACGCAGCGCTAGGACGGCTTGGCGGGAGGGGATCCCAATCATGCAAAGTTCTCTACGACAACGGGCGATGCCTGAGGGCGCGACCGCGCGCGGGCGGAGATTGCGGTTCGTGCTGGCGACGGCGCTGCTGCCGACGCTCGGCGGTTGCCTGCACAAGGAACTGTCCGACCCCGCGCTCGATATTCCGCTGACGTATCGCGCCGCGCGTGGCAAACCGCACGCTGCGCTCCCCAAGCTCGACTGGTGGCGTTCCTTCCGCTCGCCCGAGCTCACCGCGCTGATGGAAGAGGCGCAGATCGGCAACCTCGACATCGCGGCGGCGGTGGCGCGCATCATCCAGGCCGATGCCCAGGCGCGGATCGCCGGCGCGCCGCTTCTTCCGCTGATTGACTTCGACGCGAGCGCCACGCGCGCGCGGGCGCCGGGCGGCCCGGATCGGGCGACGCTGCGCGTTGCGCTGAATGCGAGCTATGAGATCGATTTCTGGGGCAAGAACCGGGCAACCCTGCGCGCCGCTGAGGAGCTGGCGGTCGCGAGCCGCTATGACCGCGAGGTCGTCGCGTTGAGCACCCTTGCCGCGGTTGCCAATCAATACTTCGTGGTGCTTGCGTCGCAGGACCGCCTGCGCATCGCGCAGGACAATTTGCGCGCCGCGGTGCGCGTGCTCGATGCCATCAAACAGCGCCGCGAGGTCGGCACCGCATCCGAGCTCGACGTCGCGCAACAGGAGAGCGTGGTCGCCACCCAGCGCGCGGTGCTGCCGACGCTCGAGCAGCTGGTGCTGCAGAACAAGAACACGCTGGCGGTGCTGATCGGCCGCGCGCCGGAATATGCCAACATCCGCGGCGGCAGCCTGTCGCGCCTTCCGCTTCCGCAGGTGACGCCGGGGCTGCCGTCCGAGCTCTTGACGCAGCGGCCGGACATCCGCGAAGCCGAAGCGCAGCTCGCGTCCTCAGACGCCAACGTCTATGCAGCGCGCGCCGCGTTCCTGCCGAGCATCCAGCTGACCGGGCAGGGGGGCTTCGCCAGCAATGCCCTGAAGAATCTGTTCAGCCCGCAAGCCGCTTTCTATTCGGTGGCCGCAAGCCTCACGCAGCCGATCTTCGACGGGTTCCGCCTCAAGGGCCTGCTCAACCAGGCGCAGGGCCGCCAGGAGGAGCTGCTGCAGCATTATCGCCAGTCCGTCATTGCGGCCTTCGCCGACGTCGAGAATGCGCTCGTTGCCGTGCAGCAGATGGCCGAGCGCGAACGCCGGCAGCGTGAAGTGGTCGAGAGCTCCCGGCGCGCCTTCGATCTCTCCGAGACGCGATTGCGCGAAGGCACGATCGATCTCGTCACCCTGCTCAACACGCAGGCAACCCTGTTCCAGGCGCAGGACACGCTCGCAATCGTGCGCCTTGCACGGTTTCAGGCGACGGTGAGCCTGTTCCAGGCGTTGGGCGGCGGCTGGCCAAGGCCGGGCGACGAGTTGCGCGGGGCGGCGCTGCGCCGGGCTGGTTAGAGAGAAATGACGATGAGAAGATTCGCCAAGTACGTGTTGATCGTCGGCAGCCTGGTTGCCGTTGCGGGCGCGGTGGTCATCGCGGCGCAGTCGCAGCAGCAACGGCAATTCTTCGGCAAGCGCGGGCGCGGCGCGCCCGACGCGCCGGTTCCGGTGCTGGCGGCCCAAGCCAAGCTCGCCGACGTTCCCGTCTATCTCGACGGCGTCGGCACCATCAAGGCCCTCAACACGGTCACGGTACGCCCGCAGGTCGACGGCAAGCTCATGCGCATCCTGTTCAAGGAGGGCCAGGACGTCGAGCGCGGCTATGTGCTCGCCGAGATCGATCCCATCACCTACCAGGCGCTGTTCGACCAGGTGACGGCCAAGAAGGCGCAAGACGAAGCACAGCTGGCGAACGCCCGGCTCGACCTCGAGCGTTACAACCGCCTCGTCGCGTCGAACTCGGCGACGCGTCAGCAGGCCGACACCCAGAAGGCCATGGTGGCGCAGCTCGAGGCACAGGTGAAGCTCGACCAGGCGGCTATCGACAACGCCCAGGCGATCCTCGGCTATACCAAGATCATCGCGCCGATTTCCGGCCGTACTGGAATCCGCATGGTCGATGAGGGCAACCTCATCCGCGCCGGCGACGCCTCAACCGGCATCGTGATGATCACGCAGATCAAGCCCCTGTCGGTGTTCTTCAGCCTGCCGCAGCAGCAGCTCGCGCGCGTCAACCGCGCCTTTGCGCGAGAACCGCTCGTGGTCGAGGCGCTCGGCTCCGATAACAAGTCGGTGGTCGACCGCGGCACGCTGCAGGTGGTGGACAATCAGGTCGATCAGACCACCGGCACGGTGAAGCTCAAGGCCGAGTTCCCCAACGCCGACCTGCAGCTCTGGCCGGGTCAGTTCGTCAATGTGCGGCTCCTGATCGAGACACTGCACCAGGTGGTGACGGTGCCGACCGCAGCGGTGCAGCGCGGCCCGAACGGCACGTTCGTCTACGTGATGAACGAGGATGCGGTCGCGGTCCGGCCGGTAACGGTCTCGCAGCAGGACGACACGCAGGCCGTCGTCACCGCGGGCCTCAAGGGCCAGGACCGGGTGGTGACCACCGGCTTTGCGCGCATTTCCGACGGCACCAAGGTCGCCGCCGCCAATGCCGACGAGACACCGCCGCCGGCGGCCTCGAGCGAGCCGCCGCGGCGCGGCCGGCGCGGCGGTCCGAAGAGCTAAGCCATGGCCGTCTCGACCCCCTTCATCCGGCGACCGATCGCGACGTCCCTGTTGGGATTGGCCGTGATGTTGGGCGGCTCGCTCGGCTATTGGCTGCTGCCGGTCTCGTCGTTGCCGCAGGTCGATTTTCCCACCGTGCAGGTGACGACGCAGCTTCCTGGCGCCAGCCCCGACACGGTCGCGGCGTTGATCACGGCGCCGCTCGAGCGCCAGTTCGGGCAAATCCCGTCGCTCGCGACCATGACCTCGTCGAGCTCGTTCGGCATCAGCCAGGTCACGCTGCAGTTCGATCTCGGCCGCGACATCGACGGCGCCGCCCAGGACATCCAGGCGGCCATCAATTCCGCCGCCTCGATGCTGCCGCGCAACCTGCCGTACCCGCCGGTCTACGCCAAGGTGAACCCGGCCGACGCGCCGATCGTTACGCTGGCTCTGACCTCGGAAACGTCGTCGCTGAGAGAAATGAGCGATCTCGCCGACACGCTGATTGCGCAGCGGCTGAGCCAGGTGACCGGCGTCGGCAACGTCTCGGTGCAGGGCGGCATCAAGCCGGCCATACGCATCCAGGCGGATCTGGCGCGGCTCGCCGCTTACGGAATGGGACCCGAGGACCTGCGCGTCGCCATCGTCGCCGCCAATGTCGCCGGCCCCAAGGGCGCGCTCGACGGCACGCATCAGGCCTACACGATCGGGGCCAACGATCAGATCCTCGCGGCCGACGCGTACCGGGAGATCATCGTTGCCTATCGCAACGGCGCACCGGTGCTGCTGGGCGATGTCGCCCGCATCGTCGACGGGCTGGAGAACAATCGGGTCGGCGGCTGGTATCAGGGCGTGCCGGCGGTGATCGTCGACATCAAGCGCCAGCCCGGCGCCAACGTCATCGAGACGGTCAGGCTGATCCAGCGCGAGCTGCCGCGCCTGCAGCGCGCCACCCCGGTGGGGGTGAAGCTTGCGGTCGTGCACGACCGCACACACACCATCCGCGCCTCGGTGCGCGACGTCCAGTTCACCCTGGTGCTGGCGGTCGCCCTGGTGGTGCTGGTGGTGCTGATCTTCCTGCGCACGATCCGCGCCACCATCATCGCCGGCATCACGCTGCCGCTCTCGCTCGTCGCCACTTTCGGCGTGATGTGGTTCTGCGGCTTCTCGCTCGATAACCTGTCGCTGATGGCGCTCACCATCGGCACCGGCTTCGTGGTCGACGATGCGATCGTGATGATCGAGAACATCGTGCGCCATATGGAGAACGGCGAGTCGCCGTTCGACGCCGCGCTGCGCGGCGCGAGCGAGATCGGGTTCACGGTGATCTCGCTGACGATGTCGCTGGTCGCCGTGTTCATCCCGCTGTTGTTCATGACCGGCCTGGTCGGCCGCATGTTCCGCGAATTCGCGCTCACGCTGACCATCGCGGTCGTGACCTCGATGATCGTCTCATTGACGCTCACGCCGATGCTGTGCAGCCGGCTCCTGGGGGTGGCGCATGAAGGACGCGGCAACGCTCTGACGCGGGCTTTCAACACCTTCGTGGACGCGACGGTCGAAGGCTATCGGCGCAGTCTGGAATGGGTTCTGCGGCATCAGACCCTGACGCTCGTGACCACCGTGGCGACGCTCGTCGCCACGATTGCTCTCTACCTCGTCATCCCCAAGGGATTTCTGCCGCCGCAGGACACCGGCCTGATCACCGCCGTGATCGAGGCGGGGCAGGACGTGTCGTTCAACGAGATGAAGCGACTGCAGGGTGAGGCAGCGGA
Source organism: Xanthobacteraceae bacterium (assembly GCA_045801465.1). GTDB lineage: Bacteria > Pseudomonadota > Alphaproteobacteria > Rhizobiales > Xanthobacteraceae > DATFWC01. The sequence continues at coordinate 15,569 of JBJMSU010000160.1, read as the reverse complement.
AGCGATTCGGCGCGACGGCGACGTGAGCGGCGTCGTGTCGGTCATCGGCATCAGCCCGATCAATCCCACCCCCAATGCCGGCCGCTTGGCCATCACGCTCAAACCACGCGACCAGCGCCGCGCGCTCGCCGGCGAGGTGATCGAGCGCCTGCAGGAGGCGGTCGCGCCGATTCCGGGTCTGACCGCGTACTTCCAGCCGGTGCAGGACATCCAGATCAGCACGCGCGCCAGCCGCGCCCAGTATCAATACACACTCACCGGAACCAACACCGATGAGGTGGACGCGTGGTCGAAACGCCTGGCTGCGCGGCTGCAGTCGGAGCCGATGCTGCGCGAAGTCGCTTCCGAAGTGCAGGACGGCGGCCTGCAGGCATTCGTCAAGGTCGATCGCGAGCAGGCGGCGCGGCTCGGCGTGTCGATGCAGACCGTCAACGACACGCTCAACACCGCATTCGGACAGCGGCAGATCTCGACGATCTATGGCCAGGCCAACCAGTACCGCGTGATCCTCGAGGCGATGCCGGAGTACCAGACCGATCCGAGCTGGCTGTCCAAGCTCTACGTTCCGGCTTTGCCCGGCGGGTCATCGACCACGAGCACGACGCAGCTCACGACCGCGACGACGAATACGGTCACGCAGGTGACGCCCACCGCCCAGGTGCCACTGAGCGCGTTCACCGAGCTCGAGCGGACCACGGCGCCCCTGACGATCACCCATCAGGAGCAGTTCCCGGCGGCGACGGTCAGCTTCAACTTGGCGCCGGGCGCGGCGCTGTCCGACGCCGTGGCTCTGATCGCGGCGGCGCAGCGCGACATCGACATGCCGGGCTCGATCATCGGCAGCTATTCCGGCGACGCGGCGGAGTTCGCGCGCTCGCTCGCCGGCCAGCCGTGGCTGATCCTCGCCGCCGCCATCACGATCTACATCGTCCTTGGCGTGCTCTACGAGAGCTTCATCCATCCACTGACGATCCTGTCCACGCTTCCGTCCGCCGGTGTCGGCGCGCTGCTCGCCTTGATGCTTGCAGGCCAGGAGCTCTCGATCGTGGCGCTGATCGGCATCATCCTGCTGATGGGCATCGTCAAGAAAAACGCCATCATGATGATCGACTTCGCGCTGGAGGCGGAGCGCAGGGACGGGCTGTCGCCGCGCGATTCGATCATGAAGGCGGCATTGTTGCGCTTCCGGCCGATCATGATGACGACGCTCGCCGCCCTGTTCGGCGCGCTGCCGCTGGCGGTGGAAAGCGGCACCGGATCGGAGCTGCGCTTTCCGCTCGGCATCACTATCATCGGCGGGCTCATCTTGAGCCAGCTGTTGACCTTGTACACGACGCCCGTGATCTATCTCGCCATGGAACGGGTCAAGACGCGGTTCGCCGGGACCGGCGCTCCGCGCGGAGTGCCGCCGCGTCGTGCGGAAGAGCCGGAGTTCACCCGGGAAGCGGCGGAGTAGGCGATGAACTTCTCCGCGCCGTTCATCCGCCGGCCGGTCGGCACCACGCTGCTCGCCATCGGCCTGCTCTTGACCGGCATCGTCGCCTATCGATTCCTGCCTGTGGCGAGCGTGCCGACCGCCGACTTCCCCACCATCCGCGTGTCAGCGGGCCGGCCAGGGGCCGATCCGGTGACCATGGCGGCAACGATCGCGGCGCCGCTCGAGCGGCGGCTCGCCACCATTGCCGGCGTGACCGAGATCACCTCGACGAGTTCGCTCGGGATGAGCAATATCGCCATCCAGTTCGACCTCAACCGCAGCATCGACGGCGCGGCGCGCGACGTGCAGGCGGCCCTGAATGCGGCAGTGATGGACCTTCCGGTCGATCTGCCGACGCTGCCGAGTTTCCGCAAGTCCAATCCGGCCGCAATGCCGGTGCTCATCCTCGCGCTCACATCGTCGACGGTGGCGCCGAGCGCGATCTTCGACGCCGCCGACAGCGTAATCGTCCAGCGCATCTCGCAGATACCGGGGGTCGGCGAGGTGACGGTGAGCGGGGCCGATCAACCGGCCATCCGCGTCCGCGTCGATCCGGGCGCCATCGCGGCGGCCGGCATTTCGCTCGAGGACGTGCGGCTCGCCATCGTCAATGCCAACAGCGTGACGCCGATCGGCAGCTTCGACGGCCCGCGCCAGATGGAAGCGATCGGGACCAATGACCAGCTGCGCACGACGGCCTCCTACGGGCAGATCATCGTCAAGAACGCGGGCGGCAATATCGTGCGCCTGCGCGATATCGCCAGCATCGAGCAGGGAACGCGCAACAGCCGCTCGGCCGCCTGGTTCAACCGCCAGCCGGCGATCCTCCTCAATATCACCAGGCAGAACGACGCCAATGTAATCGAGACGGTGGACCAGATCCGCGCGCTCATTCCCGAGCTTAGGCGTTGGATTCCGGCCGGCATCGACATTTCGGTGCTATCCGACCGCACCAGCACGATCCGCGCCAGCGTGCAGGACATGCAGTACACGCTGCTGGCGACGATCGTGCTGGTGATGCTGGTGGTGTTCGTCTTCCTGCGCCGCATCACGCCGACGATCGCCGCCGGCATCACGGTGCCGCTGTCGCTCGCCGGCACCTGCGCGGCGATGTGGGCGGTGGGCTATTCGATTAACAACCTCTCGCTGATGGCACTTGCGGTGTCGGTCGGATTCGTCGTCGACGACGCCATCGTCATGATCGAGAACATGTTCCGCAACCTCGAGAAGGGTCATTCGCCCGTGCGCGCGGCGTTCGAGGGCGCGCGCCAAATCGGCTTTACGGTGATCTCGATCAGCGTCTCGCTGCTTGCCGCGTTCATCCCGCTCCTGTTGATGGACGGCGTGGTCGGCCGCGTGTTCCGCGAATTCTCGCTCACCCTCGCCTTCGCGGTGGTGATCTCGACCTTCGTGTCGCTCACGGTCACGCCGATGATCTGCGCCCATTTCGTCAAAGAGGCGCCGAGCCGGAGCGCGACCTGGCTCGACCGCGTGATGGAGGCCATGCTGTCGCGCACCATTGCGGGTTACGCCAAGAGCCTCGGCTTCGTGCTGCGGCATCGTTTCCTCACTTTGATCCTCCTCCTTCTGACCGCAGCCCTCACGGTTCAGCTCTATATCAACACTCCGCGCGGATATTTCCCCCAGGACGACACCGGGCTGGTGTTCGGCTTCACCAATGCCTCGCCCGATATTTCCTACAAGGCGATGACCGAGCTGCAACAGCAGGTGGCCGAGATCGTGATGTCGGATCCGGCGGTGGCGAGCGTGGGCTCGACGGTCGGCGGCTCGGCCTGGAGCGGCTCGGTCAACCGCGGACGCCTGTTCATCGGCCTCAAACCGCTCGGCGAGCGCGGCGGGCTCTCGAGCGCCCGCGTCGTCGACCGCATGCGCCAGAAGGTTTCCTCCGTGCCCGGCATCGGCCTGTGGATGGCTCCGGCCCAGGATCTCCGCGTCGGCGCGCGCCAGGGCACCTCTGACTATCAGTTCACCTTGTGGAGCCACGATCTCGACGAGCTGCAGAAATGGGTCCCGCGCGCGGTCGAGAAGATCAGGAATCTGCCCGGCTTCGTCGATGTTTCGACCGACCGCGAATCCTCAGGTCTGCAGCTGAACGTGTCGATCGACCGCCAGGCGGCGGCTCGGCTCGGCGTGCGCATTCAAGACGTGGAAAGCGCGCTCAACAATGCCTTCGCGCAGCGGCAAGTCTCGACCATCTACACCAGTCGCAACCAGTACCGCGTGATCCTCGAAATCGATCCGCGGTTCCAGCGCGACCCCGAGGACCTGACCCGCGTCTACGTGCCCGGCGCGGGCAAGACGCAGGTGCCGCTCTCCAGCGTGGCGCGGTTCGAGCGGTCGGTGGCGCCGCTCGTCGTCAACCATCAAGGCCAATTTCCTTCGGTGACGATATCGTATGGCCTCAAGCCCGACATGCAGCTCGAGACCGGCACCGCCGCCGTTCGTCAGGCCGTCGCCGAGCTGCACATGCCGGATGTAATCCGCGCCGACTTTGCCGGCGACGCCAAGGAATTTTCCCAGTCGATCAGCAAGCAGCCGCTGCTCATCCTCACCGCCTTGCTGGCGGTCTATATCGTCCTCGGCGTGCTCTACGAGAGCCTCGCACACCCGTTGACGATCGTGTCCACCTTGCCGTCCGCCGGCCTTGGCGCGCTGCTCGCCCTGCAGATCACCAACAGCGAGCTTACCGTGATCGCTTTCATCGGAATCATCCTCCTGATCGGCATCGTGAAGAAGAACGGCATCATGTTGATCGACTTCGCGCTCGACGCCGAGCGCCGGCGCGGGCTGTCGCCCGAGCAGGCGATCTTCGACGCCGCGCTGGCGCGCTTCCGCCCGATCCTGATGACCACGCTCGCGGCGATGCTCGGGGCGCTGCCCTTCATCGTGGCAACCGGGCCGGGATCCGAACTGCGCCGGCCGCTCGGCATCACCATCGTCGGCGGCCTCTTGGTGTCGCAGATCCTCACCCTCTATACGACGCCGGTGATTTATCTCATGCTGAACAAGCTGCATCGCCGCTGGGGCGGCGCGCGCGAAGGCCTGCTGTGGCGCAAGCTCAATGGGGGCAGGGCGGCGCAGGTGCCGGCGGAATAGTCGGGGCTCGGCGCAATCACCGCGTCAGGACGATGAAATCCGTGTACTTGCCGGTCTCGTTGCTGAGCGGGTAGTCGGAGATGATGAGGGAAGCGCCCGGAGAGAGCAGATTCGAGATGCGCTCGACCGCGTCCGCTGGCATTTCCATTCGATCGAGCGCGGCCGTCGCGGCGAGGCGCGCGGAAGCCGGAACATATGCGGCCGGCTCGTGCTCGTCGTGCTTCTTTTTCTTGCCGATACGGCGACGCTCCGGGTCGCTCGCAGCACGGTCCGGGAGCGTCACGGCCGTCCAGCGCATGGCGGTGCGATCCTCGTTGAAGGCGATCGCGGTATAGAGATGGGTGCCGAGCGGCACGTCCGCATCGCGAATCGTCACCGCCGTTTCGAACACCGGCTCGAATCCCTGTCGCACGTAGAGTCGTCCCGTCTTGCGGCTGATGAAGACGGAGACCGGGTCGCTCATGCGCGGTGTCTCTTTGCTTTCCGTGGCAGCTACGCGCCGGCGCCTGGTCGTGCTTTCTGCTGCCTCGCCGGGCATTGCCGCGTCCCACGCGGTCGGCGACAGCGGCTGGGCGTCGATGGCGTCGCTCAGCTCGCTTGCGGCCACGGCCGCCTTCTTGCTTCCGGTCGTGGGCGGGGGCGCCTTGTTGGCCGCCGCGCTCCGCCGCGGAGCATCAAAGGGGCCTTTAAGTTGCACTGTGCTCACATCGTCCGGTTCGGCTGTCCCGAGCCGGGCCGGCTTGGGAGCGTCGCTTGTCTGCACCGGATCGTCGGTCGCGGCGACCTTGAGCGCGCTATTGGCCTGCACCTGATCGACCTTCGGCTCGCGCTCGATATCCGGTTCGATACGGGGGCGCGGCGCGAACAGCTTGTCATGGGCGATATCGAACGGCGCGGCCTCGGCGTGGGTGATGATCACCCGCGCTCCCATCCGCGTCGTTCCCCAGAGGTGCTGGGCGAAGCGTTCGGGCAGGCGGATGCACCCGTGCGATGCCGGATAGCCGGGCAGCACGCCTTGATGGAGCGCGACGCCCGACCAGGTGATGCGCTGCATGAATGGCATCGGCGCGTTGCTGTAAAGATTCGAGCGATGGAACCGCTCCTTGCCGATGACACTGAATATCCCGGCTGGCGTGGGGTGGTCGGGGGTGCCGGTGGAGACCGGCGAGTGCGCAATGGGAACACCGTTGCTGTAAAGCGTCAGGCGCTGGGTATCCAGCGAAATGGCGATCAGCAGGGGACCCGGCGGCGGGTTGACCTTGACGGCCTTTTTCTCCGCATCCTTCCCCGGCGTCTCGGCCGGTTTGCGCTTGGGCTTGTGGTAATAGGGGCCGTAAGGCGCGATCATGCGCGGCGGGCGCATCGAATAGTAGGGCGACCAATACGACCCGTACATCTGGGCATTGGCGGCATCGCCAGCCAGGAGAGCGGCAGCGCCCAGGCCTACGGCCAGCGCCGTACACAAGCGCATGGCCCGCGCACGTGAGCGGTCGCGCCGGCCGGACGCACGACAACCGACGGATCTGATCAACCCACTCTCCCAAGCCGGTGAAGGGACTTTATCGCAAAGATTGTCCGTTAGCGGGTCAAGCTGAAGGCGTGGTTAAAACGAGAGCACGTCGAATCTGGTTCCATGGATGGTCGTAGCCCCACACGTCCGGGTTCATGACCGTAGTCGCGATTTGAGGCAAAGCTGTGAGAGCGTCGAGGTCGCTTCGGTAAAATTCTCCGACACCGAGATGGTGCTGCACATTCCCACACGCGAGGGCGAGCCGTAAATCATGCGGCAGATCCCGATGGCGGGCTTGGTTTTGCCGAGAGCGGTGCCCCGACCGAAGCGATCGGCACGCTTATTCCAGGCGGATGATCGGCAGGAGAACAAGAATGCAGGTTGGTTTTGAACTTTCCGCTGCGGCGAAGCCACTGCGTTCGCTCGGCCGCTGGCGCACGGCAGCCTTCAGCTTGGTCGCCATGGTTGCGGCGGTGACCGTCAGCTCCGCGCAAACACCGGGAACGGCATCGCGGCCGCCCGCTTCCCAGACATCGCCGGCAGCCGGCAGTGTCCTCACACGCCCGCCGGCCGATGCAACCGCTCCCCTGCCCGAGGTTGCGCCGGGCAGCGAAGCGCCGCCGCTGATTGCACCATCGCCCGCCGACAGGGACATGCCGTTGAAACCTCCGGCAGCGGGCGAGACGGCGCCGCCATTGCGTCTGGCCCCATCGCGCCGCGGCAACAACTAAAGAGCGACGTTGCGTCCTCCGCCGCCGCGATATCCGCCAGCGATGACGAGACTAGCACCTCACTATAGCAAGATACGTAAATAGTTGTCTCTGGTTGCATTGCGAACTGCTGCAGGGTAAACTCGCGTGTGAATCGCAAGCACTTGTCGGGGGCATGCGCCATCCTACTGTCACCTTCGCGTATGATACGGCCACCGACGAAACTTCTGTGCGATTTTCTCATACGTCCAGCCTGCCCCGCCAACCTGCTGCCGTTGCCGCGCCACCCCGCGCATAACAACCGGAGGGCACACGATGAACGGAGAGCGCACGCTTGATGTTCTGCTCGCCACCCTGTGCGCGGGCGCTTGTAGCGGTTTCGTCGGCCTCAACCTGGCGCTCGCCGATGTCGAGGACAGCCGGTTCGAATTCAGCGCCGACGGGGCGAGCGTCGAATTCGACGTACGCGACGCCTCGCGCCGCGATGTGCTGAGCCAGTTGTTTGCCGGCAGCGATCTCGAAATCGTTTGGATCAACGCAGCCTTCAGCGAGGAACGCATCCGCGGAAAATTCATCGGCACGCCCGCCGCGGTGGCCCGGCAGCTTCTCGCGCAGACCAATTTCGTCATCGTTCACGACGGCGATGGCGAGCGATCGCGCGTGGTTCGTCTGGTGGTGGTTGGACGGGCTCAAGGCGAACAGTCCTCCGCCGGACTTTCGGCACTGACTGCGGCGATAAAGCCCGTCAGCAAACCCAAGGAGCCGACGGACTCCGGCTCGGTTGGCGGCGCGCCGACGCGCCTGGAACCTGCGCGACCGGCATTGAAGGCGCAACTGGCCGATACTGCTCCGGCGATCGCAGAACGCAGCAAACGCGCGGCGATCGCCGGCGCGCCGGCGCGGGCCGAGAGCCAAAGTTCACCGTTGGTCGCAATTGCGCCGGCTCAGCCGACGCCGGTGATTGCGCTGTCGGAAACGGGGCGAGGCGATGACGCGTCCGGCCTGCTGATGCTTCCGCCCGAGGATGCAACTGCGCCGTTGCCGATCCTCAAGGGAGGGAGCGAGGCCCCGCCGCTGGTGCTCCCGGCGCAAACGCTCACGGCCATGCCGCTCACACCTGCGGCGGCGGGAACTCCAGCGCCGGCATTGCGTCCGGCATCGCGGGACCGAGGAGAGAATTAGGCTCAGAAGAGGGAGAAGGGGGAATATGAGGGGGGCAATATGAGCACGCGGAAACTTCCGTACGCGTCCGTCATGGCAGCCGGGCGCGCCGCGATCGCAGCTACCTTCTTGTTCGGTCTCACGTCGGCCGCATCGGCGCAATCGACCGCGCTGTCGCGGAAGGCGCCAGAGATGGACGAGATCCTGTCGATCGCACAGCGAGACGGGAAGGTCCGCGTCATCGTGCAATTCGATTCACCCATGCAGGCGAGCGCGATCACCGCCGACCCGGCGACGCTGGCGACCGTCAAGGCGAGCGTGGCCGCCATTCAGGAGACGGTCATCGCAAATCATTTCGGCGGCACGACCCCGAGCTCGGGCCCAGGCCTCGAGCGCGGAATTCTTCGTTTCGACATTACGCCCGGTTTCGCGGTGAACGTCACCGGCGCAGAGCTGGAACAGCTCGCGGCCGATTCGCGCGTCACCAGCATCAACTACGATCGGCCCATGCCGCCGACGCTCATCCAGAGCGTACCGTTGATCGGCATGGCGAACGCCTACGCGGCCGGCGCGACGGGCCAGAACTTTGCGGTCGCCGTCCTCGATACCGGGACGCAGTCGAACCATGAGTTTCTCAACGGCAAAGTGATCGCGGAAGCGTGCTTCTCCAACAGCAGCGGCGGCGGTGGCGGCGTCAGCCTGTGCCCGAGCGGAGCAAGTACTCAGACCGGCGCCGGTGCCGCACAGCCGATCGGGCAATGCCTCAACGGCGCCGCCAACCTGTGCGACCATGGCACGCACGTGGCCGGCATCGCGGCCGGCTTGAACACGAGTCCGAGCGCCGGCGAACCGACCAATGGCGTGGGCAGGAACGCGGCGATTTTCGCCATCCAGGTGTTCACGCGGTTCAATTCTGCCGCCGCCTGCTCGCCCAGCCCGGCCCCCTGCATTGCCGCCTTCACGTCCGACCAGGTTGCCGCGCTCAACCATGTGTTCGCGAACCTGAACCTGCCGGGCGGCATCAGAGTGGCGTCCGTCAATATGAGCCTGGGCGGAGGACCGAATACGTCGACACCCTGCGACGGCGATGCACAAGCCCCTGCCATCGTCAACTTGCGAAATGCCGGCGTTCTGACCGCCATTGCCGCCGGAAACGATGGAAGCCGGACAACGATCAGTCATCCGGCCTGCATCTCCAGCGCGCTCGCCATTGGATCCACGACGAAAACCGATACCGTGTCCAGTTTCTCCAACATGGCGAACCTGGTCCACTCGCTGGCGCCGGGCGGGGAATCCGGGGGCTCCTGCACGTTCGGCGCCAATAACCCGGGGATCCTCGGTCCAATAGCGGTCTCTCCTCCGGCAACGACTTCCTACGCCTGCTTCGTCGGCACCTCGATGGCCACCCCGCACACGGCGGGCGCCATTGCGGCGATACGCACCGTATGTCCCACCAAGACATCCGATGAGATTGCAAATGCATTGCGAAACACAGGCGTCAACGTCACGGACAACCGTGTGGGCGGCAGCATCGGCAAGCCGCGCATCCAAGTAGACGCCGCGGTGCAGAGCCTCGCCTGTAATGCGCCGTCGCCGCCGCCACCGCCACCCGTGGCGGCCTGCACCTTGGCCTCATACCTGGGCGACTTCAACGGCGACGGTCGCAGCGACCTCCTGTTCCGCCGCACCGACGGGCTGATCTCGCAATATCTGATGAACGGGTTCCAGTTCATCGCGATCAATCTGCTCGGCACCGTCGGCGTCGACTTCACGCTCGTTGCCGTCGCCGACTTCAACGGCGACGGCAACGCCGATATGCTGTTCCGCCGCACGAGCGACGGCATGCTGTCGCTCTACCTCCTCGCCGGGTCCCAGCTCCTGGGGGCGCAGTTGCTCGGCGCCGTCGGCGTCGATTGGGACCTGGCGGGCGTCGCCGACTTCAATGGCGACGGCCGGGCCGACATGCTGTTCCGCCGCCGCGGCGACGGCATGCTGTCGCTCTACCTGATGAACGGGTTCCAGATGATCGGGGCCCAGTTGCTCGGGACTGTCGGCAACGACTTTCGTGTGCGCGGCGTTGCCGATTTCAATGGCGACGGCCGGGCCGATATCCTGTTCCGCCGCGAAAGCGACGGGATGCTGTCGCTCTACCTGTTCGACGGGTTCACGAACATCGGGGCGCAATTGCTCGGGTCCACCGGCGTCGACTTTCGTCTGCTCGGCGTCGGCGACTTCAACGGTGACGGCCGCGCCGACATGCTGTTCCGCCGGCCCACCGACGGCATGCTGTCGCTCTACTTGTTGGATGGGTTCCAGCTTCTCGGGGCCCAGTTGCTCGGCGCCATTGGAGTCGATTTCACCCTGCTTGGGTTGGGCGACCTCAACGGCGACGGCCGCACCGACATGCTGTTCCGCCGCAGCGACGGATTGCTGATCGGCTACCTGATGAACGGGTTCCAACTTGTGGCCGCGCAGGCGCTCGGCACCATCGGCCTGGATTGGGCCCTCTGTTATGGCCAGCCGCCGCTGAGCGTCGCGCAGGCGGGGGGAGAGTAATTTTCGTGGCTGGCGCGTCGCGGCGGCACAGTCCGACTGTGCCGCCGCCGTCGTTTGCGCGTCCGTTTACGGTTGCGCGTTTTGGAGGCGTTTCACGATCTGTTCTCCGCATCGGCGGGCAATCAACGCAACAGCGACAATGTCGAGATCGCTTGGCGATCTCATACGTATGATTCTTTTCGGCACAGCGTCACTGGCGCGCGAATGCGACGAGATGAGCCTGGAGCGCGGCGCCGTGCATCTTCGAGAATATTTGCTCAAGTACGGCGCGAAAGCATCACGAAATATCTTCGACAGCAGTGTTGACAAGAAAGGCCGGCATCACCGAGCAGCAACGTCATCTTGATTGACAGAATTCGCGGGCGTTCACACGATGATCCGTGCTGGCAGCCACCAGCAAAGGACAAGGGGAGGTGGGCCATGTTGAGTCGTCTGCGAACAGTTTCGGCCGCATGACTTTGCTGTTGCGCCATACTGCTCGCTCGAATCGCGCGCGCGTGAGACGAGATGCTGTCGCGATTTTTGCCGCAATGCGGTTTTTGGTTGACAGAATTAAAGGACATTTACACAATGAAATCGCTAGTGAGCAACTAGCAATAAAAGGGAGGACGACTATGCGGAGTCATATGGGGCTTGCTCTGGGATTGTCATCGCTATGCTTGGCGCTCGTGGCAGCGCCGGCCAACGCCACGGTATCGAGTCGGGCTTCGAACTACCTTTTCCTCTGCGACGGGACCAACAAGACCATCACCCTCACCTTCAGCGGATTCACCGCAGGCAGCACCGTCAATATCCTCGGCGGCGAGCTCAGCCTGTTCGAGAACCGCGGCGGCGTGCAGTACAACATCATGAGGGTGCAAGGCGATCCGACGAAGCAGGTCGTGACCCTGACTCTCAGCGACAATCGCGCGCAGACCATGTTTCCGGGCGTCGGTTTCTCTCCGCCCTTCTTTCCTACTGCCACAATCCCGGCGACGATCCCCGCCACGGGCAATCTTATCATCACCGTTGACGGGGCCTGCAACGGCGGCACCGGGCAGACTCAAGGTTTGGCGACGATCTGGCTCTATAACAATCCCTGAGCGTTTGCGCTTGCTCTGGCGTCCCGGCTCTACGCGCAAGGCGCAAGACGACGAACAGCATTGCCGGCGGAACCCCGCCGGCAATGTGCGTTTGATGGAATACCCCCATCCGCACGTTAGATTTAGATATCGCGATCAACTGCGAGACTTGGGGCTCACCGCAAATTCGAGCGACATCGGTCGTCGCGAGAATGGCGCGCGGCGCAAGAGCCGCCGAAGTGACGCGGTGAAATTGTTGCAACGGCCTGCGCCCGGAGTGAGGGGCGCCATCTCTTCACATTTCGTGCCGCAGGCTGCATAATCCAACATTGCCGGGAGGCATTCGCCGGGCGGCGACGTGGGGTTGCCAGGGTGTTGGCCGGTTACAAACAGAGCCTTGGCGTGATCGGCGGGCTCGCCCTTGCCGCAAGCATGGTTTCGCTGGGCGAAGTCGCAGCGCAAACCAATTCCTTTGCCCCGCAGGCGGCGCTTGAGACGAACAGCCTACCGGCCGGTTTCAGCCAGCCGTCCTCCGATTTCGGCGCGGGCGACATCACGCCGACTTTGCGCGACCCTGTTCCCGATCCGCCGCGGCCACAGGGTCCGGCGCGCGCCGGACATGCGTTGCGCGGCAACCCGCTGTGGGCTGTTCCGCTCGCGTCGCTCAACGCCACTCGCGAGCGTCCACTCTTTCTGCCGTCGCGCCGTGCCCCGGCCGCGGCGGTCGCCGCTCCCCTGCCGCCGCCCGCGCCGGTGCGGTCGCCGCCGGCGGCGGAACAGGGCCGTCCGCGGCTTGCTCTCGTCGGCGCAGTGGCCGGCGAGAGCGAGGGCGTCGCAATATTTCTCGACCAGGCGACGCGCGGCATCATCCGGCTGCGCACCGGAGAAAATCACTCGGGATGGATCCTGCGTTCGGTCAAGGGTCGCGAGGCGACGCTCGAGAAAGATCGTGAGACGCTCCTTCTCGTCCTGCCGGCACCCGGCGAACAGGCCAGAGGGGGGCTCGAACCCGATCCGCAGCCGATCTCGACGGCGCTTCCCGCAGCGCCGGTTTTGGGCGTGCCGGCACCGCCGCCTGTCGGCGCCCCCATTGCACCACCGCTGCGAACTCCTGCACCGCCATCGCCGCGAGGCAGCGCGCCGCGACCTCCGCGAGGTCCAGCACCGCCTCCCGCCGTGCCGCCGGCATGACATTCGCCGCGTGAGTTGGCTCGCAGTATTTTCTCGCACGACCGTTTGCGATATGGTCCCTTGCACGGGGTAAGGGGGGATCATGATCAAGCGGTTTGTGTTGGGCGCCGCGATCGCGGCGCTCCTGCTCGAAACGGCGCAAGCGGGACCGGACTACACGTTCTTTGCGTCGCCGTCCGGCGGCAGCAACGGACAATGCACGCAGGCGCTCCCGTGTTCGCCGCAAGGCGCCGTCGATGCCTGCCCGATCGGCAGCGCCTGCACGATAGTGCTGCAGCCTGGGATCTATATCGATCCCGCGGTGAATATCTATTATCACCGCACATTGTATATGACCGGCGATTGCGGCAATCCGTATGCGGTCGTTTTTCGCGCCACGCGGCCCAACACGCCGCTGGTCTTCGTTCAGGATCATGCCACCGGCCGGATCGGCTGCCTGACCATGGAGTCGACGACCACGGGAACCAGCGGCCTGTTCGGACGCCAGCACAGCATCATCGACTACTTTAGTATCGCCTTCGGCAGCATGCGCAACGGAAGGCACGTCGCGCTCAATGAATTCTCGATCGCGAGCTGTGGCGAGACGATCTGGCTGATCGCCGGCGCGACGGTGCACGCCGGCGTCTGGAATCTGTCGAAGCTGAATCTCGCTTGCCAGATCAATCTCACCAACCCTTGGATCTTTGAATATTTTCTGGTGGCGACCGACTGGTCGATCGTCGATGCTTACGACGCCACGTTCACCGGACCGGGTGCCGGACATAGCGCCGGTATCCGCTGTTTCAACTATCTCGCCATCGTCAACAGACCACTCAACGGACAATCATTTCCCGGAAACGGCGCTGACTGCCAATAGATTTTCCAAGCCGGCGGCGGCTCCGGGCAGGTGCAGGGAAACGTCACGATGTGGTTCGTGAACTGAGCTTGGGCCTGTGCCGTTTGGGGTGGCTTGGCTCTCTAGAGCGGGATGACTTTTCTTCGCATCGTCATCCCGCTCCAGGCTATTGGTGGAGCATGATCTTTTCCGAAACCGGTATCCACTTTTCGGGATCATGCTCTCGGACACTGCGGAAGAGGCACACACCAGACTGCATGCCGCCGGGCCGCCCGCCGGCAATGCGCATGTACGGGCTCGCTCGTGGTCAGCAGGACGCATCGCGTCATAGCGGCCGCGCGGCGTCTATTTGGCGTCCTGCATCTGCAGATAGTTCAGCAGGCGGTCGCCGACGATCTTATAGCCGAGCTCGCTGAAATGCCCGCCGCATGGCGGGACGGCGAAGATTTTCTCTCGGCCGATCGTCCTGATGGCGTCGCGGTAATCCTGCTCCAGATCGATCACGTCGACGCCGCTCTGGGCGACGAAATCGAGCACCGGCTTCTTCAGCGGATGGTTCACGCCGTTGCAGACGGTCACCTGCGCGGGAATGTTGACGAAGACGAACCTGGCGCCGGCATCGGCGGATGTCCGAAGCATGTTCGTGAAGGTTTTCTTGAACAGCTCGAAATCGTCGCTCTCCGTCTCGGCTGCGGCGGCCGTGCTGGCGAGCAGGGCGCTTAATCGCCACGTGATCGGCGGCAGGCTGGCGCGCGTCAGCGGCAGGCTGAGAAACTTGAGGGCCAGCTTGTGCGGTGCGCGCGTCTCGAGCGACTGCGCAATGACGCTGTCGAGATATTGCTTCAGGATGGCATGAACTTCCGGCCGGCGCTCGTACAGGCGCTGCGAGAACCGGTCGTCCGTCAAATAGCTCCGCAGTATCGCGTTGTGATACTCGTTCGCCAGGTCCGGCGTGCCGGCGGCATCGACGAAATACAGATCGTTGTTTTCGTCATAAACGTAGAACACGTATTTCGGCCGCACGTGGGGGACGAACTCGCGGACGATCGCGAGCTCGATGAGCGGGCCGATGCCGCCGACGCCGAGATTGAGGCTCGCCGGATACTTCTCCCGGACCTGAGCAATGAAGTGGTCGCGATTGGCGACGCAGGCCCCATAGGTCATCGAGTCGCCGATGAACACCAGATCGACCGGCTTGCCCCAGATGCCGCGCGGATTGTTGAAGCCATGCTCGTCGGCGTCATATTCGGCGAACGGCCGCGCCCCCTCGCGGCACATGATGGTCTGCACGTTGGCGGCGCCAGGCGCCACCACGAACACCCGGTCGCCGCCTGGCAGCGTGAAGCCGGAGTCCGGATGCCGCAAAAAGTTGGTCGGAGAATACTGGATCGAGATCGGGCCCTGGGCCTGCCTGGCTTTCACCAGGTCCCAGAACTGCGAGACATGAAGCATCTCGTCGATCGGATCTCTCTGGCGGACCTCGAACACGTAGACGGCGGCCAGGAACGGGATGGCCACGGTCTGCACAGAAACCGCAACGCCGTGGCGCGACCACGCCGCAACCGCCGCCGCCACGGCAAGCGCGCCGACGACCGCCAGAAGCGCCCACGCGCTCGGATTGGGTTCGCCCTGACGCAGAACGTCAACCACTGCATAGAGGATGACGAGCGCGGCGACCGTGACGGCACATCGATAGACGTAGCGAAGGGCAGCCAAGACGGCGTCTGTCGTGGTCATGTCGCCTCAGGCCGATCAGAACAGCGTGTAGATGAACGGCGCCAGGACCGATCCCTTGGTGAACACCGCCAGTGCCCCGTAGACGACGGCCATGACCATGAGCGGCACCAGCCAGAACTTCTTCCGATGCCTGGCGAAACGCCACAGATCGACCATGATGCGCACGTGATCTCCCCTCGTTCTTTGTTCTGCTCAGTCTTCAGCCGGCGCGTTG
>JBJMSU010000112.1:0-5221 GCA_045801465.1 Xanthobacteraceae bacterium | reverse complement strand
GAGCACCTGGGGCCGCGTGCAGATGCACCCGTGGCGAACCTGCATGATGAGCACGGGCAGCCGGAGTTGTGAGCGGCGTGATCGGTGCTGCTGCCCGTCTTGCGGAACAATTGGGCAGCGTTCGGCTGTTGCAGCACTGGGAAGTGATGGCTTGCCGCCGAAGCTGCGCAGCAGCGACGGATGGTGGGCGCTGTAGGGATTGAACCTACGACCTCTCCCGTGTGAAGGGAACGCTCTCCCGCTGAGCTAAGCGCCCGTCTAGTGCCGCCGATTTGAAGTTCCTACAGCGCCTGCCGCCAACTCGTGCAGGAACTTCAAATCGAAAAGCGGCACTAGAACCATAAACTTGCTAGTGCCCCTTTGCTTCCGAAGTTCGTGTCAGAGGGTGCTGCCACGTATCACGAACTTCGGAAGCGGGGCACCCGCGTGGTGATTACGCGGCTCGATCCGAGAGTGTCAACCGCGGCATCGAACCGTTCGACCAATATAGGCCGGCCGAAGCGGGCCGCCAGTTCAGAGCGCAACTCCCGACACCAGCACCTTTACCGCGCCGGCGGCCAAGCGGAGGCCGGAGGGGCGGTCGGCTGCGCTCCCGGAATGGTGCGCTGGGCGGGCGGAACATCCGTCGCCGACGGAGCAGCCCGATCGGCGGCGGGCGCTGTTTGGGTGGCGGTGCGCGGCTTGCCCTTGCTGGTCTTCTTTCTGGCCGCCGGCGCCGGTGGGGCAGGCTCGAGCAGGGCGACGACCGGGTTGGGGGCAAACTGGACGGCAGCGCTGTAGTCGCTGCCGATCGGGCCGGAGGCCAGGATGCTGACCGGGACCGTCTGCGCCTCGTAGCCGGCAAGCGCGAAGGTGACGGTGAACTCACCCCGCGCCGGAACCGCGACCGTGCAGGGGGTGCGGCAAGAAGGTCCCAAGGAGGTCCGGGCCTCGGCTCCGACGGGATCGGATTCGAGCTTGATCGGATATCCGCCGCCGAGGTCCGGCATCAAGCTGCTTGTGTTCAACGAGCCGCATCCGGCAAGCGCGAGGCTCACGGCGATAGCGACGGCAACGCGGGTCATGGCACCCGTCCCGCTGAAAGCGCGGTTTTTCCTTTGCCACCATACGAGTCGGTCCGGACTCTCGCAACCGACATCAGTCACAATCGTTAATGGACGCGCGGGGTGGCTGGCTCACTTCGAAATGGAAGGAGCACAGATAACGCGATGTTGCTATGCGATTTTTAGATTTACAATAGCGGAGGCCTTGCCGTCGCTCAGCGGCGCTAAGAGCGCCGCGGGGAGCAGGCCACGCACGGCGACCGGCAGCTCGTCGAACCCTGAAATGATGCGATCGGGCTTGAGTTGCGTCACGGGAATCTCGGTATAGCCGAAGTCGACCGCTACGATGGGAATGCCGGCGGCACGCGCCGCATTGATGTCATTGGCAGAGTCGCCAACCATGATGGCCCGCTCGGGGTCGCCGCCGGCTTGGCGGATGGTTTTCAACAGGATCTGAGGATCGGGCTTCTGCACCCCGAACGTGTCCTGGCCGCAGACCGCCACGAAATGGCGCGACAGGTCGAGCGCATCGAGCAGCTTGACCGACAGCGCTTCGAGCTTGTTGGTGCAGACCGCGAACCGGGCGCCGTCCGCGGCCAGCGTGTCGAGCGCGGTTTCCAGCGCCGGAAACGGGCGTGAGCGGTCGGCGATATGCGCCGAATAATACTGGGTGAACTGGCGGAACAGCCGGTCGATCTCGGCCGGCGTGCAGGAGCGGCCTTCCGCCTGCAATCCCCGCTCGATCATGGTCCGCGCGCCGCCGCCGATCAGGTTGCGCGCGCGCTCGAACGGGACGCTCGGCAGCCCTTCGCGCGCGAACACGACGTTTAACGTTTCGACCAGATCGGGCGCGGTGTCCACCAGCGTCCCATCGAGGTCAAAGACCACCGTCACCCCAGCCATGATGGATGGCTATCCGGCGGTCGGCGGGAAGGCAAGAGGACAAATGCCGACATCCCCGGCTTGGCGCCGGGAATTTGCTCGGCAAGGATAATTTTTCTTCGAGCCGGAATCCCCCTCTAGCTTATTGTTGGAGCATGATCTTTTACGAAAACCGCTGTCCACCCCGGATCAAGTTCGGGCCAGGCTTTTGTCGCGATCATGCTCTATGCTGAACGGGATGGACGTGGAAGGCCAGAAACGCGCGGCGGCCGCGCGCGCGCTCGATCAGGTGCGGCCGGGCATGCGGCTCGGGCTCGGCTCGGGTTCGACCGCGCGCCACCTGGTCGAGCTTTTGGGGGAGCGCGTACGCGGCGGCCTCGCCGTGGTCGGCGTTCCCACCTCGGAACAGACGCGCAGGCAGGCCGAGCAGCTGGGCATCCCCCTGACGACGCTCGATGAGACACCCGAACTTGACCTCACGATCGACGGCGCCGACGAGATCGCCCCCGACTTGAGCCTCATCAAAGGCGGCGGCGGGGCGCTGCTGCGGGAGAAGATCGTCGCCTCCGCCTCCGCCGCGATGGTGGTGATTGCCGATCAGTCGAAATGGGTGCCGGTGCTCGGGCGCTTTCCGCTTCCCATCGAAGTGGTGCCGTTCGGGCTCGCTGCCACGCGCCGCGCCATCGAGGCCGCAGCGTCCCGGTCCGGGGCCCCGGGTCCGCTGGGGCTGCGACAGACCACGGACGGCCACGCTTTCGTCACGGATGGAGGCCACTTCATTCTCGACGCTGCGCTCGAGCGGATCGCCGATCCGGCGTTGCTCGCCCGCCGTCTCGCCGACATTCCCGGCGTGGTCGAGCACGGTCTGTTCATCGGGCTTGCCAAAACCGCTATCATCGCCGGGCCGGACGGCGTGCGCACCGTCGAGCGACCTTAGATTCACCGGGAGGAGGAATTCATGACTTTTGCGACGCTCGCCCGTTACGGTGCGATCCCAGCGCTTGCGCTTGCCTGGCTTGTCTGCGCCGGTCCGGCCGCAGCCCAGCAACCGGCGCCCAGCGCGATCGCGACGGCGAAGGAATTGCTGATGGTCAAGGGTGCCACCGCGATGTTCGACCCGTTGCTTCCGGGAATGATCGAGAGCACCAAGAATACCTTCCTTCCGAGCAATCCCTCCCTGTTCAAGGAATTCAATGAGGTGGCGGCGAAGCTGCGGACCGAGCTTGCGCCGCGTCGCGACGACGTCATCAACCAGATCGCGCGGCTTTATGTCCAGCGCTTCACCGAAGCGGAGATGAAGGAGATCATCGCTTTCTACAAATCGCCGACGGGTAAGAAGTTCGCCAGCGAGGAGCCTCTCGTGATCGAACAGGGGCTCCAGCAGGCCGAAACGTGGGCGAAAAACATGTCCGAGGAGGTGATGACCCGGTTCCGCGCCGAGATGAAGAAGAAAGGTCACGATCTGTGACGCACCGGTCCTGCGCGCCGCTCGCCGCGCGTGGGGGCACGCCGGCAGGTGAGGGCTGACGATGGCGGACCAGGACGTCGACCTTCTTGTCATCGGCGCCGGGTCAGGCGGCGTGCGCGCCGCCCGCATTGCCGCCGGACATGGCGCCCGCGTGATGATCGCCGAGGAATATCGGGTCGGCGGAACCTGTGTGATCCGCGGCTGCGTGCCCAAGAAGCTCCTGGTCTATGCCTCCCGCTTCTCGCTTGATTTCGAGGAGGCCGCAGGCTTCGGCTGGACGGTGCAGACACCGACCTTCGATTGGCCGACGCTCATTGCCAACAAGGATAAGGAGATCGCTCGCCTGGAGGCGGCCTATACGGCGACCCTGCAGAAGTCCGGCGTCGCCATCGCCAAGAGCCGCGCCGTGCTCGAGGATCCCCACACGGTCCGGCTCGTCGCGACGGGCGAGCGCGTTCGCGCCGCCCATATCCTGATCGCCACCGGCGCCATTCCGCATCCCGGCCCCGCCATTCCTGGCGCCGAGCACGTCATCTCCTCGAATGAAGCCTTTCATCTCGAGGAGCTTCCGCGTCACGTGCTGGTCCAGGGCGGAAGCTATATCGCAGTGGAATTCGCCTGCATCTTCGCCGGCCTGGGCGCCAAGGTGACCCTGGTCTATCGCGGCGACAATATCCTGCGCGGCTTCGACGACGACGTTCGCGAGCACCTGCGCGAGCAGATGCAACACCGCGGCATCCACGTGATCATGCGCAACAGGGTCGACGCCGTGGAGCGCGTCGGCAAGCATTTGTGTGCCCATCTCTCGGGAGGCAATGCGGTGACGGCCGACCGGGTGATGTTCGCGCTCGGCCGGCCTCCCAACGTGTACGGCTTCGGTCTCGACGCCGCCGGGGTAAAGCTTGCCGATACCGGCGGCATTGCGGTCGACGAGTATTCGCGCACGTCGGTTCCGCACATCTATGCGGTCGGCGATGTGACCAACCGCGTCAACCTCACGCCAGTCGCCATCCGTGAAGGCCAGGCCTTTGCCGAAACGGTGTTCGGCGGCAGGCCGACGCAGGTCGACCATACCAACGTGCCGACCGCGGTATTCAGCGAGCCCGAGGTCGGCGTGGTGGGCCTTACCGAGGCGCAGGCGCGTGAGCAGTTCGCCCAGGTCGACATCTACAAGACCATGTTCCGGCCGCTCAAGGCGACGCTCTCCGGCCGCGACACCACGATCCTGTTCAAGCTGGTGGTCGACGGCGCGAGCGGGCGCGTGCTGGGCTGCCATATCGTCGCGCCGGACGCCGGGGAGATGATCCAGCTCGTCGGCATCGCGGTGAAGATGGGGGCCACCAAGGCCGATCTCGACGCCACCATGGCGGTGCACCCGACCGCGTCGGAAGAGCTCGTCACCATGCGAACGGTGAGCAAGAGCTATGGCCGCGCGGCCGCCGAGTAAGCCATTTGGTCGCAGCTAGTGCCGCCGATTTGAAGTTCCTGCAGCGTATGCCGCACGCTCGTGTAGGAACTTCAAATCGAAAAGCGGCACTAGAATCATAGATTTGTTAGTGCCCCTTTGCTTCCGAAGTTCGTATCTGAGCGTGCCGCAACGTATCACGAACTTCGGAAGCGGGGCACTAAGGCACGTTGACGAAGCTCCGCTGATCTGGACCAATTCCCGTGACCTTGGGCTGGGCTGTGCTCTTTCAAAACACGCTTCGGACAACAGGGGAGGCTGCGATGCTGCGCGCGCTTGCGTTGAGCGTGATCTGTGGTGGCGTATTCTTCGGGATCTCTGCGGGCGACGCCGAGGCGGCGGCGCGGGCCGCCAAGGGCCCGC
>JBJMSU010000142.1:0-17068 GCA_045801465.1 Xanthobacteraceae bacterium | reverse complement strand
CGGTGGCGGAACGTGATCGTCTCCAGCGCCGGGTCCTGGATCAACTCGAGGCGGTTGAAATATTTCAGCTCGTCTCGCACGCCGGGCAGGGCAAAGTGCTCGCCCGGGATAAGGTCTCCGCCGCGCTCGAGGCCGACGACGGTGAGGCCGGCCTTGGTGAGCTCGCGCGCCATGATGCTGCCGGTCCAGCCCATGCCGACCATGACGGCATCGACTTCCTTCAAGCGCGTTGCCATGGCGGTCTCCTCACGAAAAATCGGCGATCGATTGCGGCTCGGCGACGTAGCGCTTGCCGCGATACTGCTCGATCGCATTGGCGTAGGTTGCCGGCAGGCCGGGGAAGCCCACCATCTTCCAGGCGACCTTGTTGCGGTTGCCGCCATAGATCGGATCGGCAAAGAAGCCTTCCATGGTGATGGCGAGCAGCGCCTCGAAGAATTGCTTGCCGTCGAAATGGGCGAGTTCGGCCTTTCCGCCTTCCAGTGTCTTCAGCGCCTGCTCGCGCTGCGTCGCGTCGAGCCGATCGAAATCCTTGCCATAAGCCTTGCGCGTCCATGCACTGGTGGCGGCGACGCCGGCGGCGAAAAACTCGCGCGGCGTCAGCGAGAGCTGATAGCCCTGCTCCGGCTTGCCTTTGAGGAACGGCCCGCTGCGGTACATCTTGGCGCCGCCGCCCCAGGCGCTCGCCAGCTGCCGGTCGATGAAAGTGGCAATGCCGCATTCGCTGCCCGCGGGGGAGAGCTCGTCGGCCGGAATGAGCGTATCGGCCGCGGCGGCGAAGAAGGCATGCTCAGTCGCCGTCAAGGTCAGCAACGCCTCGGGTTCGCCCGCAGCAGCCGGAGCGGCGGCCGGAGGTGATGCCGGTTGCGGCGCTTGCGCCTCGGCCGGCGCGGCCAAGCCTGCCGCAACCGCGGTGCCGGCGCCGAGCAGAAATCGGCGGCGTGGAAGCGTTTCATCCGTCATGGCGTTCTCCCCGCTGCGACCGTTCGAGCGGCACTTGCAGCCGCAGCCTTGTTTGGTGGTCACGCGTCTTGTCGTTGGCGGGCGCAGATTAGCCTTTTTCTAAACGCCCGCCAGCAGGATTGTGATCGCGCGACGCATCGCGCAGGGCATGGCTGCCCTCACAGCGGCCGCCACGGAATGGTCAGGCTGCCGTCGGGTGTGTCGACCGTGACGGTCTCGATGCCGAACACGTCCGCCAGCTGACCGGCTGCGAGCGCCTGTTGCGGCGGCGCATCGGCCACCAGGCGGCCGCGGTGCATGACGATGATCCGGTCGGCAAAGCGCGCCGCCAGCAGCAGGTCGTGCACCACGGCCAGCACGGCGCCATTCCGGGCGGTGCGGCGCAACAGCTGCATGACCACCAACTGGTGGCGCGGATCGAGCGACGCGGTGGGCTCGTCGGTCAGCAAGATCGTGGCCTCGGTTGCGAGCGCCCGCGCCAGCGCCACGCGTGCGCGTTCGCCGCCCGACAGGGTGGCGATCGAGCGGTCGGCCAGGTTTTCGATCCCGGTGGCGGCGAGCGCGCGACTGACGGCCGCGCGGTCGTCGTCCGATCCTACCGAGAACAGATCGGCATGGGGATAGCGCCCCAGCGCCACCACGGCGGCGACCGGCACCGGCCAATGGAAGACGTGGCCTTGCGGCAGATAGGCGATGGCGCGAGCACGCTGGCGTGGCGAATAGGATTCGAGCGCGCGCCCGTGCAGCGCGATGCGACCTTCGGCGGGAATGAGCCCGGCAAGCGCGCGGACCAGCGTCGTCTTGCCGGCACCGTTCGGACCGACCAATGCGACGACCTCGCCGGACTTCAGCGTGAGGCTGGCGCCATCGACAATAAGGTGGCCGCCGATGCGGACGGTGACATCAGTCGCCTCCAGCGCTGGCGTCACGATGGCGCTCCTTCGAGCATTCGCCGCTCGGAGAAGATCATGGCGAGGAAGAACGGCACCCCAATGAGCGCCGTAACGACGCCGACCCGCAGTTCGTCGGCGGCCGGAATGGCGCGCACCGTAATATCGGCGGCCGTCAGCAGCGCCGCGCCGGCGAGCGCGCCGGGAAGAAGCACGCGCGCCGGGTCGGCGCCGACGGCGCGCCGCACCAGGTGCGGCGCGACCAGGCCGATGAATCCAATGGAGCCGGCGATCGCCACCGCTGCGCCCACCCCGAACGCCACGCCGGTGACCACCATCACCCGCACGCGGCCAAGATCGACGCCGAGCGACGCGGCGGCGTCCTCGCCGATCGTCAGCGCCCGATACGCGCGGGCATTTGCGGCCAGCAAAATCCAGCTCGCGAGCAAAAACGGCGCCGCGATGAGGAGGTGATCGGTGCTGCGGTCCTCGAGCGAGCCGAGCAGCCAGAAGGCGATCTCGAGCGCCGCATAGGGGTTCGGCGCGAGGTTGAGGATGAGCGCCGTCATGGCGCCCGCGAAGCTCGCAAGCGCAAGGCCGGCGAGCAGCGTCACCGTGAGGCTTGCCCGGCGACCCGCAATGGCGACCAGGCCGCCGATCGAGGCGAGCGCGCCGGCAATGCCGGCCAGCGGCACCGCCAGCGAGATGGCGCCGGCAAAGCCGAACGCGATGACGAACGAGGACGCCGCGGCGGCCGCCTGCGGCGCGCCGAACAGCGCCGGTTCGGCCAGCGGGTTGCGCAATAAGCCCTGCAGCGCGGCGCCGGACAGACCGAAGGTGGCGCCGATCAGCACCGCGAGCAGCGTGCGCGGCAGCCGGATGTCGCGCACGATGATTCCGGCGGGGCCGTCGCCGTTAATGAGGCCGGCGAGCGCTGCTCGCGGCGACAGCCCGGCCGGCCCCACCATCAGCGAGAGGAGCATGAGAGCGAGCGTCAAGGCTGCGAATGCCGCGTTGAGCCGCCAGTAGCTTCGCGCCGCCATGACCATCCTCTCCGGCGGCTGTCCTACAGACTTCTGCCTTGCGCTCCAATCGGGTTGCGTGATGATTCCGGGATGAACCGGCTTTTGCGCCTGCGCGCCATCCCGGTCGTGCTGTTGGTTCTCGCCGCGAGCATGCTGGCGGCACCGGCAATGGCACAGCCCCGGCGGGTGGTTTCGTTCAACGTCTGCACCGATCAGCTCGCGGTCGCGCTTGCCGATCCGGCGCAGATCGCCGGACTCTCGCCTTACGCCACCGACCGGACGCTGTCCGCCGTGGCCGACGCGGCGCAGTCGTTTCGCCGCCTCGCGTGGCACGCCGAATCGACGATCCCGCTCGATCCCGATCTCGTGCTCGTCGGCCCGCGCGATCGCTCGGTGACGCAGCGGCTCCTGACCGCCCTCGGGTTCCGCGTCGTCGAAGTCGAGTTCGTCAGCACCATTGCGGCGGCGCGGGAGCAGATCAAACGCGTCGCCGCGCTGCTCGGGCATCCGGAGCGCGGCGAGGCCTTGCTGGCGCAGCTCGACGCGGCCCGGCGAAGGCTTGCCGCCGTCCCGCGGCCGGAAGCAACTACGGCCCTGCTGGTCGAGCGCAGCGGTTATACCGAGGGTCCGGCGAGCCTTGCCGCCGGGTTGATCGCCGAAGCGGGATTGCAGCCGCCGGCGGGCGCGCCCGCAGGGATCGGTGGGTACGTCTCGCTCGAGCGCCTGATCATGATTCGGCCCGATCTCCTGGTGCTGCACAACCTCGTCGATGAGCCGCGCGACCAGGGCTCGGTCTTTCTCACCCACCCGGCCCTCAAGGCGCTCTATCCGCCCTCGCGACGGATCACGCTGCCCGTCCGCTACACGTTGTGCGGCGGGCCCGGGCTGATCGCCGGCCTGCATCACCTCGCCGACGAGATCGCGCGGCTGGCCCAGTAAGTGGACTGCTCACAAGGCCGCTTTCGTCTGCACCTCGATCAGAAAGCTCTCCTGCACCAGCCGGTCGATGATCAGGAGCGTGTTGGGTGGGTAGGCGCCGTTCGCGAACATCCTGGGAAACTCGCGCAGGCGAAACGTCATGAACTTCGCGATATCCTGCGAGTGGACCAGGTAGGTCGTGAACTCGACCACGTGGTGCCAGCCCGCACCGGCTGATTTCAGCGCGGCTTCGATATTGGCAAACGTCTGCACGCATTGTGCGTCGAAGTCGTCCGGGCCGACCAGCTTGCCGTCCCGGTCGGTTGCCACCTGGCCGGCGATGAACAGGAACTCGGCGGCCTTGACCCGCGTCATGTGCGAATATTGGCCCAACGGCTTTCCCAGCCCGTCGGGATTGACGATCTTGATCTCCGGCATCTGCGGTTCCTCCCGTCGACACGGATTGGCGAGCCCAGGGTCGCTTCATTATAGTCCGGCTTCTCCTGGCGTATGTACGCCGTTGTTGTTGAATTCGTGGGGTTGGAGGACAAGCCATCATGAAAATCTTAGGGTTCGAGCTGAACAGAGAATTGCGGCTGGGCGTCGTCGACGGAGATCAGGTCATCGATCTCAAGGTGGCCGACGAGAAGGCGCCCAGCGACCTGCGCGAATGGCTCGCGCGCCATGACGGCGATCTGAAACCCCTGGCCGATCTCGCCAAGCGCGCACCCGCCGGGGCGCGGCGGCCGCTCAACGGTCTCAAATACGCGCTGCCCGTCGCGCAGCCGTCGAAGATCATCTGCCTCGGGCTCAACTATATGGCCCACCTCAAGGAAGGCCGTTACGCCAACGATCCGCCGCCGAAATACCCCACGCTGTTCATGCGCGGGCTCAACTCGCTGGTGCCGCACCTGCAGCCGTTGATCCGGCCGCGCCTGTCGGAGATGTTCGACTACGAGGCCGAGCTGGTGGTGATCATCGGCCGACGCGCCAGGCACCTCACGCTCGCCAATGCGGCCTCCTGCATCGCCGGTTACACCTGCTGCAACGAGGGCTCGGTCCGCGATTTCCAGCGCCACACCACGCAATGGCACATGGGCAAGAATTTCGACAACAGTGGCAGCGTCGGTCCGTGGATGGTCACCGCCGATGAGGTCCCGGAGCTCGGCAAGGGCCTGAAGATCGAGAGCCGGCTCAACGGCAAGGTCATGCAGTCCGACAACACCGCCAACATGATGTTCCCGGTGGCGGAAACGCTCGTCTACATCACCCAGGGCATCACGCTGGAGCCGGGCGACATGGTCGTCACCGGAACGCCGTCCGGCGTGGGATTCGCGCAGAAGCCGCCGGCATTCATGAAGCAGGGCGATACCTGCGAGATCGAGATCGAAAAGATCGGCATTCTGCGCAATCCCATCGAGGACGAAAAAGCGTGACCACGCAAGCACGCGGGGCGAGGGCCCCGGCTCCTCGGCGGATGGCGATCGCGGCGCTCGCGCTCATTGCCGCGCTGCCGACATCCGCGGCGGCGCAAGCCGACTGGCCGGGCCATCCCATCCGCATCGTGGTGGGCTTCGGGGCCGGCGGCGGCACCGACATCGCGGCGCGCATCATCGCTCAGCCGCTGTCGGAAATCCTCGGGGCCACTGTCGTGGTGGAGAACCGGGTCGGCGCCGGTGGCACCACTGCGGCGAATGCGGTCGCGACCGCGCCCAAGGACGGCTACACGGCGCTGATGATGAGCAATGCCCACGTCATCGCGCCGGTGATCTACAAGAGCGTCCCCTACGACTCGGTGAACGATTTCGAGATGATCTCGATGGTCGGGACCGCCGGGCTGATCGTGGTAACCCATCCCGATTTCCCGGCGAAAAATCTCAAGGAGCTGATCGACATCCTCAAGGCCAGTCCCGGCAAGTACAACTACGCCAGCCCAGGCGTCGGCACCACACAGCATTTCGCCGCCGAGCTGATGAACCAGATGGCCGGGGTGCAGATGACGCACATTCCGTTCCGCGGCACGCCGGCCGCCCTCGCGGCGCTCTCGGGCAAGCAGGTCGATGTCGTGGTCGAGCTGATCCAGCCGGTCCTGGGACAGGTGCAATCCGGCTCGCTCCGGCCGATTGCCGTCACCTCGCCGGAGCGGTTTCCCTCCGTGCCCGAGGTCCCGACCTTCGCGGAATCCGGGCTGCCGGATTATGATGTGACCAGCTGGTACGGGCTGGCGCTGCCGGCCGGAACGCCCCAACCGATCGCCAAGAAGATGACCGACGCGCTGCGCCAGGCGCTCGCGCGCGAGAGCATCGCGCAGCAGATCCGCACCGCCGGCGCGCTGCCCAAAAGCTCCACCCCGCAGGAGCTGAAAGAGCATGTCGCGCGCGAGATCAAGCGCTGGAGCGAGGTGCGGGACAAGGCCGGCATTGCGCAGCAATAGATGTTCACAGGGAATAATCCGCGGCGACCCCGGGTTCCCGGCACAGCTTCACCCTCCGACATCGTGAGGACAAGATCATGGCAGACCTCAACGTCATCAGCATCTGCGGCAGCCTGCGCAAAGGCTCGTTCAATCGCATGGTCATGAACGCCCTGCCGGGATTGGCGCCTGCCGGCATGTCGCTCAAGGAAGCGCCGCCGTTCGATGCGTTCCCGCTCTACAACGCGGACATCCAGAACTCGACCGGCTTTCCGGCCCCGGTGAACACGCTCGCCGATGCCATCCGCGCCGCCGACGGCGTCATCTTCGTGACCCCCGAGTACAACTTCTCGCTCCCGGGCGGCCTCAAGAACGCGCTCGACTGGGTGTCGCGCCTGCAGAACCAGCCGTTCGTCGGCAAGCCCATCGCCATCCAGTCGGCGTCCCCGGGTCCGGTCGGCGGTGCCCGCGTTCAGTATGACCTGCGGAAGATGATGTGCTTTCTCGACGCGCTCACGTTGAACAAGCCGGAGATCTTCGTCGGCAGCGTGGCGACACGCGTCGACGAGAAGACCGGCGAACTGAAGGACGAGACCACGCGCAATCTCATCAAGCAGCAGCTCGAGTCCTTCGCCAAGTTCATCGCGCGCCACGGCGGCAAGGGCTGATTCCGGGGGCACCATGGCGAATGAAGACAATCTCGATGTCGTTGTGATCTGCGGCAGCCTGCGCAAGGGCTCCTACAACGCGGCGCTGGCGCGCATGCTGCCGAAGCTCGCCCCGGCGGCGATGAAGCTCAGAGCGGCGCCGCCCTTCGACACGATGCCGTTCTACAATTTCGACATTCAGAACACGGCCGGCTTCCCGGCCGAGGCGACGGCGTTCGCCGATGCGATCCGTGCCGCCGACGGCGTCATCATCGTGTCGCCCGAATACAACTGGTCGATGCCCGGCACGCTCAAGAACGCGATCGACTGGGTGTCGCGCATGCAGGATCAGCCATTCGAGGACAAGCCGGTGGCGCTGCAATCGGCGGCGCGCGGCGCCATGGGCGGCGCGCGCATGCAGTATCACCTGCGGCAAAGCCTCCTTTCGCTCGACGCGGTCCTGTTCGGCCGCCCGGAAATCATCGTGACGTTCGCGCCGAAGAAATTCGACGAGAAAACTCTCGAGCTGACTGATCAGCCGACCATCGACATCGTCACGCAGCAGCTCACGGCTTTCGATAAGTTCATCCGTCGGGTGAACGGGAAGGCGTGAGAACTTGCGTTGCGCCGCGGGCGCACGCAACTCGTCGGACGCGCGCACGAATACGGTCTTGCCATCCTCGGCTGCACGATGTCGCCGATGGGCCATCCGAAGGTTAGGTGCGGCGGACGGCGCGGAGCATTGATCCAGGTCAAGTAGGCCGTCTTTGCGCCCGCCGGCGGCGGCTGGCCAACTATTTCAGCGGCGGCAAGTCGGCGAAATATTCCGGATGGACCTTCTCGACCTCAGCCATGAAAGAGGGGCGGAACTGATCCGGCACATCGAGGCGCGGCGCCCCTTTCAACGTGTTGATCAGCACCTCGTCTTCCGCCGCCTCGAACGCCCGCATCACCGCCGGCGACAGGCGCGGATCGTAGCTGATATGACGGATCGCCTTCTTGCCCACCCCGACGTCGGTGTTGGGAACCCATTTGGCAAAGATCTCCACGGATTCCTCCCGGTGATTGCGGGTATAGTGCGAAGCACCAGCGAGTCCGGCGGCGAAATTGCGCACCACCTCGGGCCTGCTCGCGACGGTCGGCCCATGTGCGGTCGCCACCATCACATAAGACATGTGGTGGCCGCCGCGGATGACCAGGAACGAGTCGGGAACCTGCTCGAGCACCGCCGTAACATAGGGCTCCCAGGACACCACGGCGTCGACCTTGCCCTCCTTCAGCGCCGGCGCCAGCCCAAATTGCGACCAGATGTTCTCGATGGTCAGGTCCTCGTATTTCATGCCGGCGCGACGCAACACCATCTTGAAGTATTCGTCGGAGGTCTGCCCGCGCGCGAGCCCGATGCGCTTGCCCTTGAGGTCGCTGATCTTGCCGGCATCGATGCCGGTCCCCTTGCGGGTGACGATCGCGAGCGGCTCGTCGGCGTTATCGCGGGTGGCGTCGTTCATGATGATGCCGATCACCTTGAACGGCTCGCCGGAGTGGACCGCCTTCAGGAAAGTGGTCACGCTCATGTCGCCGATCTGTGCTTCGCCGTTGTGCATGGCGTTGACCATGTCGGTGCCGGTGTCGACCACCTTCATGCGAGCGTCGATGCCGTGTTTCCTGAAGATGTTCTTTTCGGCACCGATGAACATCGGCAGATGGCCGAAATTGTTGCCGATCACGACATCGAGTCGTGGCAACTGCCCCGCATTCATGACGCTCCTCCCCACTCAGCTCTTGGTCAAGGTCAACGAGTAGCGCGGATCAGCCGCCCGGCACTCGACCTCCGGGAGGCCGAGCTCCTTGCGCACGATATTCGTGCCCAGCACCATGGCGACCATCTTGTAGGTCGCATGCCGCCGGCTCATGCCTTCGCGGCCCATCCCGCAATCGGACGAGATGATCAGCCGTTCGGGTGGAATGTTTTTCAACGCCTCGCGGATCAGTGCCGCAACCTCGTCCGGGCGCTCGACCTGCAGCGTGTGATGATCGACGACGCCGATGACGATCTTCTTGTCCTTGATCACTTCGCCGATTGCGTGCAGATCGCCCGGGCCGGACGAGCAGGTTTCGAACGTCAGCGCATCGGCGGCGACCTGATTGAGCGCCTCGAGGGTCGGCTGGTAGCTTTGGATTTCCTTGAACATGCGCTGCTGCGACGGGTTGCCCCAGCAGGTGTGACACCACACTTCGGTCTTGGCGCGCAGGCCCTTCACCGTGTTGTTGAAGACGCCGACGAGATCGTGCGTGTCGAGCTTGCCGAATGCCTTGCCGCGCGCCGGCACCATGTGAATCTGCGGCTCTTCCATTTGGATCACGGGGCAGCCGGCATCGGCGAGATCGTTCAGCTCCTTGTTGAGGGCCTCGCTCAGCGCCATGGTGCGCTCGACCGGGTCCTTGTAGTAGGCGTCGACCGCGGACGCGGCGAGCAGTTCCGGCAGGATGGTGCCGAACTTGACCGGCTTCGAGGTCAAGCGTTGCGCCACCTTCCACATGGCGGCGTATTGGAGATTGCCCGGCCCCACGGGTCCCACGATCTTGGGGAACACGCGGGCTTCGAGATAGTCGTGCAGGATGTGCCCGCGCGGATAGGCGACCGCGCCCACATTGTAGATCGCCGGCTCGGCGGCCTTGTCGAACCCGGCTAGGTGCGTCAACGGATAGCTCTGCCAGCTCATGCCGCCGACTTCTTCATCGTAGTGCGCATCGCCGTCGGTACAGATGTCGAGGCCCGCCGTCTCCTGCGCGCGGAGATGCACCGAGACCGCGTCCTCGTATTGCTCGCGGTAGCGGGCGTTGAGCATGGCTTCGAGAAAGCTCTTGGCGCCGAGAACAGCGGTGTACCAGGACGGCCGCGGCAGCGAACCGATGATGGACGTCGGCAGGGTTTTTCCCGCTGATGCTTTAAACATCTTCCTAAAGTCCTTCTTGATCAGATCACAGCGTGCAACGCTCAGAGTATGAACGTGCAATTCTTGCGTCAGCACCAGCGCCGCTTTCCGAACGGCTGAACACAGCGAGCCGTCGGGCGGTCACAAATTTTGGCATGCTCGTCAGGAGTGCGCCCGGAGTTCTTCGTGAACACGCTGAAACCGACACCGCAATTAAGGCACATGGTTCAATGGGTGTCTACGAAGCGCCGCAAGGCGTCGATGCTCTTTGCCCGCATGACCGCATGCCCACCGCCGGGCCGACAGTCGATTGATCTTTGCCCACTCGCATCTGAGGCCGTTGAATTGGCAACGGCCTCATGTGTACCGGGAATAAACAGTACCATCGAAGCTCGGAGCTTTTGCAGTGCAAGCCTCACAGCGGCTCGCCCGCGAGCCATGCGGCGCCGCGCCGGTAGAGCGCGTCGAGCTCGGGGCCGTCGATCCCGGGCATGTCCGGTTTCACGTTGAAGCCGTGCCGGGTCTGCAAATAGGCCAGGTGGCGGTAGCCTTCGGGAAAGCGCATCAGCAGGTTGTTATCGAGCTTCGGGCGTGCCGCCGGGTCGACGGGGTCGAGCCGGTCTTTCTCGTAGATCGGCTGACGCAGCACGAGACCCCAGCGGCCATCCCGCTTCTCGAAGAAATCGTAAAAGCGGCCGATGCAGGTGAAATCGCACACCACGCCTTCGACCGGCGCACGGTGCAGGATCGCCATCTTGGTCTGCGCGACCGCGCGGTGGCCCGCAACGTCGATCGTCATGCCGCCGAGATTGTGCTGAGCCCGCACACCGCGAGCGAAACTGTCCCGGCTCGCCTTGATGAAGTCGTCGGCGCTGCCCTGGAACCAGGTCGCCATCATCCACCCGTCCGCGTGCCAGACGGTGCGCAGCCGATCCCACATCCCGGCATCGCGCCACAGCGCCCAGTTCTCGATCAGCTCGCGGATGCTGGCGCGGTCGGCGGCTCCAGGTTCCATCGGGTGCTCCTTGTTGATGCCCGGCAGCGCCGGCTACGTTCGTCGACTGACTGAACGGGGCTCGATTTCATGGCACGACTAGATGGACGCGCCGTCATCGTCACCGGCGGGGCGAAGGGCATCGGGGCTCATTATACGCAGGCGCTCGCCGCCGAAGGCGCCCGCGTGATGATCGGCGATATCGCGGACGGCACCGAGCTTGCGGCCGAGCTTGCCGCCCGGCACGGCGCCAACTCGGTGACGAGCGTCATCGCCGACGTGAGCCAGGAAGGCGCCGTCGAGCGGCTGGTGGCCGAGACGATCGAACGCTTCGGCAAGATCGACGTGCTGGTGAACAATGCGGCGCTGTTCGCGCCGCTGCCCGAGCAGAAGTGCACCGAGATCGAGGTCGACGTGTGGGACCGGGTCATGGCGGTCAATCTGCGCGGGCCGTTCCTGATGGTGAAGCACGTCGTGCCGCACATGACGGCGCAAGGTTACGGCAAGATCATCAACATCGGGTCCGGCACGGCGTTTCGCGGCATTCCCTGGTTCCTGCACTATGTCACCTCCAAAGGCGGCATCATGGCCATGACGCGCGCGCTCTCGCGCGAGCTCGGCGAGCATGGCATCCGGGTGAACACGCTCGCGCCGGGCTTCACCTTGAGCGACACCGTGGTGGCGCAGAACCCCGGCCATGTGCAGACGGCCCGCGACCGTGCCGTGGCTTCGCGCGCGCTCCACCGCGACGAGCACCCGCAGGACCTGCTCGGCGCGCTGATCTTCCTCGCCTCGGCCGACAGCGATTTCGTCACCGGCCAGACCATCGCGGTGGACGGCGGCAACGTGAACACCTAGCCGATCGGCGGCAAATCCGCATATCTGGCCGTCGCTTGGGGCGTTTGCGGCCCCTCATGGGCTCCACTATATTCCGCATAACATTGTCCCGGCACCGGACAGGAGGAACGTCATGTCGGTCGCAACGACCACCAAGCAGGCCAGCACTGGGCCCGATCCCAAGCACAACCTGCAGACCGCGCGCGAGGCCTACTACGACAAGATCTCCAAGTACGACATGGCCCCGTTGTGGGAGGTCCTCAAAGGCCTCGTCACCAAGGAGCCGAAGACCCAATGCGTGCCGGCGCTGTGGAAATTCAAGGACGCCAAGCAACTGGTCCTGGAAGCCGGCGAGGTGATCACCGCCGATGAAGCCGAGCGTCGCGTCCTGGTGCTGGAGAATCCGGCGCTGCGCGGAAAATCGCGCATCACCAACTCGCTGTTCGCCGGCATCCAGCTGATCCTGCCGGGCGAGGTCGCGCCGGCCCATCGCCACGTGTCGTCGGCGATCCGCTTCGTCCTCGATGGCGAGGGCGCCTACACGGCGGTCGAAGGCGAGAAATCCATGATGTCGCCGGGCGACTTCATCCTGACGCCCAACTGGGCCCCGCACGACCACGGCAACACGTCCGACAAGCCGATGCTGTGGCTCGACGTGCTCGACATGCCCACCGTCAACCATTTCGAGGCATCGTTTGCCGAGCACTTCGACGACGCGATGCAGAACACCTCGCGCCAGGACGGCGACTCGCTGGAATTCTACGGCTCGGGCGTGCTCCCCGACGGCGCGCCGGTGCATCTCAAACGCAGCCCGGTGATCAACTACACGTATGCCCGCACCCGCCCGATCCTGGAACGGCTGAAGAAGGCCGGCGACATCGACAAGTCTCACGGCGCGCGCGTGCGCTACGTCAACCCGCTCACCGGCAGCTGGGCTCTGCCGACCATGGGGGCGCATCTGTCGCTCCTGCCCAAGGGCTTCAAGGGCGAGCCCTACCGTTCGACCGACGGGACGATCTTCGTCTGCGCCGAAGGCGGCGGCACCACCAAGGCCGGCGACGAGGTGCTGGAATGGGGGCCGAACGACGTGTTCGTCGTGCCGCCATGGACGCGCTACGCGCACACCGCGCCCAAAGAATCCGTGCTGTTCTCGATTTCCGACCGGCCGATGCAGGAGAGCCTCGGCATCTGGCGCGAAGGCAATTGAGCTTGTCCCGGGCGAGCGGCCGCCACAGCGGCCGCGAGGGGCAGCAGAGCACGAGTGCTGCGCTGCAGACCCGCGGGACCCCGGTGTGCTGAAATGAACCGGGGCCCCGGATCAGCAGCGTACCAGTCCGCTCCCGCTTCGCGCTGCGCCGCGTCCGGGGCTCGCGGCGTATGATCCCGCCGTTCGTCCACGACGTGACGCCGCAGCGCGTGGTATTCGCGCCCGGCGCGGTGGATCGCGTGGCCGAGGAGGCGGCGCATCTCGGCTTCGAACGCGCGCTGGTGGTCGCCACTCCGGGCAGCGGTGCGCGTCTGGGTGCCCGGATCGTCACATTGCTCGGTGCGCGCGCCGCCGGCCTGCATGCGGAGGCGGTCGTGCACGTGCCAAAAGCCGTCGCCGAGGCAGGCGTGAAAGCCGCGCAGGACAACCGGGCCGACGGCTTGGTGGCGGTCGGCGGCGGCGCTGCCATCGGTCTGGGCAAGGCCATCGCGCTCGCCACCGGGCTGCGCATCGTGGCGGTGCCGACGACCTATTCGGGCTCCGAGGCGACGCCGATCTGGGGGACGACGGAAAGCGAACGCAAGATCACCGGGCGCGATCCGCGCGTCCTGCCGAGTACTGTTATTTACGATCCCGAGCTCACCATGGGCTTGCCGCCGGCAGTGAGCGCGGCGAGCGGAATGAATGCGATCGCCCATTGCGTCGAAAGCTTATGGGTTGCCGAGCGCACGCCGTTCACCGTCGCGCTGGCGGCCGATGCGCTCGCGCGCTGGGCCGTGCATCTCAAGCGAGTGGTTGCCGCGCCCGACGATCGCGATGCGCGCGGCGAGTGCCTGGTTGCGGCCTGGCTCGCCGGTACGGTGCTGACGACCGGCACCGGGCTGCACCATAAGCTCGCCCACGTGCTGGGCGGGCTCGGGCTGCCGCACGCCGAGACCCACGCAATCATCCTGCCGCATGTGACCCGCTTCAATCTGGTGGCGGCGGCGGAGGCTCGTGCCCGTCTCGCCCGCGCATTCAGTGCCGACGATCCGGCGGCTGCGCTCGCCGGCTTGCTGCAAGCGCTGCCGATTCCGCAGCGGCTGCGCGAGGTCGGTTTCGACAAGGCGAGAATTCCCGAGGTGGCGGCGGCGATCGCCGCTTTGGGCATCAAGCATCCGCGGCCGGTGGCGGACACCGATGCCGCAGCGCTGCTCTCCGCTGCGTACTGATCCCCCTCGACCGACTGCCCAACACGGCTGACAGTTGCTATCCTGCCGGCATGTCGGCGGATAGGCGGTGATCAGGGAGGACTGTCATGAAGGACAACAAGGCTGTGGGCCACAAGACCGGCTGCGTGGTTGCGGTTGCGGGCGCGATGATGATCGCCCCGGCGGCGGCGCAGTCGCAAAAGGTAGGCGATCCGCCGGAAGCCAAGAACATGCGCCTCGTCGGCTACAACGACCTGCAGGCGCGCAGCGCCTATCAGCCGACCATCCATCATCAGGGCGACCGCTGGATCGCCTATATCGGACATCACGGCGGCACCGATGCCGTTCCCGCTCCCATCAATCCAATCACCGGGAAGGCCGAACCGAACGGCACCTCGATCCTCGACGTTACCGATCCGGCGCATCCGCAATACCTGCGCCATATCCCGGGCCAAGAGGGAAAATATGAAGGCGGCGGCGCGCAGATGGTGCGTGTCTGTGACGGCAAGGCACTGCCCAAGGGTGACCGCAATGCGGTTTATATGCTGCGCACCTTCGGCAGCGAGGCGCATGAAATCTGGAACGTCGCAGAGCCCGCCAATCCTGTTCTGATCACGCGGCTCGGCGGGCTAAAGGACACGCACAAGAGTTGGTGGGAATGTGACACCGGCATCGCCTTTCTGGTGTCCGGCGCGCCGGACTGGCGCACCCGCCGCATGACGCAAGTCTACGATCTCAGCGATCCCGCGCATCCGCTCAAGATCAGGGATTTCGGCCTTCCCGGCCAGGAGCCCGGCGCAACCGGCGCGGTGCCGACCGAATTGCACGGGCCGATCTCGGTTGGCCCCGAAGCCAACCGGGTCTATTTCGGATATGGCACCAACAAGGGCGGCATCTTGCAGATCGTCGATCGCGACAAACTGATCAACGGACCGAAAGAGCCGACGCCGGATAATCTGCGCTTGCCGGAAATCTCGCGGCTGAATCTG
The DNA here is from genome assembly GCA_045801465.1 of Xanthobacteraceae bacterium. Lineage (GTDB taxonomy): Bacteria > Pseudomonadota > Alphaproteobacteria > Rhizobiales > Xanthobacteraceae > DATFWC01. Next base: position 2,059 of record JBJMSU010000142.1, on the reverse strand, counting down.
TCCGCGTTCAACGGCGCGCATACGACGTTTCCGATGAAGGGCATGCCGATCGCCGAATTCGCCCGCGACAGGGACGGCAACTCCCGCGACATCGTGATGATCGTCGACGAGGCGATCCTGAACGAATGCAACGAGCCTCGGCAAATGGTGTGGTTCGCCGACGTCACCGTCGAGAGCCGCCCGATGATGATTTCGAGCTACACGGTTGCCGAGGCCAGCGGCTCGTTCTGCGAGCGGGGAGGGCGGTTCGGCGCGCACTCCTCCAACGAGAGCATGGCGCCGGTCTACTACAAGAAGATCGCGTTCATCGCGTTCTTCAATGCCGGCGTGCGCGCGCTCGACATTCGCGATCCCTATCATCCGACTGAGGTCGGCTACTTCATTCCCTCGATCACCGCGGCGACCGACAAGCGGTGCGTCAGTATCGAGGGCAAGGACCGCTGCAAGGTCGCGATCCAGACCAACAATGTCGAAACCGACGAGCGCGGCTACGTCTATATCGTCGATCGCGCCAACACTGGTCTGCACATTCTGGAGTTGACCGGCGCCGCGCGCGGCGTGGCCGGCCTGCGGTGATGGGTCATGTGAGATGCGCGGAACGCTGATTGCGTTTGCAGTTTCGATCGGGATGTTGAGCGGCGTTGCCGGCAACCAGCATGCGTCCTCCGACGTGGAGGGCTGGCGCGAGATCGCCTGGCCGTTTGCCCGCGACGGCTGGCCGGCGGGCCGCGCGTTCCGTTGCGACACTAAAGCTTGCGGCGAGGCGATCGAAATCTATGTGCGGCCGAAGATCGGGTTTTGCAATTGCGACAGCGGCGTGGCCGATGATGACGAAGTCGATCGCGTGGCCGATCTCGATTTGATCAGCGAGCGTTTCGTTCCAGTTGAAGCGGGCCAGCCGCTTCGTATTGCAGAAATGCGTGGCCGCCTCAGGGCCTACGAACTCAGCATGGCCGACCGCTCGCGGCGCGCAGCCGTCGGCATCGCGGTGTCGCGGCGCTGCGACCTGCTGGTCGCGGTGGCGCAGGGCAACGGCACCGCCTCGGGCGTTCAGGGCGTCGCGCTGAAATTTCTCGGCTCAAGCGGCATGACGCGCTGGATGCTCGCCGCGATCAGCGGACAGTGAGTTTCCATCCACGTCTTTTTATCTGAGACGTTTCCGGCTAGACGTGCATGGGCGGGATAGACCCGGAAAACCCCGCCATCACGGTTTTTGTGAGCCACTTGTCCATGTCGCTTCAGCTGTATCTGGCTTTTGTCGTCGCCTGCATCGCGCTGGCGCTATTGCCGGGTCCGGTGGTCACGCTGGTGATTGCCAACGGCCTGCGGCATGGCACCCGCGCGGCGCTGACCAATATCGCCGGCGTCCAGGCGGGTCTTGCGATCGTGATCGGCATCGTCGCGATCGGGCTGACCTCGCTGATGGCGACCATGGGCTACTGGTTCAATTGGGTGCGCTTTGCGGGCGCGGCGTATCTGGTGTGGCTCGGCATCAGGCTGATCCGCGCTCCAGTGAAAGGCGTCGATCCCGATGCGCCGCCGCCGCCACCACGCGGCGGGTTCTTCCTGCAGGGCTTCCTGGTGCTGCTGTCCAATCCGAAGGTGCTGGTGTTCTTCGGCGCCTTCATTCCGCAGTTCATGGACCTCAGCAAAGATCACGTCTCGCAGGTGGCGTTGCTTGGAGCCACTTTCATGATCACGGGCGCGATCACCGATTCGATCTATGCGCTTCTGGCCGGCCGGGCACGGCTGTTCTTCTCGGCAAGCCGGACACGGCTGCTGTCGCGCCTCTCCGGCGGTTTCATGATCGGCGGCGGCGTCTGGCTCGCCTTGGTGCGAGCACGTTGAGAGGCGGCTACAGCAGCCGCTCCGCCCGCAAGCTCGCCTCGATCGCACGCAGAATCCGCGCCAACCGATCTGCCCATCGCTTTTGCCCGGCCTGGTCCCCGATCAGGTCCTGGCGAATTTCGATTCCGGTGTTCATGAGCCCACGCTGCTCGCCGTGAACAGGGATGGTGTAGTCGGTCTCGTCGCGCACGGCGTAGGGTTCGTTGTCGCC
>JBJMSU010000129.1:0-3410 GCA_045801465.1 Xanthobacteraceae bacterium | reverse complement strand
AAGCGGAGGCCGCGACGAACGGGTGGGGATCGAGACTCGCGACGATGATCCCCACCCGCCTCGTCCGGCTCAAAGCCGGGCTCGGCGACCTCCCCTTTTCAAGGGGAGGTGGAGTTTGCGGCACCTCAAGCGTGATGACTTTGCCTTTCAGGAGGAAGCAGCCTCTGCGGATGCTCACGGCGACACCCATCACGCGCCGTTTCCCTTCGCGCCGCTCTCCTTGCCCAGCGTCCGCGCGCGCTTCTCGATCGCCTCGAACACGCGGTCCGGGGTCACCGGAAGGTCGTTGAAGCGGATGCCGATCGCATCGGCAATGGCATTGGTGAGCGCCGGCAGAAACGCGGCGAGCGAGCCTTCGCCCGCCTCCTTGGCGCCGAACGGGCCGTGCGGATCATTGCTTTCCACGATGCCGACCTCGATCGGCGGCGAATCCCGGATGGTCGGAACGCGGTAGTCGAGCATATTGGCCATGACCATGAGGCCGTCGTGGTAGCCGGCCTCTTCGCTCATCGCCTGGCCCATTCCCATCCACACCGAGCCCTGCACCTGCCCTTCGACGGTGAGGCGGTTGAGTGCCTTGCCGCAATCGTGCGCCACCCACACCTTGTCGACGGTGACCACGCCGGTCTCCTCGTCGACACTGACCTCGACCACCTGCGCCGAGTAGCTGTAGCCCATGGTGCCGCCGATGGCCGCGCCGCGGTACTTCTTGCCGCCGTGCGATTCCGGGATGGTCGAGTAGTTGCCGGTCACCGTGATGGTGCCGCTGTCCTTCAACGCTTCGGTCACGACCTCGTCGAAGGTGAGCCCCTTGTCCTGGGCGCCGGCGCGGTAGAGCTCGCCGAGGCAGTCGATGTCCTCCGGCTGCGCCTCGAGCTTGCGCGCGGCGGCCGCGACCAGCACGCGCTTCAAGTTCTGCGCCGCCTCGATGGCTGCGTTGCCGACCATGAAGGTGACGCGCGACGAATACGAGCCGTTATCCTTCGGCACCACGTCGCTGTCGCCCGATACGATGCGGATGCGCGAGAGGTCGAGGCCCAGCACCTCGGCCACCGCCTGCACCAGGATCGTCGACGAGCCCTGGCCGATTTCCGCCGCACCGGTGAGCAGGACGATCGAGCCGTCGAAATCGAGCTTGAGCTTGACGGTCGCGTGCGGCTCGCCGGTCCAGTTGACCGGCTTCGACGCGCCGCTGATGTAATGCGAGCAGGCAAAGCCGAGGCCCTTGCCCCGGGGGAGCTTGCCCTTGCGGCTCTTCCACCCGCTGGCCCGTTCGACGTGATCCACGCACTCCGGAAGGCCGTAGGAGTTCACCATGAGGTCGTTGTCGGTGAACGTCGGGGCCTGGAGGTAATTGGCGCGCCGCACCGCGATGGGGTCGAGCCCAAGCTCGCCGGCCATCCGGTCGAGCAGGCTTTCGAAAGCGAAGCGGATATCGACGGTGCCGTGGCCGCGGAACGCGCCGCAGGGCGGCGTGTTGGTGAGCGCGCGACGGCCGATGTACCTGACGTTGTGCAGGTCGTAGATGGCGTACAGCATCGAGCCCGCATAGAGGATCGTTACCACGCCATAACCCGAGTGAGCGCCGCCGCGCTGGTCGCATTCGCATTCGACCGCGGTGATGCGGCCGTCGGCCCGCATGCCGATCTTGAGCCGGATGTCGGTCTCCGGCCGGCCGCGATGGGTGATGAAGGTCTCCTCACGCGTTGTCATGATGCGGACCGTACCGCCGGCCTTGCGCGCCAGCAGCGCGGCGATCAGCTCGACGTTGAGCGTCTCGGTGCGGCAGCCGAATCCGCCGCCCACATGCGGCTTGACCACCCGGATGCGCGACATGTCCATGTCGAGGATGCGGGCGAGCATGAGATGCACGTAGTAGGGAACCTGGGTGCTGGCATGCACCGTCATGCGGCCGCGCACCGCGTCGTACTCGGCCACGGCCGCGTGCATCTCCATCTGGTTCTGGCACACCTCGGCGCAGTTGTAGGTCCCCTCGCGCACGAGGTCGGCGGCCGCGAAGCCTGCTTCGATGTTGCCGAGCTCGAACAACACGTCGCGTTCGAGGTTGCCGGGCTTGTGCCCGTGCAGCGCGACGGCCTCGGGCGACAGCGCCGCCCTGGCGGTGTAATAGGCGGGAAGCTCGCGCACCTCGAGCTTGATGCGCCGCACCGCCTCGCGGGCGGTGGCGTCGTCGATCGCCGCCACGGCGGCCACCGGCTCGCCGCGATAGCGCACGCGGTCGCGCGCCAGCGGATACTCGGTGCGGGCGATGGGCAGGACGCCGAAAGCCTTGTCGCAATCGGCGCCGGTAACGATCGCAATCACGCCGGGGATCATCGCCGCCGAGATATCGACGTCGAGAATCTCGCCATGGGAATAGGGGCTGCGGAAGATGCGGCCGGCCAGCATTCCCGGCCGGATGAAGTCGGCCGTGTATTTGGCGCGGCCGGAAACCTTCTCCGGGCCGTCGACCATCGGCACATAGGCGCCGATCGTATGGGTGGGCACGATCTCGTTCACGGCGCAACTCCGGCGGCCTGCAGCTCGGCGGCGTATTTCACGGCTTCGACGATCTTCACGTAGCCGGTGCAGCGGCAGATGTTGCTTCCCAGGCCTTCGAGAATCTCTTCGTCGCTCGGATGCGGGTTGCGGCGCAGCAGCCCGACCGAAGCCATGATGAAGCCGGGCGTGCAGTAGCCGCATTGCGACCCGAGCTTCTCGTGGAAGCCGCGCTGGACGGCGGACAGGCGGCCGTCCTGGCCGAGCGATTCGACGGTGTCGACGCGGCGTCCTTGCACGCTCGCCGCCAGCGTCAGGCAGGACAGCCGCGGTGCATCGTCCACCAGCACCGTGCAGGCGCCGCATTCGCCGCCGTCACATCCGGTTTTGGTGCCCGTGAGCCCGACCACTTCGCGCAGATAGTCGAGCAGCAACAGATTGTCCGGAACGGCATCGATGCGCCGGCGGCCGTTCAAGACGAGCTCGAGAATTCGGGCCATGGCGCTGTCCCTTTAAGCGACGCCCTTATCCGCTGAGCGTTCGTTTGTTCGTTGCTCGTATTGTAATTCTTGGAGTTCCAACCAGGCAACCGAACTACGGCAATATGTGTCGATCTGCCCGGCCAAAAAGCGGGAATCCATTGCCCGTTTGACAGGATCAATCGCAATCCGAGCCGTCGTCGTCCCCGCGAAGGCGCATAGGCGCTAACATAAGCCCAGCACCGGAGTGAACGACCTCTATCCTTCGAGACGCGGCCTTCGGCCGCCCTCAGGATGAGGTCTATCTGACGCCCATCGTAGCGATCCCTCATGGTGAGGAGCGTCGCGAAGCGACGCGTCTCGAACCACGGGATCGCGTTCACTCGTTATCTCAGCGCCTATGCGCAGACCTGGGTGACCCGGAGGCGTAAA
>JBJMSU010000007.1:0-10361 GCA_045801465.1 Xanthobacteraceae bacterium | reverse complement strand
GCAACGCGCGGCGTTCTGGCGGCACAATAGTGGGTCGCCCGGCATTGCGACACCGTACACCCAAAGCCTGCCAAGTGGTGAGTCCAAAGCAGTCTAGTTCATGCGCCGGCATGTAGCCGCAGAAATCAACGGACGGCTTGGCAGCCATCGCCAGCTTGGCGACGCGGTTCACTTGCTCACCTTCGACAGGCGCCGACAATCTTCGCGCCAGCACACATTGAGGTCACCGGAGGGCGGTATTCTCTTTTATTTGGCTTCAATTCTTTGTTGAGTCCAATAGGTACGGTATTGGAATGGCTCGTCAGCACCCTGTTCTGGATATCCCCACCCGTATTCCAAGCCTCTTCGTGATTGATGCGGCTGTATCGCTAATCAGGGAGAAGGCGCGGGGCTGAGCCCGCGCCTTCCAACGGCCGCAGATGGCGACCAACCCGGCGAAGCCGGGGGTAGTTCGCCGTTTTGTGTCCCCAGTGTGCCCCCAGATGCGGAGCATCGGGGTCAGCGGCTCAGAAACTCCCTGAAATTCAGGTGTTCCGTGCCTTCTCGGGGACAATGGCGATAGGACACTGGATCACCTCCTTTCGGTTGTTGACGATAGCGGCAATGTAGTCCGCCGCCGCCGATTCTGTAAGATGTACTTTGGGTTATATTCGGAAAAGGGAGTTCCGCATGATCAGGGGACTGGGCGCGGCCATGCTGGCGGCCGGCTTGTTGGCCGTGCCGGCGGCGGCGCAGGAGGACGTGGCGGCGTTCTACCGGGGCAAGACGCTGCGCATCGTGGTCGGGGTCGCGGTCGGGTCAGGCTACGACATCAACGCCCGCCTGCTGGCGCGCCATCTCGGCGCCCACGTGCCCGGCAACCCGACCGTCATCGTACAGAACCAGCCCGGCGCCGGCAGCCTGACCATGACCAACCAGCTGTATGCGGCCGGCCCGTTCGACGGCACCGCGATCGGCGCCTCGTTCAATGGCATGCCGACGACGCCGCTGTTCCAGCCGGCGGGCGCAAGGTTCGATCCGGTGAAGTTCAATTGGATCGGCTCCACCAACCGCGAGACGCAGGTCACTTATCTTTGGCACACGGCGCCGGCGCAGAGTCTTGCCGATCTCGAACGCACGGAGGTCATCGTTGGCGCGCAGGCGCCCGGCTCGACCCAGTACGACTTTCCGCTGCTGGCCAACCATGTGTTCGGATTGAAGTTCAAGATCATCACCGGATACGAGAGCACGCCCAAGATCCATCTCGCCATGGAACGCGGCGAGATCCACGGCAACGGCGCCACCAACTGGTCGACCCTGAAGGCGCTGAATTCCAATTGGCTCGAAGAAAAAAAGGTGAGGGTGGTCGCGCAATGGGCGCTCAAGGGGCATCCCGAGCTTACCGGCGTTCCGCTGATCCTCGACAGCGCGAAGACGGATGCCGATCGCGCGGCGTTGCGGCTGGTCATCGCCCGATTGGAATACGGCCGGCCCTTCTTCATGCCGCCGCAGGTGCCGCCCGAGCGGGTGGCGGCGGTGCGGCGCGCCTTCGACGCCGCCGTCAAGGACCCGGCCTACCTCGCCGAGGCGGAGAAGCTGAAGATCGATGTCGACCCGCTGAGCGGCGAGGAGGTGGCAAATCTCGTCGAGCAGGTTTCGCGCACGCCGGCCGAAACCGTCACGCGCGTGCGCACGGCGCTGGAGCACCGATAGCCTTACAACTCTTTTGCAACGGCGCGCGGCATCCTACATGAAGCGTGGCCTTCATGGAGATGCTGATGTCGAAGCCGGTTGTCGTATCAGTCCCGCATCGCTTGGGACGGGAGGAAGCGGTCCGCCGCCTGAAGTCGGGATTGGAACGCACGCGTAGTACGTTCGGCCCCCAGTTCGCGGTGCTCGAGGAAAACTGGTCGGGCGATCACCTCGACCTGCGCGTTGCCATGCTGGGACAGACCACCAACGGCACCATCGACGTGGCGGACGACCATGTCCGCATTGCGGTCGAGCTGCCATGGCTGCTCGCCACGGTCGCCGAGAAAGCCAAAACCCTGATCCAGAAACAGGGCCAGCTCATGCTCGAAAAGAAGTGAGGGCAGGCGGCCCAGGGAACGATTTTTTCGATCAAGCGTTTGACAACGCACGAGAATGCGGAAGCTCACCATGGGCGTCGGAGGGTGAGGCAGCGTTGCGGGCGAGCGAGCAGAATGCATCTCCTGACGTGATCGCTCGGCCCACCGTGAAGACGTGACCGCCGGCGCAGTGCTTGGGAGATCCAGCATGGCGCGGCGGCGGCGTATGGGCGTGAGTTGGGGCGTGATCGCCTGGCTTGTCGCGCTCGCCATCATCGGCATTGTTGCCGGCGTGTATAATTTCGCCAGGATCACCTATCGGGTCGCGATCGGCCCGGAAGGCAGCGAAGGCCAACGCCTGTTCGCGGCGCTCCATTCCGTGTTCACCGCGGAAAGCTCGTTCATCCGCCTGGTCGGCGTGCCGACGTCCGATCCGCAGGCAACCGCCAAGGCGCTTGAATCGGGCGACGTCGACCTGGCGATCGTGCGGCCGGATCTCTCCATCCCCACCAACGGCCGCACCATCGCGATCCTCCGGCGCGAGCCGGTCCTGCTGATCGTGCCGGCCAACGGCAGGGTGGAGAAAGTCGCCGACCTCAAGGAGAAGTCGGTCGGCATCGTGCACGGCACGGCACTCAACCGCGCCATTCTCGACCGCATTCTCAATTATTACGAAGTCTCGCCGGAGAGCGTTCACCGCGTCGAGCTCAACGTGAACGACGTGCCCGCGGCCGTGCGGCAGAAACGCGTGGCGGCTTTTTTCGTCGTCGGTCCGGTAGGCCATGGCGTGATCGCCGACGCGGTGGCGGCGATCACCAGGGCCGGAAACGGCGCACCGGATTTTCTCGCCACCAAGGAGGCCGAGGCCATCGCCAAGCGGAATCCGACGCTGGAGAAGCTCGAGATCGCGCGCGGCGCACTGCAGGGCAGCCCGGCCGTGCCGGACGAGAGCATTGACACGGTCGCGGTAAGCCGGCGGCTGGTGGCGCGCAGCTCGATGTTCGATTGGCCGGCGGGCGAGATCGCCCGGCTGTTGTTCACCAACAAGTCGAAGATTACGGCCGAGCTTCCCTTCGCCTACCAGCTGGAGGCCCCCGATACCGACAAGGACATCGTGCTGCCGAGCCATCCCGGGGTTGCGGCCTACGTTAACGGCGAGCAAAAGAGCCTTTACGATACGTTCGAGAGTCTCTTTTGGATGGGATGGATGCTGTGTACTCTCGCCGGCGTGTCCTACGCGGCCATACGCAGCCGCATCAACCGGAGCAAGCATGATGCGACGACGGAGGCAACCGAGCGCGTTCTGGAAATGCTGTCGCAGACGCGTGGCGCCGATCCCGATCGGCTGGACTCCATCGAGCAGGAGGCGGATAGCATCCTGCACTGGTCGCTCGAGCGCCGCGCCGATGACGCCATGGATGACGAACGATTTCGCTTCCTGACGCTCGCGCTCGATCGCGTTCACCAGGCGATCGAGCGGCAACGCCGCCGCTCGCCCGAGCACGCACTCGAGCCCTCCGAGTGAATTAGGAACCCGCGGAGAACGCCACCATGTCGACCCAAGCGGTGCCCGGACTCGATGGCGCGGCGGGCGTGCAGGCGCCCGCCCCGTCGGGGACGCTGCCGCCGCCGCGGCGCCTGGAGGTGGCGAGCCTCATCCTGTGCCGCCCGCTCTATTTCATGCTGGCGCTGCTCGTGCTCGAAGCGCTGCTCTCCGCCACGACCACCTACCTCGTCATCAAGGCCGGGCGTGACGTCGCCAGTGGATATTTCGTCGTCACCGACCTGCTTTGGATCTTCTGTGCCCAGGCGGCGTCCTACATCTCCGGCGCGGTGAGCTGGGTGTTCGCCGAGCAGGCGGGCTACGGCGCATTCGGCCGCTACGTGCTGCGCTTCGCCCGCCTCAACCGCCACGAGACCAGGCTGCTCAACGACAAGACCATGCGCGAGCAGGTCGAGCCGTTTCTCACCGGCGAGACGTTCTACATCTTCTTTCATCTCATGTACGAGCTCGAGGGCGATCTGAAGCTGCTGCTCGGGCTCATGTTCAATTCGATCGTGCTCGGCATGGAGATCGATGCCGGGTTGCCGGTTGCCTACGCGCTGGTGTTCGTGGTCTTGCTCACGGTGCAGCTCATGCTGCGCAATCCGATCGCCAGCGCCTATCTTCTCAACCAGCAGATGACGAACCGCATGACCGCGCAAGGGTACACGGCGTGGGATAACGTATTCGTCGGCAACCGTTACAATCTTCGACTGTGGCTCGCCGGCTTCAAGTCGCGCTTGCGCGAGGCGTTGCGCGCGCAGATCAGGGCGGTGCTGGCGCGCGAGGGGATGAGCGCCACCGGCGGCATTCTCGCGCTGGCAGTCGTGTTCGGCGTAATGATCATGATCGCGGCGCGCGACAGCACGGACGCCGCGGTCCTGATCGGCATGGCGGCCACGCTGCCACGCCAGATCGAGATGACGCACGACGTGCACCAGCTCGCATCCGGATGGAACGAGCTCGTCGCCATCTGGGCACGGATCGCCGGCGTCACCGACAACATGCGCCCGGCGCCCGATCCCGCGCACGACGAGCGAGTCCAATTCGATCGGCTGATCCTGCGCGAAGGCGAAGAGACGATCGAGCTCGCCTCGCTGGACGAGGCGTTGCGCGCGGTGCTGGCCAAGCCGACGGGCCGCATCAACGTGCGCGGCGCCAACGGCTCCGGGAAGTCGACCTTGCTCGCCGCGTTGAAAGCGATGGTCAAGACCAGGGCCTATTACTGGCCGACGACCGAGCGGCTGGCATTTCAGTTCGGCGACAGCGTCGCGCCCGAGCAGGCCGAAACAGCGGCCGCAAAAGAGTCGCCGACCACCAAGAGTGGGCGCCGTCGCAAGCGCGGATTCTCGTCCGGCGAGCGGCAGTTGCAATCGCTCCAGGAGATCGCATCCTACACGGATGCCGCGATCTACCTGCTTGACGAGTGGGACGCCAATCTCGACAAGAAGAACCGCGCCGCCGCCGAGCAGTTGGTCGAGCAACTGGCCGAGCGGGCCCGCGTGGTGGAAATCTCGCATCGCGATCGTGGCTAGCCGGGCGGCAAGTCGTGCAAGAATTTCGCGCTCGCGACGTCTTGTCCGTACGACTGCGGAGGTGCCGCATCTCCCGCGAGAAGCAACGCGGCGATCCAATGGAGCCGAATCTGCTTTTGCAATTCAAACGCGCGCAACGGCCGCGATATGTCTTTTTCCTTACATATTAACTGCTCGTTAACCACAAATGGGGCAGGTTCTCCTTATTCATTAACACGAGACCCGCTGGGGAGCGCATCCATGAATGTTATCGTCTTCGCGTCGCGTAAAGGTGGTTCGGGCAAGAGCACCCTGACCGCACATATCGCTGCGCACGTGCACAAGTCGTCACGGCCCTGCCTGTTGATCGACGCAGACCCCCAGGGATCGCTGACCCTGTGGCACGGCCTGCGCGGCACCGGCGAGCCGATCCTGAAGAGCGGCGTGCGCGGAGTGCCGGAGATCTTGAAAGCCGCGAAGCGCGATTACGATTGGGCCTTCATCGACACGCCGCCGACGGTTTCCGCCGTCGTCAGCGACGCCATCAAGGCGGCCACGCTGGTCGTCATTCCGACGCGGCCGACCGTATTCGACCTCACCGCGGTGCGCGAAACGATCGAGACCTGCCGCGCCGCCCGCAAGCCCTATGCGGTGGTCGTCAACGCCGCGCCGGTCAAGCGCGAGGACCAGGAGGCGCCGATCGTCACCCAGGCGCGCGAAGGCCTGGCCAAGCTGCGCGTACCTATCTGGGGCGGCCAGATCACGCAGCGGACGAATTTCTGCATCTCGCTGGCGGCCGGCGAGGGCGCGCGCGAATTCGATGCCGACTCGGCGGCAGCGGCGGAAATCGGACGGCTGTGGACGGCGATCACCAAGTCCGTGCAGGCGATCGAAGGCGCCTATTCCGGCGCCGTCATGCACAAGGCCGCCGCTTGATTTGACGAACTTGGGTCGTTCCCGTGCAAGCGGGAATCTATGCCTGCCCCGCGAAGGCGGGGGACCACCGACGTTGCGAAATGGGCTTTGACGTGGTCATAGGTCCCTGCCTCCGCGCATAGGCGCTAACATAAGGAGTGAACGCGATCCTGTGGTTCGAGACGCGTCGCTTCGCGACGCTCCTCACCATGAGGATCGCTGGGATAGACCTCGTCCTGAGGAGCGCCCAAAGGGCGCGTCTCGAAGGATAGAGGTCGTTCACTCTGGCTGGTCGCTTATCTTAGCGCCTATGCGCCTCCGCGGGGACGACCCGAGTTGATCGGCCCGAGCTCGTCGGCCGTATAACGCGTTACTTCAGCTGATCGGCGACTTTGTCGAGCGCCGCCTGCACGCAGACCTCATCCTTGTCGCCGCCCGGCGCCCCGGACACGCCGGCCGCACCAATCACCTCCTCACCGATCTTGATCGGCAGCGCGCCCTGAGCGGCGATCACATTCGTGAGGTGAATCGCGCCGAGCTGGGGATTGTCCTTCAGGCGCTTGACCATTTCGCCTGACGGGATGCGGAACGTGCGCGACGTATAGGCCTTGCGGAAACTGTTCTCGATGGTGTGCGGCGAAGCGTTGTCGCCGCGCAGCTGAACCAGCACCTCGCCGGTGCGGCCGACGACAGTCACCGACACGCGATATCCTTGCGCCGTGCAGGTCTCATAGGCCGTCTGCGCGATCGTCAGCGCCGTGGCCAGCGACAGGTCCTTGCGGGCGAGCAGTTGCGCATCGGTTGGCGAAGCAAGCGTGCACACGAGCATCGAGGCGAGCGCCACCGGGCTCAGGCGACAGAGCGTCTTCAACATCTTAATCCTCCCTCTCATGAAGCCGTTCGGCTCGGGTTCTAACAGCCGCGCGAGCCAGTCTATTCCATTTGCCAATGGTTTGGCGGGCTTTCGGTGCGCAAGCGCCCTGCCGGTCCGGGCGCCTTTTTCGATTCCACAAGCTTGCCGATTTCGCCGCCGACTGGAACCGGTGGCGCCAACATTCGTTGACGGCGTGGGATTGGCGCAAATGCCGGACAGGCGAAGACACACCGCGCGCCAGCAGGAGCAACAGCAGGCCGCATGCGAATCGCCCAAGTCGCGCCGATCGCCGAGAGCGTGCCGCCGAAGCTTTATGGCGGCACCGAGCGCGTGGTGTCCTGGTTGACCGAGGAACTGGTCGCGTCGGGTCACGACGTGACACTGTTCGCCAGCGCCGATTCCGTGACCAGCGCCGCCCTCGTTCCGGTCTGGCCGCACGCCGTTCGCCTGAGCCGCCCGCGGCCCGACCCTAATGCCGTCCACGCCGTGCTGCTCGAGCTGCTCGCCAGCATGGCGCCCCGTTTCGATGTCATTCACTGCCATGTCGATTGGCTGCACCTGCCGCTGCTGCGCCGGCTCGGTGTGCCCTTCCTCACGACCCTGCACGGCCGCCTCGATCTGCCGTTCGTCGCACCGACGCTGCGCAGCTTTCCCGACGCGCCGTTCGTTTCCATTTCCGACAGCCAGCGCTTACCGCTACCGGAGCTCAATTGGCTCGGCACGGTCTATCACGGCATGCCGCCCGACACGCTGGCGCCCTCGCTCGAGACCGACGGCTCTCTCGCCTTTCTCGGCCGTATCGCACCTGAGAAGGGACCGGACGCCGCTATCCGATGGGCGCAGGCGGCGGGGCGGCGCCTGCGCATCGCCGCCAAGGTACCGCGCGGCGAGAACCGGTATTTCAAGGAGCGGCTGCAGCCGCTGCTCGATGGCGACGATGTCGAGTTCGTCGGCGAGGTGGACGAACGCGGCAAGCAGACGTTTCTTGCTCAGGCGGCGGCGCTCCTCTTTCCCATCGACTGGCCCGAGCCATTCGGCCTGGTGATGATCGAGGCGATGGCATGCGGCACGCCGGCAATCGCCATGCGGCGCGGGTCGGTGCCCGAGATCATCGACGACGGTGTGACCGGCTTCGTGGTGGACTCCGAGGAGGAGGCGCTCGCGGCGATCGGCCGCTTGCACGTGCTCGACCGCGCGCGCGTGCGCGCCGGATTCGAACGGCGCTTTTCCGCCCGCCGCATGGCTGAGGAATATGTAGGGCTCTACCGCCGGCTCGCCGAGCGGCGTGTGCCGGCGACCGACGCCTCGCCGGCGAGTGGGCTGCGATCCGCTAGCGCGTGATGACGCTTCATCGAATCGTCATCACGAGCCTGCTGGTGAAGCGTGATCATTTTTCGAAGACCCCGTGTCCTGCGCGGATCAGGTCCGGACCAGGCTTTTCGGGATCAGGCTCTAACGGCGCGCTGAGCGGTCTCAATAGGGGGAGCGGGGATACGCCGGGTATTGCGGCTGCCCATAGGCTGGCCGACGGTCGTACGGCTGGGTGTAGGCCGGCTCACGGTAGCGGGGCTCGGCCGCATACTCTTGCTGGTAGCGCTGCTGAACGCGGTATTCCGGCTGGGAGCGAGGCTGAGCCGGGTATTCTTGGCGGTAGCGCGGCTCGACCGCGTACTGCTGCTGCGAGCCCGAGCGCGTGCCGTATGGCTGATACCCGTATGGTTGCGGATCGGCAGGCCGCGCCGCGGCGCGCGACTGATTAGGCTGCAGCTCGAGCGGCTCGCCCTGCGGCTCCGATCGGGCCGGACGGCGGGCGACCATCGGCGCGGCTTCACCGGTGAGCACGACCTTGGTGTTGCCTAAGCCCTCCTGCTTGACCAGCGCGAACAAGGTTGCGGCATTATTCGGCGCCAGGCGCACGCAACCATGCGACGCCGCCGTGCCGAGGCGCTTGGTCTCGAACGAGCCGTGGATGGCATGGCCTTTGGGGGTAAAGAAGATCGAATGCGGCATGGGTGCGTCGTCCCATTCCTTCGAATAATGATCCTCTTCCAGGCGGAACGGGGTGTAGGCGCCGGAGGGCGTGGCGTAGCCGGCGCGTCCGGTGGAGACCGGCCACGTGTAGCGCTTGACGCCATCTACCGAGACGGACATCTGCTGCATGCTCTTGTCGATGCTGATGGTCACACCGGCGAAGGCAGCGGTAGAAAACAGCGCCGACACCGCCAGCGCCGCGAAAAACACGCCCCTCGAACGCATGACGTGAACTCACGGATGGCGGAAAGCGCCGCCGCGCATTCACTAATGCTGGTTTCGATTTGAAGTTCCTACACGAGTTCGCGGCAAGCGCTGTAGGAACTTCAAATCGGCGGTATTAGAACATCGTACGCGGCGGTTGGTTCACCGTTGTCGCGATCACCGTAAATTTATCTGGCCATATTATCGCAATTGGTCCGCGACCTTGTCGAGGCCGGCCCGTACGCACGGCTCGTCCACGCCGGGCGAGCCGGAGAGGCCGATCCCGCCGATCACATCGTTGCCGACCTTGATCGGCACGCCCCCCGGGATGGCGATCACGTGGGGCAGGGTGGTCTGCTCGCGCCGCACCGGCCGGCTCGCCATTTCCTTGACGAAGTCTTCCGTGGTCATGCGGAAGGTGCGCGCCGTGTAGGCCTTGCGGCGGGCGTTCTCCATGGTGTGCGGGCCGGCATCGTCGGCGCGCAGCGCCACCATGGTGTCGCCGCCGCGGTCGACCACCACGACCGAGACGGCATAACCCCTGGCCTTGCAGTCCTCCAGCGCGTTTTCCGCGATCGTCTTGGCGATTGCGTAGGACAGGTCCTTGCGCTGCAGGAGCTGCGCGCTCGCCGGCGCCGCGACCGCGCAGGCGAGGGCGACCAGGACAAGGCGACCGGCAGTGGCGGACATGAGGAACTCCTCCCTGTAACTGAAGACCGTACGGCTTCAATGTAACAGCCGCGAAGGTGAGCCTATTCCATTTCCCCTGCTGTGACCTTATCGCCGCCTGGCCGCACGACCGCGGGGAGGTGCCGGCCGAAGCCCCCGGGCCGGCCCGGCTCCAACGGTAATTTTATAACGAAATGTCTCGCACCATCAGGTCGTCCCAAGCGTAGGGACACAGCGTTGGGAAGCGATCCTCCTCCAGTCCGGTTTCACGCATTGCTTCGACGCGCGCTTTGCGGTAGCCGCGCGCGATCGCCTCGTCGATACGCGGCTTGAGACCGGGATTGTCGCCGATGATATCCTCGATTTCCATCCGCTGCGCCTTGATCGACAGTGCCCAGCTTCGCGTGCGCTTGTCGGGCTGGTGATCCCATTTCAATATGTGCAGCAACAGCACGCGCAGCGCGCTCTCCAGCTTGTTGAATTGCTCGCGCCCCAACGACTCGATCTCCTCGGCCAGGTTTTCCCGATCGATTCGGTCCCACCGGCCCTCACGCACGAAGCGC
>JBJMSU010000005.1:0-25005 GCA_045801465.1 Xanthobacteraceae bacterium | reverse complement strand
GTGGCGCCAACTTCCCGCGATTTACGCTCCGGCCTGAACAGGAAAAACTCGATGTCGCGTGGGACTTGCATTTCTCCGAGCCGAGCACGGCGACAAGCGCGTGTTGCACTTGGAGCGCGGTCACGTCGACAGGATGGTTGCAGCGAAGTGGACGACGCCAGCCGCGGCCCGCAACTTCCTCAAGACGCTGCACGCGCTGATGGAATATGCCATCGCATTGAAAATGCGTAAGGACGATCCAACCGTCGGCGTCAAGCGTCCGGAGATCAAGGGCGAGGGGTTCAAGACGTGGGACGAAAGCCACATCGCGATCTATGGCGAACACCACGCGATCGGCACGCGCGCAAGGCTTGCTCTGGAGCTTTTACTGAATGTCGGTTCTCGCCGCGGCGACGTTGTCGGCCTGGGGCGCCAACATGTACGCGATGGTGAATTCACCTATCGGGCAGCGGGAACGCTGGTCGAGGGTGTGCCCTTGCTGCGGAGCTGGCGGAAGCACTTGCCGCCATGGCAAGCGACAATCTCACCTTCCTCACGACCGATTTTGGCAAGCCGTTCACTGCAGCGGGCTTTGGAAACTGGTTCCGAGAAATGTGCGACGTAGCCGGCGTCCCGAAGGGCTATTCCGCACACGGGCTGCGCAAGGCGTCGGCAACGAGGCTCGCCGATCATGGTGCGACTGCGCACCAACTGATGGCGTGGTTCGGTTGGACCACCCTTCGCGAGCCGGAACGCTACACACGGGCGGCGAACAAGAAGAAGTTGGCACGCAGTGCAGGTGCGATGCTGATCGAAACAGGAACACGAATTGGCAAACCTTAGCAGGTTTGCCAAAAACATAGGTCCAAGTCATTGAACTATAAACAGACCAGTCAAGCCATGGTGAGCCCGCTGGGACTCGAACCCAGGACCACTTGATTAAAAGTCAAGTGCTCTACCAGCTGAGCTACGGGCTCGCGCAGTCGTGTTCAGGGCCGCTCCGGGTGAGGTCAATAGCGCGGTCCCCATGGCCAGGGCTCAGAAATATGGACATATGGGCCGGTCATCACCACGACTGGGCATAGCCGCTCACCGTTCGCTCCCTGGGGAGAGCCGGTGGTCGCCCCCTGGCTGGCCAAGCGCCAAGGCCTGCCTCTGTGCTGCAGTGACGTATCGAGCTATGCGGGAATGAGATCGACATGACAAAATTGCTCGAACAGGCGATCGCTCAGGTACGGCAACTGCCCGACGAGGCTCAAGATGCGGCAGCCGAGGCGCTCTTTGCTCATGTCGCGCACCACGACCGGCCGTATCGACTGAGCGACGAGCAGGTCGAAGAAGTGACGCGCCGGCAACAGGCGCTACGTGAGGGAAAACGCAATTGGCGACCGATGAGGAAGTCGCCGCCGTTTGGAAGCGCTGCGGCGGATGAAGGTACGGTTCGAGCCGAACGCACTTCGGACCTGCGCTCCATGGCGCGCTGAGCCCGGGGGCACGGGAGGAGGGGAGTCATGCTGTCGATGCGCGTCTTGACGGCGATCACCCTGGGGCTCGTGTTGGCGGGCGTGGCGGGCGCGGCCGCGCAGGATTATCCGGTGCGGCCGGTCACCATCGTGGTGCCCTATACGCCGGGCGGCAGCACGGAGATCATGTCGCGCCTGGTCGGCCAGAAGCTCGAGGAGAAGCTCGGCAAGCCGGTGCTGATCGAGATGAAACCCGGCGCCGGCACGGTGATCGGCGCCAGCGCGGTGGCGAAATCGGTGCCCGACGGCTACACGCTGTTGATGGCGACGCCGACCCCCATGGCGATCAATGTCGCAATCTACAAGAACCTCCCCTACGATCCGCGCACCGACCTCGTGCCGTTGGCGATGGTGGCGCAGGCGCCCTTCATTCTGCTCGTCAATCCGTCGCTGCCGGTGACGTCGGTGCCGGAGCTGATCGGCTTCGCCAAAAGCAATCCGGGGCAACTGTCATACGGATCGGGCGGCGTCGGCGCGCCGCACCATCTCTATGCCGAACTGCTCAAGAGCATGACCGGCATCCAGATGACGCATGTGCCCTACAAGGGCAGCCTGCCGGCGTTGAACGACGTGATCGCCGGGCACATCCAGCTCATGTTCTGCGACATCCCGCCGGCGGCCGGCATGATCCAGGCCGGCAAGGTGCGGGCGATCGGCGTATCCACCAAGGCGCGGCTCGCCGCGTTCCCGCAGGTCCCGACCGTCGACGAGTCCGGCGTTCCCGGCTTCGACGTGGCGGGCTGGTTCATGCTCACCGCGCCCGCCGAGACGCCGCGCCCGATCGTCGACAAGCTCCATGCGACGCTGAAGGGCATCCTCGAGGCGCCGGAGATGAAGGAGCAGATCGCCAGGCTCAGCCTGGTGCCGATGGCGACGCCTCCGGTCGAGGACATGCGCGGCTTCGTCAAGTCGGAGGTCGTGCGCTGGGGGAAAGTGGTGCAGGCGGCCGGCATCGCCGGCACGGAGTGACCTTGTCGCCCGGATGAGCGCAGCGTCGCGATACCCCGGGCGACGGCGCTTCCGCATGTCGCTGTCGCTCGTGCGAGCTACAGACCGCGCCGATCGTTCGCCAAGGCGGCACCGGATTTGCTAGGCTTCACTTCACGCAACACGCGCCGCGTTTCGTCCGCGCCGGGAGGAAGACATGCCGATCGTCAACCGCATCGCCGCCCTGCAGCCGGAGATCGCCGCGTGGCGCCAGGACATCCACGCCCACCCGGAAATTCTCTACGACGTGCATCGCACCGCCGCGACGGTTGCCGAGAGGCTCAAGGAGTTCGGCTGCGACGAGGTGGTCACCGGCATCGGCCGCACCGGCGTGGTCGGCGTCATTCGCGGACGCAAAGGACCCGGCAGTAGCCGCAAGGTCGTCGGCCTGCGCGCCGACATGGATGCCTTGCCGATCGCCGAGGAGACCAGCGTTCCCTACCGCTCGACCGTGCCCGGCAAGATGCACGCCTGCGGCCATGACGGCCACACCGCAATGCTGCTCGGCGCCGCCAAATACCTCACGGAGACGCGCAACTTCGCCGGCACCGCGGTGGTGATCTTCCAGCCCGCCGAGGAGGGCGGGGCGGGCGCGAACGCGATGGTCAAGGACGGCCTGATGGAGCGCTTCGCCATCGAGGAAGTCTACGGCATGCACAATTTCCCCGGGCTTGCGGTGGGCGAGTTCGCCATCCGGCCGGGGCCGATCATGGCGGCGGCCGATCGCATCGGTATCGAGATCACCGGTGTCGGCGGCCACGCGGCGCGGCCGCACCTCACCGTCGACCCGGTCCTGGTCGGCGCGCACATCGTCAGCCAGGTGCAGTCGATCGTCTCACGCAACGTCGACCCGGCCGACGCCGCCGTCGTGTCGATCTCGGTGTTCCAGGCCGGCAATGTCGACAACGTCATTCCGCAAACCGCGCGCCTGGGCGGGACCGCGCGCAGCTTCCGCCCGGAGACGCGCGACCTCCTGGAACGGCGCCTCAAGGAGATCGTGCAGGGAACCGCGCAGCTCCATGGCGCCACCGCGCGCCTGACCTACACCCGCGACTATCCGGTCACGCGCAATCACGAGCAGCAGACCGCCTTCGCGGCGACGGTGGCGGCGGAGATCGCCGGCACGGACCGTGTCAACGTCAACGTCGACCCGGTGATGGGGGCGGAAGACTTCTCCTTCATGCTGCAGGCGCGGCCGGGCGCCTTCATTTTCGTCGGCAACGGCGACAGCGCCGGCCTGCACAACCCGGCCTATGATTTTAACGACGACGTCATCCCGGTCGGCGCCTCGTACTGGGCGCGGCTGGTGGAGACGGCGCTGCCGGGATAGGAGCTGTTATCCCGGGCGCAGCGCAACGCGCAGCGGTGAGCTGCAGACCCGGGATGACAGATGAGAAGCAGCGACAGCTTCTACTCGCCGGGGACCGATTTCTGATTGCTGATCGCTGATTCCTGATGCGCCACACGCGCGCGCCGGGGCAGGACCTCGGCAAACCGCGCGGCGATCGCGGTCCAGAACGCGAACTCGTTGGCGCGCGACGTCTCCAGCACGGCCAGCGCCGCGGCTGCCAGGAACGGCAGGCTCTGGATCAGCAGCACCGCGGCGAAGACGTTGATCTCGCGAATATCCTGCGGGTTGGTGGCAAGCAGCACGCCGGCGCCGAGCACCAGCAGGGCGCCGAGGACGGCTTCCCAGAAGGCGGGAAATTCGCGGGCGCGGCGGCCCAGTCCGCCCTTGGTGGTGCGCGCAAACGGCAGGCGATCCTTGATCACGCCGTCGGCGACCGCGCGGGCGACGGTCCACTGGACCGACATCGCCGCCAGGACGGAAGCGATCATCTGGCCGAGCGGGATCGAGACGCGCAGCCGATACAGCATCGCGAAGTGGAGGAGCGACACCAGGAAGGCGGCGATGATCGGCACGGTCAGGATCTTGTCCGGGATCGCGATGCCGACGAATGCCACCACCGGCACCCAGATCAGATTGAGGATCGCAACCGCAACGCCGAGGCTTTCGGCACCGAGCCAGTTGAGCCAGCCGAGCGCGTATTCGCGCTTCTGATCCGCCGTGAGCCGGCTCGCGCCGGGCAGGAAGCGGCGCCAGTGCTTGCGAATGATCTGCACGCCGCCATAGGCCCAGCGGTGGCGCTGCTTCTTGAACGCCTCGAACGTGTCGGGCAGCAGCCCGTGGCCGTAGCGACGGTTGGTGTAGAGCGCGCGCCAGCCGAGCTCCAGGATGGTGAGGCCGAGATCGGTATCCTCGACGATGGTGTCGCTCGACCAGCTTCCGGCGGCCTCCAGGGCGGCGCGGCGGATCAGGCACATGGTGCCATGGATGATGATGGCGTTCGCCTCGTTGCGCTCAACCATGCCGATGTCGAAGAACCCGGCATATTCGCCGTTCAGCGCGTGGTGCAGGACGCTGCGGCTGCCGTCGCGATGATCCTGCGGCGCCTGGATCAGCCCGACCGCCGGGTCGGCGAAGGCCGGCACCAGATCCTTGAGCCAGTCGGGATGGACGACGTAGTCGGCGTCGATCACGCCGATGACCGTCGCATCATCGGCGGTATGGGTGAGCGCAAGCCGGAGCGCACCGGCCTTGAAGCCCGCCAGCGTCTCGGCATAGACGAACTTGAAGCGCTCGCCGAGCGAACGGCAATGCTCTTCGATCGGCTGCCAGAAGGCCGGATCCGGCGTGTTGTTGATGACGACGACGCACTCGAAATTGGGATAGTCGAGCCGCGCCACCGCATCGAGGGTGAGCTTGAGCATGTCCGGCGCTTCGCGGCAGGCCGGGATGTGGATCGAGACCTTCGGCGCGAGCATCGGGTCGGTGATCGGCGCCGGCGCCAGGAGGCGCCGCCGTTTTTCGCCGAACGCGACGGCGGCGATCTCCTCCATGCGGGCGAGCGCGATCAGGATCAGCGGCACCAGCAAGGTGCCGCCCATGCCCAGCGCGATGGCGGCGCCCAGCACGAAGTAGTGACCGTTCCAGTAGCCGAAGATGGCGGCAAGCCAAGCCCCGACCGCGTTGGCGCACACCGCGAGCAAGCCGGCCTCGCCGGCCGTCGCAGTGCCGACGCGCAGGATTGGGAGCGAGAGCAGGAATCCGAGCGCGAGCGCCAGCGTCGCGAGCTTCCAATGTTCCGGATGGATGACCGGGCCGCTCCAGGAGAATTTCGCTTTCCGGCTCGCGTCGAACATGCCCCAATAGGGCCCGACGCTCCCTTCCTCGATCTTCCACGGCTGGTCGATGGCCTCGACGATGTTGTAGTCGATGCCGAGCGCCTCGGCGCGCGCAACGAAGTCGCGCAGCACCTGAGCCTGCTCGATCCGACCCGGATCGGCGCTCTTCTGATTGTAGCCGGCGCTCGGCCAGCCGAACTCGGCGATGACGATGCGCTTGCCGGGATAGAGCTGCCGCAGCCGGTTGTATTTGCCGATCGCCTCGTCGACGGCGGCCGCCGCGGGTTTGCCTTCCCAGTAGGGCAGGATGTGCACGGCGATGAAATCGACCGCGGCGACGAGCTGCGGGTTGTCCTGCCACACGCTCCAGATCTCGCCGGTGGTGACCGGGACCGGGCTCTCACGCTTGACCCGTTTGATGGTCTCCACCAGCTCGTCGACGGTCTTGTCCTGGCGGTAGACGGTCTCGTTGCCGACCACGATGGCGTTGACGTTGCGGTGCTTCTTGGCGAGGTCGATGGCGGCGCGCAGCTCCTGCTCGTTGACCTTCTCGTTCTTGTCGATCCAGGCGCCGACGGTCACGCGAAGATCGAATTCGGTGGCGATGCCCGGCACCAGTTCGAGGCCGAGACTGGAGCGATAGGTTCGCAGCGATCGGGTGTACGGGGCGACGATCTTGAGATCGGAGCGGATTTGCGCGGCCGTGGTCCGGTTGTCCGGGCCGGGCGACGTCGAACCGCGGAAGGGCGAGAACGATACGCTGGCAAGGGGCCCGTCGACGTTCGGAGCCTTGGATTCGTCTCGCAGCAGGGTCCATAACCCCGCATGTACGCATACGACGCACGCAACGACACCTGCTACGAGGCGCATGGACCGGACCAGATGGGGCTGAAAGGCTAGGACCCGAACCCGTCCCCTGGGCTCGACCGAGGCTCCGCTGTAATGCAGCGTCTCTCGGGAGAGGCGACCTCACATATAGGCATGTGACATGGCATTTTAACGGCGGTCCGCTGAACAATTATTCACTGACCGCTTATTCCTCCCGAGACGCGCTGTCGTTGAACGCCAATGCTTAACGCTGCTATTGCGCCTTGGTTCCGGAGGGCTGCGCGGCCTGCGCCGGCGGCGCCTGCGCGATTTCCGTCGGGTTGATCCAGCAGGCGTGCACGCGTGCGTTCAGCACTTCACGCGCCTTCGTGTCGATCGGTCCCTGCCGTACCAGGCAGCGGAAGGCCGCCTGGATATGCCCGCCGGGACAACCGAACCGGTCGTACAGATCGAGGTGGCGGAAAGCGGTATCGAGATCGTCGTTGGACATCAGGCTGACGACGCGGCGGCCGAGCCAGACGCATTCCGGATTGGACGCCGGTCCGCCGAGCACACGGATGGCCTCGGCAAACTCGTCGATCTTCTTCTGGTCCTTGGCGGGCTCGCCGGAAGAGGCCTTCGGGTCCTGAGGTTTCTGTTCACCTTGTGCCAGGGCGGAGACGCCGGACAGCCCAAGAAAAGCGGCGCAGAGCAACGCCACCGGGATACGCCATGGGATAAAGGACATGATTTCCGTGTGATCGCGATTGGTGAACGGATGTGCCACCTAACACCGGGATTAGGTCGGTATTGCGACGGGCTATTGCTGCCAGCTTGCGCTGGCATGACCCAATTGGATGGCTTTGTCCAGCAGTCCCGGTTGGACTGGTTATCGCCGCGGCGCGCCCTAGACTTGGCAGCCTTGCGTCCCAGCCGATAAGTCGGCCTGTTGACGGATCTCGTAAGCGAAGCTGCCGATGCGCCTGCCGTTAAGCTTGTTCGTCGTGGTCGTCGCCGCCATCGTCGGCGCGTGGTGGTGGCTGGGCGCGGCGGTGCGCATGCCGCCGGCGCCGCTCGCCGCCAACGAGAAGCTCTATTGTGTGTCCTACAGCCCGTTCCGCGGCGGACAGAGCCCGCTCGACCTGGGCATCCAGATCGATCCGCGCCAGATCGAGGACGATATGGTCAGGCTCAGCCGCTTGACCGAATGCGTGCGTACCTACTCCACCCGTAATGGCCTCGACCGGGTACCGGAGATCGCCGAGCGGCACGGAGTGAGGGTGATCCAGGGCATTTGGCTGGGCGGCGACCGGCCAGCGCAGGAGCGCGACATTGCGACCGCCATCGCGATCGCCAAGCGCTACCCGCAGGTGATCCGTTCGCTGGTCGTCGGTAACGAAGTGCTCTTGCGCGGCGAGATGACCTCGGGCGACCTCGCCGCCACCATCCGCAGCGTCAAGGCGCAAGTTGCGCAGCCGGTGACCTATGCGGATGTCTGGGAGTTCTGGCTGCGCTACCGCGAGGTCTACGAGGCGGTCGACTTCGTCACCATCCACATCCTTCCCTATTGGGAGGATTTCCCGATCCCGGCGCGAAACGCTGCCACGCACGTGGAAGCGATCCGCCGCAAGGTCGCGGTGGCGTTTCCGGATAAGGAAATCCTGCTCGGCGAAACCGGGTGGCCGAGCGCCGGACGCATGCGCGAAGGCGCGCTGCCGTCGCCGGCCACCCAAGCGCGCGTGCTGCATGACGTGCTCAACATCGCCAAACGCGAAGGTTACCACGTCAACCTGATCGAAGCGTTCGACCAGCCATGGAAACGCCGGCTCGAGGGGACCGTCGGCGGACATTGGGGCCTGTTCGACGCGGAGCGCCGTGAACCGAAGTTCAACTGGGGCGTGGCTCTCTCGAACCATCCGCGCTGGCGCCTGCAGGCGGCCGAAGGCGTGGCTCTTGCCGCGCTGGTGTTCGCGGCCGCCTTTGCGGCCCGCCGCCGGGGGGAGCCGCTGGCGGCGATTGCGCCGCCGATCTGGGTCGGCGTCGCCGCAATGGCGCTCGGGCCCGGCATCCTGATCGGGTGGGCCATCGAAAACGTGCCGGTCGAGAGCCTGACGGTCGGTGACTGGCTGCGCTCCTTGACCATGGTGGGCCTTGCCATTGCGGCGCCGCTGATGGGAGCAGCCGCACTGGTGCGCGCCGAGCAAGTGCCCGGCTTCGCCCGGATGCTCGCCGCTGCGTCCCTACGCCCGCACGGGCGCTTGAGCCTCGCCCTCGGCTTGGCGTTGATGCTGCTCTGCGTTGTCGCCGTCCAGGTCGCGCTCGGCCTCGTCTTCGATCCGCGCTACAAGGATTTCCCGTTTGCGCCGCTCACCGCCGCTGCGATACCCTACCTGGTTCTGGCGCTGATCGGGCCGTTAACGGGCAATCCCGAGGACCGCAAACTGGTTGGTCCGCGCGGCATGGCCGAGAGCGCGTTTGCAGCCCTCCTTGGCGGCTCTGCCGTCTATGTCGTCCTCAACGAGGGCTTCGCCAATTGGCAGGCGGTCTGGCTCGCCGCCGTCTTCTTCAGTGTGGCGGCGGCTCTGCTGCGGCTGCGGGACGCGCTAGGCTCAAAATGAGCAGAGGGACCGCAAGGCCCGAGAGCCCGCCATTGTACAGCACGAGCCCGAAACCCGCGGCGGCGAGCCCGAGCGCAAAGAGGAGGACAGACGGCCGGATCAGGTTCAGGACGGCGGCCGCAATTGCCGCGATGCCGAACGCCGAATGATTGAACAGGGCGATGACGATCCGGCGCGTCAGGCACGCCCAAGTCTGTAAGCCCGCCTCGCAGGCGAGCCCGACCGTCGATTGCTCGATCACCAGGTAGCGGAAATAGAGCGCATAACCGAACGAGAGAAAGCCGACGAGCAGCAGGAGATTCGTCTGTCGCGCAGTGGGAAGGAAGAGCGGGGGCATAGGCGAAGCTTGCGTGTCAGCTTTTCTTCGTGTCAAGGGACGGGCGTTACCGCAGCGCGAATCTTTGCCCATCGAACACGGTCGGCTGGCACGGCAATCCGCTCGCTGTCAGCGTCGCGCACAAGCGCGCCGCCGTGCCGGCATTGCTCAGCGGACCGATCACCAGGCGCAGCTCGAGCGCGCCGGGTTTCGCCCCTTCGCGGACCGCCACCACCGGACGCAACCCATTGAACAGGGCGGCGTGGCGGCTCTTGAGGGACGACCACAGCGCGCGCAGCCCTTCGAAAGTCGAATCTCCGCCGATATCGATGGCAAACTCGGTCTTGGTCGCCACCGACTCGACGGCCTGCTCGTCGGCGACCAAGCCGGTCGCGCCCCGCGCGTCGTGTCTTGTGCCGGCGCCGCCCGCTCCGGCGGCCGGTGCATTGGCTCCGGACACAGCCGCTGCCGGCACGCCGGCTCCTTGCGGCATGGTGCTCGGCACCAGCGACCAGTTGGACGGCAACGGCGCATCGGCAGTTGCCGGCGTCGGCGGAGGCGCCGCGGCAGGGCTCTCGCGCGGAATTGACCCGGTGAGGTCGAGATTGCGTTCGAGAGCTTCGAGCCGGGCGAGCAGCCGGTCGCGATCGGCGGCGAGGACGCGGATGGATTCGGCGAGGCGGCGCTGCTCGATATCCTCGGCGGGGCGAGCAGCCAGCGCCGGAGGCGCGACCGGCTTGGGTTGGATCGGACTGGCTACCGCCATCCGGTGTCCGCCGAGGCGGGCCAGCCGTTCCGCTCCGGTTTGCGTCTGGGCAGCCAGGGCGACGCTCCCCACCGCGATGGCCGCAAGCCCGGCCCAGACAAAAAACCGCACCACGGCGGAGCCGCCGGTGTCCTCCTCGTCGTAGTCGATGGTGCTGCGCACGCGATGCGCCATTTCTGCCTCTTCAGCGCCGAATCACCGGCGGACTTTAGCAGAGCCGGCAGCATGGCTCGTCCCCGGCGGCCCGAGAAGACGCTCGCGTCTTGCCCACACCTTTGCCCAGGCCTTAAGACATCGACCGGGAGCAGCCATGGACGAACGGACATCCCTCACGGTCGTGCTCGCAGCCGGCGAGGGGACCCGCATGCGTTCGAGCCGGCCGAAGGTGCTGCATACGATGGCCGGCCGGCCTTTGATTGGGCACGTGCTGGCAGCGGTTGGGCAGGCCGGCGGACGCGTCGCCGTGGTGATCGGGCCGGGGCGGGAGGATGTTGCGGCCGCCGTACGACGGCAGGTTCCCGGCGCCGAGGTGTTCGTCCAGGCAGAGCGGCGCGGTACCGCGCATGCCGTGCTGGCCGCAGGCGACGCGTTGGCGCGCCCGGCCGACGACATCCTTGTCGTTTTCGCCGATACGCCGCTGATCACGACGGCAACGCTTGAACGGCTGCGTGGCGCAGTGGCGGCGGGAGCAGCCGTGGCGGTGCTCGGATTCCGGCCGGTGGATCCCACTGGCTACGGCCGGCTGGTGGTGGAGAACGGCGAGCTCCGCGCCATTCGCGAGGAGAAGGATGCAAGCCCAGCCGAGCGCATGCTCACGCTGTGCAATGCCGGCGTCATGGCCTTCGACGGCCGCCGGGCGAAGGCCATTCTCGAGCGAATCGGGGACCGCAACGCCAAGTCTGAGTTTTATTTGACCGACGCGGTCGAAATCGCGCGGGCCATGGGCTCGAGCGTGGTGGCGATCGAAACCGAGGAGGACGAAGTGCGGGGAATCAATACGCAGGCGCAGCTCGCCGAAGCCGAAGCGGTGCTGCAGCGCCGCCTGCGCCAGCAATGGCTCGACGCCGGCGTCACCATGGTGGCGCCGGAGACGGTGTTTCTCTGCGCCGACACCCGGCTCGCGCCCGACGTGGTGATCGAGCCCTATGTGGTGTTCGGGGAAGGGGTGGTGGTCGAGGAGGGCGCGGTGATCCGTTCGTTCTCGCATATCGAAGGCGCCCATATCGGCAAGGGGGCGCGGGTCGGGCCGTTTGCCCGGCTGCGGCCGGGCGCCGACCTCGGCGAGGACGTCCATATCGGCAATTTCGTCGAGGTGAAGGCGGTGGTGATCGAGGCCGGCGCCAAGGCCAATCATTTGGCCTATCTCGGCGATGGCCGGGTCGGCGAGGGCGCCAACATCGGCGCCGGCACGATTTTTTGCAACTACGACGGGGTAGCCAAGCACCAGACCGAGATCGGCAAGGGGGCTTTCATCGGCTCCAACTCGTCCTTGGTGGCGCCGGTGACCGTCGGGGCGGGCGCCTATGTGGCGACCGGCTCCGTGATCACCCATGAGGTCCCGGCCGATGCGCTCGCCATCGCGCGCGGGCGGCAAGTCGTTAAGGAGAACAGGGCCTCCCGCTTGCTTCAGATGAAGTCCGCGGGCAAGAAAAAGCCGGCGCACGCCGCCGACTAAGCCATCATGGCGTCCATGAACCTCAACTTAAATACTGATGGAACAACGAGATGAATGCCGTCCCTGGTCTGAGAGCTGAGCTGCGGCAAGGCGCTTTGGGGAGCGTTTGATGTGTGGAATCGTCGGAATCCTGGGGACCGAGCCGGTGGCCGGCCAGTTGGTCGACGCGCTCAAGCGGCTGGAATACCGCGGCTACGATTCTGCCGGCGTTGCCACACTGGAAGGTGGCGTGCTGACGCGGCAGCGCGCCGAGGGGAAGCTGAAAAACCTCCAGAGCCGCCTGGAACGCGAGCCGTTGCGCGGCACCATCGGCATCGGCCACACCCGCTGGGCGACCCATGGGCGACCGAACGAGGTCAACGCCCATCCGCACGCGACCGAGCGCGTGGCCGTCGTCCATAATGGCATCATCGAGAACTTCGCCGAGCTGCGCGCGGAACTCGAGACTAAGGGCGCCGAGTTCCGGACCGAGACCGACACCGAGGTCGTCGCCCACCTCGTGACCGAAGAGATGAAGCAAGGCCGGCCGCCGATCGAGGCCGTCAAGGCAGTGCTGCCGCGTCTGCGCGGGGCGTTCGCACTGGCCTTCCTGTTCGCCGGCGAGGACGATCTCATCATCGGCGCGCGCAATGGCCCGCCGCTGGCGATCGGCTACGGCACGGGCGAAATGTATGTGGGCTCCGACGCTATCGCGCTCGCCCCGTTCACCGACACGATCAGCTATCTCGAGGACGGCGACTGGGCCGTGGTGCGCCATGGCGGCGTCGAAATCCGCGACGGCGAAGGCCGGCCGGTAAAACGCGAGGTGTTGAAATCAAGCGCGTCCGCCTTCCTGGTCGACAAGGGCAACCACCGCCACTTCATGGCCAAGGAAATCCACGAGCAGCCGGAGGTCGTCGGCCATACGCTGGCGCACTATCTCGACATGTCGCAGGAGCGGGTGCGCTTGCCGGCGGAACTGCCGTTCGACTGGCGAGCGCTGCAGCGCATTTCGATTTCCGCCTGCGGCACGGCGTACTACGCCGGCCTGGTCGGCAAATACTGGTTCGAACGGTTCGCCCGCATTCCGGTCGAGATCGACATCGCCTCCGAGTTCCGCTACCGCGAAGCGCCGCTCAATCCCGGCGATCTGGCGATCTTCGTCTCGCAGTCGGGCGAGACGGCGGACACTCTGGCGTCGCTGCGCTACGCCCGCGCCGCCAAGCAGCACATCCTCTCGGTCATCAACGCGCAAGGCTCGACCATCGCCCGGGAGAGCGACGTGGTGATGCCGACGCTGGCCGGACCGGAGATCGGCGTTGCCTCCACCAAGGCGTTCACCTGCCAGCTGGCGACGCTTGCCTGCCTGGCGATCGCCGCCGGTCTGGCGCGCGGCACGCTGTCGAACGAGGATGAGCGCAAGCTCGTGCGCGCGCTGATCGAGGTGCCGCGGCTGATGAACGCAGCGCTCCGCCTCGAGCCGGAGATCGAGCGCCTGGCGCATCGCCTGTCCAAGACCCGCGACGTCCTCTATCTCGGCCGCGGGACGAGCTTCCCGCTGGCGCTGGAAGGGGCGCTGAAGCTCAAGGAAATCTCCTACATCCACGCCGAAGGCTATGCCGGCGGCGAATTGAAGCACGGCCCGATTGCCCTGATCGACGAGACCATGCCGGTCATCGTGATCGCGCCCTACGATCGCGTATTCGAAAAGACTGTGTCCAACATGCAGGAAGTGGCGGCGCGCGGCGGGCGCATCATCCTCGTGACCGACCCGAAAGGCGCCCGCGAGGCGGCGGTGGAGTCGCTCCTGACCCTGACGCTGCCGGAAATGCCGGCCACGGTTACGCCGCTTGTCTATGCGATTCCCGTGCAGCTCATGGCCTATCACACGGCAGTGCTGATGGGCACCGACGTCGACCAGCCGCGCAACCTGGCGAAATCGGTCACGGTGGAATAGGCCGAAAGCTCGGCACGGAACTTGTATGCACGGAACCTTATATATTGAGAGGCGAATGCCCGTGAGCGTCAGCAGGACATGACAACCGATCAACCGACCCTGGCACCGGACGAGCCGCTTCCCACGGCGGCGCCTGTTCACCACGGCATCTGGAGCCGCATCCGCACCTATTTCCTCACCGGGCTGGTGGTCGCCGGGCCGGTCGCCATCACGCTCTATCTGGTCGGGTCATTCGTGACGTGGGTGGACGACCTGGTCCGCCCGTTCATTCCGGTGGCTTACCGGCCCGAGACCTATCTGCCGGTCAAGATTCCCGGCTTCGGCCTCATCATCGCTTTCGTGGCCCTGACGCTGCTCGGCTTCCTCACCGCCAACCTGGTCGGGCGCACGCTGGTCGAGGCGGGAGAGATGATCCTCGGGCGGATGCCGATCGTGCGGCCGATTTATCGCGGCCTCAAGCAGGTGTTCGAGACCTTGTTCTCCAAATCGGGTTCGACCTTCCGCAAGGTCGGCCTGGTCGAGTTCCCGGCGCCCGGCATGTGGTCGCTGGTCTTCCTGTCGACGCCGCCCGGCTCCGACATCACCGCGCAGCTGCCGACCCAGGAGGAGCACGTTTCGGTGTTCATGCCGTGCACCCCCAATCCGACCACCGGGTTCTTCTTCTATGTGCCGCGGCGCGAGATCATCGAACTCGACATCCCGGTGGAATCGGCTGCCAAGCTGATCATGACGGCCGGCATGATCCAGCCCGACGGCGACCCGCAGAAGAAGCTCGCCTCGCTCGCCGAGACCGCCCGCGTCGCTCAAAGCGCTCGCGCGGTCAGCACGGCGAAGTAGCCCGCTCTCGTCGACCCGGATGGCTAACGGATCGTATCTTCGGCCAGGGCACGGCTGCGAACGCCAGTAAGCATGTTCTTACGTTCGGTCGGGTAAACTGGGATCCGTCGCAAGCGGGCCTCCGGCATGCCGATCGTCGTCCTCCTCGTGAGCACTCTGGCCTTTTGGCTGATCTACTGGTTCGTCCGCATGGGCGGCGTGGATCATTTCCGCGAGGTGTCGGCGCGACGCAAGGAGGAGGCCCGGCGCGCCAAGGCGCGCACCTCGGAGCGCACCGCACCGTTACGCGCCATCGATGATCCGCGCGAGGCGGCCCTCGTTCTGATGCTGCTGATCCCTCGCGGCAGCGATCCGACCCGCGCGCAATTTTCGGCGATCGAGGAGACCATGCGCGTCGTGTTCGGCTTCGATGCGGATCTGATCGAGCGCCTGACGCAGGCACGCTTCGTTGCAAGCTGCGCGGAGAGCTTCGATGAAGCGGTGGGACTGTTCGCAGACGTCTTCAACAAGCGGCTCACCGCCGACGAACGGCGCGAGCTCGTCGCCATGGTGGAGAAGATCGCGCGGATCGACGGGCCGTCGCACGGCCAGACCGCGGCGCTCGAAGTCCTGCAGCAGCGGGTCGGCCTCGCGCCCGCTTAGGCGAGTGGCGAATAGCGAATGGCGAATAGCGAGTGGTGATTTGGGCCACGTCGCGCCCTTTCTTTCCATTCGCCATTCGCCACGCACCATTCGCTTTCCTCACCCCGCCCGCAGCAATCTGATCGCCTCGTCGCGCTCGAACAGATAGAGCAGGTGGCGCAGCGCCTCGCCGCGCGGCGTCGTCAGGGTGGGATCGCGCGCCAGGATGAGGGCGGCATCGTCGCGCGCCGCCTCGATCAGGTCGCGATGCACCTCGATGCGGGCGAGCCGGAATCCGGGCATGCCGCTCTGGCGCGTGCCGAGCACGTCGCCTTCGCCGCGCAGCCGTAAATCCTCCTCGGCGATGCGGAAGCCGTCTTCGGTGTCGCGCAAGACGGCGAGCCGCGCCTTGGCGAACTCGCCGAGCGGCGGCTTGTAGACGAGCAGGCAGATCGAGCGTTCGGCCCCGCGGCCGATGCGGCCACGCAGCTGGTGGAGCTGGGCAAGGCCGAAGCGCTCCGCATGCTCGATCACCATGACGCTCGCTTCCGGCACGTCGACGCCGACCTCGATGACCGTCGTCGCCACCAGGAGCCGCGTCGCACCGGTGGCGAACCGGGCCATGGCGGCGTCCTTGTCGGCCCCCTTCATGCGGCCGTGGACGAGATCGACGTGGTCGCCGAACCGACCTTTGAGCACGGAGAACCGCTCTTCTGCGGCGGCGAGATCGGTCGTTTCCGACTCGGCGACCAGCGGACACACCCAGTAGACCCGGCGGCCCTCGCTCAGGGCGCGCCCCACGGCGTCCACCACCTCGGCGAGCCGGCCGAGCGGAATCGTGCGGGTGTCGACGGGCTTTCGGCCGGCCGGCTTCTCGCGTAATTCCGACACGTCCATGTCACCAAAATAGGTGAGCACAAGGGTGCGTGGGATCGGCGTTGCGGTCATCACCAGCACGTCGACCGCCTCGCCCTTGCGGGTCAGCGCCAGGCGCTGGTGCACGCCGAACCGGTGCTGCTCGTCAACGACCGCAAGCGCGAGGCTGTGGAAGGCGACGTCCTCCTGGAACAGCGCATGGGTGCCGATCAGGAGATCGAGGTCTCCGGCGGCAAGCCGCGCCAGCGTGTCTCCTCGCTCGCGCCCGCGCTCGCGGCCGGTGAGGATGGCGAGCCGGATGCCGGCGGCTTCGGCGAGCGGCGCGATGGTCGCGTAGTGCTGCCGCGCCAGGATTTCCGTCGGCGCCATCATGGCGGCTTGGCGTTCCACCTCGATGACGGCGGCAGCCGCCAGAAGCGCCACCACGGTCTTGCCGGCGCCGACGTCCCCTTGCAGCAGCCGCACCATGCGTTGCGGTTCCCCGAGATCGGCGACGATGTCGTCGACGGCGCGGCGCTGCGACGGCGTGAGCGAATAGGGCAGGGCCTTGAGAATCCGCGTGCGCAGGTGGCCGTCGCCGGCGCTGCGCCGGCCCGCCTGGCGGCGCAGGTGCGCGCGCACGAGGGCGAGTGCGAGCTGTCCGGCGAGGAATTCGTCATACGCCAGACGCGACCAGGCCGGTCTCTCGGGTGTCAGGTCTTCCGGCTGCTCCGGCCGATGCAGCCGGTTCAGCGCTTCGGCAAACGGCGGAAAGCCGCGCGCCGTCAGCCAGGACGGCTCCTGCCACTCGGGCAGCGCCGGCAGCTTGCCCAGCGCGGCACCGACGGCGCGGCCGACCTGGTAGGAGCTCAAGCCTTCGGTCAGCGGGTAAACCGGATCGAGGAGCGGCAGCTTGGCGAGATCGGCCTCCGAGACCACGCGGTCGGGATGCACCATCTGCAGCATGCCGTCATAGAGCGCGACCGTGCCCGACACGTAGCGGCGCTCGCCGACCGGAAGCAAGTTTTGCAGGTAGTCCTTGCGCGCATTGAAATAGACGAGCGTGAGGTCGCCGGTCTCGTCGCTGGTGTAGACGTGATAGGGCGCGCGCGAGCGGCCCGGCGGCGGCGCGCGGTGCCGGTCGACGGTGACGGCGACCGTGACGACGCTGTCGAAGGGAACGTCCCGCAGCTTGGGACGTGCGCGCCGGTCGATGACGCCGGTCGGCAGATGGAACAGGAGATCGACGAGGCGCGGCGCGTCGTCGCGACCGAGCAGACGTGCATAAAGCTTCTCCACCTTCGGGCCGACGCCCGGCAGCATCCTCACCGTGCTGAATAAAGGATTGAGCAGGGGCGGGCGCATCACTCGCAGACCGGATTGCCTCTCCCGCCGGGAGAGGTTGCGTTGCGAGCGAGAGCGTAGCGCAGTCTTGCGCGGCTCACACCAAGGCGGAAATCACGAGCCCGAGCAGCAGCAGGCCGACGATCGAATATTTGAGCGCGTAGTAGACGTTCTGGTTCCACGCCTTCATGCGTTTGCCGAGCAGGCGCACGTGATAGACGTAGCCGAAGATCTTGTTGAACACGCCGATCCGCTCGCCCGCTTCGTTCTCGGTGGCGCTTTCCTTGATGATGTGGCGGCTCACCCAGCGATTCACGGCTCGCATGGCGCGCGTGCGCAGCGGCCGCTCGACGTCGCAGAACAGGATGATGCGGGTCTGGTCGGTGGTGTTCTCGGCGTAATGGATATAAGTCTCGTCGAACAACAAGTCCTCGCCATCGCGCCAGGAACAGGGAATGCCGTCGACCAGGATGCGGCACTCGCCGGGGTGAGTCGGCGTCACCAGACCGAGGTGGTAGCGCAGCGATCCGGCGAAGGGGTCGCGATGCTGCACCAGGCGGCCGCCGGGCGCCAGCGTCGCGAACATCGCGCCCTTGATACAGGGGATCGATTCCAGGAGCGCGACCGTGCGCGGGCACATGCGTTGCGCCGAGGGCAGCGCGTCGTCGTACCACTTGAGATAGAAGCGCTTCCAGCCGCTGCGGAAGAACGAGTTGAAGCCCCAGTCGTTGTAGCCGTCGGAGGCCTTGATCCGGCCCTCGTCGAACAGGTTGAGCGCTTCGTCGCGGATCACCTGCCAGTTCTCGCGCAGCTTGGCGAGCTCGGGAACGACGCCGACCGGCAGCACCGGTTTATTCGGAACCGCCGAGAACAGGTACATCAGCACGTTGTAGGGCGCCATGATCGTCGAATGATCGGTGAGCTGGCGCCCGAAGGGCAGTCGCACCTTGCCGCGATGATGGATCGTCAGCACCGAGGCGGCGAACGCGTAGAGCACGAGAAATTGCGGCGCGATCAGACGTGCGACCATGCTTCGCCCCACGGCAGGTTCGGTGTTCTACCATGCTGCCGTAGGGTGGGCAAAGGCGCGCTGGCGAATGGCGAATAGCGAAGACTCGCCTCTTGCCGCCCTATTCGCTATTCGCCATTCGCTATTCGCTGATACATCACCCGCGCCCGGCGCCGTCCGGGCTTTTGGCGTTGCGGCGATGACGGGAACCACACGATCAAGCGATGGGCTCGATGCGCGCCGGCGCCGGATCCTGTTTCGCTCCTGGCATCGCGGGAACCGCGAGATGGACCTCATCATGGGACAGTTCGCCGACGCCTTCATCGAGCGGCTGAGCGAGCGGGAATTGGACGAGTACGAGCGGCTCATCCAGCTTCCCGACGCCGATCTCTATGCGTGGATCGCCGGGCAGGCGGACGTGCCGGCGAGCCATGATTGCGAGCTGTTGCGGCGGCTCTGCGCCTTCCATTCCGGCCCGCGCGATCCGACATAAGCGCGATGGCACCGTCTCCCGCCGATCTGCTCGTTCCTGGAAAGCCGCTGACCTTAGCCGGCGTCGCCGATGGCGCCGAGGGTTTTGTGCTGGCCGATCTTGCGCGCGCGGCTGCGGCGCGGGCGCAGCCGGCGGCGAGCCTCCTGGTCATCTGTCGCGATGGGCCGCGCATGGCCGCGCTGTCGCGCGCGCTCGCCTTCTTCGCGCCGGAGATCGAGATCATCGAGTTCCCAGCCTGGGACTGCCTGCCTTATGATCGCGTGTCGCCGCACCAGGCGGTGGTTGCCGAACGCATGGCGGGGCTGGCACGGCTGGCGCGTCCCGATCCTGGCAGCCGTCCGGCCGTGATCCTGACCACCGTGAACGCCGTGCTCCAGCGGGTGCCGTCACGAACCACGATCGCAAGCCAATGGTTCTCGGCCGCGCCCGGCAACCTGCTGCGCATGGACGACGTGATGCGCTGGCTCGAGCTCAATGGCTTCCTGCGCGGCTCGACCGTGCGGGAGCCCGGCGAGTATGCGGTGCGCGGCGGCATCCTCGATCTGTTCGCGCCCGGCATGGAGGTGCCGGTCCGGCTCGACTTCTTCGGCGACACGCTCGAATCGATCCGCAGCTTCGACCCGGAGACGCAGCGCACGTCGGGTCAGTTGCGCAAGCTCGCTCTGGTCGCGGTCACCGAGTTCCAGGTCACGCCCGAGACCATCGCGCGTTTCCGCAAGGAGTATCTGGCGCACTTTGGGGCCGCGCGCCGCGACGACCTGCTCTACGAGGCGGTCAGCGAAGGGCGGCGCCATCCCGGCATGGAGCATTGGCTGCCGCTGTTCCATGAACGGTTGGAAACCCTGTTCGATTACGTGCCGGGTGCATCCATTGTCCTCGAGCCGCTGGTCGACGACGCCGCGAACGAGCGCCTGACGCAGATCGCCGACTATTACGAGGCGCGCAAGGAGCCTCTCGACAGCGCCGCGCCGCCATATCATCCGCTGCCGCCCGATCGTCTCTATCTCGCCGAGCGGGAGTGGCGCGGGCGGCTCGACGACGGCGCGGTCGCGCGGCTCACGCCATTTTCACAGCCGGACGCGAGCAGCCGGACGGTCGAGATCGGCGCGCGGCAGGGGCGCAACTTCGCGGCCGAGCGCGCCGAGCCCAACGCCAATGTGTACGACGCCGTGCGAACGCACGTGTTGGCGCTGCAGGGGGCTGGCAAGCGCGTCGCCATCGCCCTGTGGAGCGAAGGGGCGCGCGAGCGCATGAGTCACGTGCTGGCCGATCACGGGCTCCTGAATCTCACCGATGTTCAATCCTGGCCTGACGCCCTGGCCAAGCCGAAGCCGGACGTCGCGCTGGCGGTGCTCGGCCTGGAAAGCGGATTCGAGACCGATGCGTCCGCGATCATCAGCGAGCAGGACATTCTCGGCGATCGGCTGGTGCGGCCGCGCCGCGCCAGCCGGCGCGCTGAGCACTTCATCGCCGAGGTGACCAGCCTGACGCCGGGCGATCTCGTCGTGCATGTCGACCATGGCATCGGCCGCTTCGCCGGCCTGACCAACATCGAGGCCGCCGGCGCGCCGCACGACTGCCTGGAAATCCACTATGCGGGCGGCGACAAGCTGTTCCTGCCGGTCGAGAACATCGAGCTCCTGTCGCGCTACGGCTCCGAGGAAACCGCCGTCGACCTCGACCGCCTCGGCGGCGCCGGCTGGCAGAACCGCAAGGCGCGGATGAAGAGCCGCATCCGCGAAATCGCCGGCGAGCTCATCAAGGTCGCCGCCGAGCGGCAGTTGCGCGAGGCGCCGCGGCTGGCGGTCGGCCCCGGCGTTTATGATGAGTTCTGCGCCGGCTTTCCCTATGAAGAAACCGAGGACCAGCGCGCCGCCATCGACGCGGTGCTCGACGATCTCGGCGCCGGCCGGCCGATGGACCGGCTGGTGTGCGGCGACGTCGGTTTCGGCAAGACCGAGGTGGCGCTGCGCGCCGCCTTTGCGACAGCCATGAACGGCAAGCAGGTTGCCGTCGTGGTCCCGACCACGCTGCTCGCGCGCCAGCATGCGAAGACGTTCGCCGACCGTTTTCGCGGCTTTCCGGTGAATGTGGCGCACGTCTCCCGGCTGGTGCCGGCGGCGCAGATCGCCAAGGTCAAGCACGGACTCGCCGACGGGAGCGTCGATATCGTGATCGGCACCCACGTGCTGCTCGGCAAGACCATCAAGTTCAAGGATCTCGGTCTTGTCGTCGTCGACGAGGAGCAACACTTCGGCGTCGCCCACAAAGAGAAGCTCAAAACGCTGCGATCGGAAGTCCATGTGCTCACGCTCACGGCGACGCCGATCCCGCGCACGCTGCAGCTCGCGCTCACCGGGGTGCGCGAATTGTCGATCATCGCCTCGCCGCCAGTCGATCGCCTGAGCGTGCGCACATTCGTCAGCCCGTTCGACCCGCTGATCGTGCGCGAGGCGCTGTTGCGCGAGCGCTACCGCGGCGGCCAGGCGTTTTATGTCTGCCCCCGCATCGAGGACCTGCCCGAGGCCAAGGAGTTCCTCGACAAGAACGTTCCGGAGACGCGCGTGGCGGTGGCGCACGGCCAGATGCCGTCATCCGTTCTCGAA
The DNA here is from genome assembly GCA_045801465.1 of Xanthobacteraceae bacterium. Classification (GTDB taxonomy): domain Bacteria; phylum Pseudomonadota; class Alphaproteobacteria; order Rhizobiales; family Xanthobacteraceae; genus DATFWC01. The sequence goes on along the minus strand of JBJMSU010000005.1, from coordinate 3,447 downwards.
GACATCATGTCGGCCTATTACGACGGCAAGTACGACGTGCTGCTCTCCACCACGATCATCGAATCCGGCCTGGATATCCCGACCGCGAACACATTGATCGTGCACCGCGCCGACCGTTTCGGGCTGGCGCAGCTCTATCAATTGCGCGGCCGTGTCGGGCGCGCCAAGATCCGCGCGTACGCGCTCTTCACGCTGCCGCCGACCCGCAAGATCACGCCGCAGGCGGAGCGCCGACTCAAGGTGCTGCAATCGCTCGACACGCTGGGCGCCGGCTTCCAGCTCGCCTCGCACGACCTCGACATCCGCGGCGCCGGCAACCTTCTGGGCGACGAGCAGTCCGGTCACATCAAGGAGGTCGGCTACGAGCTCTACCAGCAAATGCTGGAGGAGGCGGTGATGAGCCTGAAGGCCGGCATCGCCGCGCCGGTCGCCGACAAGTGGTCGCCGCAGATCACCATCGGCACGCCGGTCCTCATTCCGGACGACTACGTGGCCGATCTCTCGGTGCGGCTTGCGCTCTACCGCCGTCTCGCCGATGTCGAGGACGAGCGCGAGATCGACGCCTTCGGGGCCGAGCTGGTGGACCGCTTCGGGCCGATGCCGGACGAGGTCAAGCACCTGTTGCAGATCGTCGCCATCAAGGCGCTGTGCCGGCGCGCCAATGTCGAGAAGATCGAGGCCGGACCGAAGGGCATCGTGCTTTCCTTCCGCGACAACGCGTTCGCCAATCCCGACGGGCTGGTGCGCTTCATCGGCGAGCGCGGCCCCTCCGCCCGCGTACGTCCCGACATGAAGGTCGTCTTGTTCGAAGAGTGGGAGCGGCCCGAGGCACGCCTCAAGGGCACGGCCAAGATCCTGGCGAGCCTCGTCCACCTCGCGGAGCCCGCCAAGGCCGCGTGATTCGCCGTTGAATTCACTCGTACGTAGACCCCCCTCCCTGTCCCTCCCCCAGAAGGGGGGGAACCGGAGGAGAGGCTTTGCCCAGCGCCGTGGCCGCAACCGTGGGAAGGCACGGAGTCATCAGCGTTCATTCCGCACCGCCTCACCAAGGACGAAGGTGCGTGCCACATCGTTTCCCTCCCCCCTTGTGGGGGAGGGACAGGGAGGGGGTCTATAAACTTAGGAGCGTGCAGAAGCCGCTGCGCGGATCGCCTCGACGACACCTTCCAGATTGGTCATGACGTCGTCATTTGTGAAGCGCAGGACGAGGTAGCCTTGCGACGCAAACCAAGCATCCCGTTTTTGGTCACGCTGCATCCGCGAATCGAAATCGTGTGTTTCGCCATCGACCTCAACGACAAGTCTTGCCGAGTGACAAACAAAATCTGCGATATACGATCGCATGGGGACTTGTCGTCTGAACCCTAATCCATTCACTTGGTGCGCTTTGAGGTATCGCCACAGCAACGTCTCGGCCCGCGTCATGGTTTGACGAAGGTTCTTTGCGCGAATGCGTTGACGTTTGGTGACGGCGGCATGTGTCACATCGCGGACCCCTTCCCTAGGGGGAAACAGGCCGAGCACACGGTTCGGGCAGTGATCGTACCAGGGCACAGTGATAAAGTGATCGTAATTGCGGTAGCTCGAAGGTCGCGAATGATATCGCCGATGTCATCCCGCATCGCTTTGGCTCTCGGAGCGCTCGCGCTGCTGCTCGCCGCCTCACCCGCGGCAGCGCATACCGGCGGTGTCGCCGGCGGATTTGTCGGCGGCTTGGCGCATCCGGTGTTCGGCCCCGACCACGTCGTTGCCATGGTGGCGGTGGGCTTATGGGGTGCCTTTCTCGGGGCGCCGGCGATCTGGCTGCTGCCGGTCGTCTTTCCGCTGGTCATGGCGTTCGGCGGGGTGTTGGGAATCATGGGGGTGCCGATCCCGGCGGTCGAGACCGGCATCGCCGCCTCGGCCGTCGTGCTCGGCCTGATGGTGGCGCTCAGGGCGCGGCCGCCCTTGTGGATCGCCGGGGTGCTGGTCGGCGCCTTCGCGATCTTTCATGGCCATGCGCATGGCGCCGAGCTTCCCGCCGGCACCGACGCGGTCGCCTATTCGGCGGGCTTCGTGATTGCGACCGGGCTGCTGCACCTTTGCGGCATCGCCTTCGGCCTGCTGGCGCGCTGGCCGGCGGGACGCATCGCGGTGCAGACGGCCGGCGGTGCCATCGCGCTCGCCGGCATCGTGTTCCTCGCCGGGCTGCGATGATCGTTCGGTGCGCTGCGGGCATTGCCGCGCTCCTGGCCGCGACGATGCCGGCGCGCGCGCACGATGTGGCGTCGGGTATCGGCGGGTTTTACGGCGGCCTTGTGCATCCTTTGTTGGTGCCCGCGCACGTGCTCGCCTTGGCCGGACTCGGCCTGTGCATGGGTCAACACGCGCCGCGTCATCGCGCCGTCCTGCTGGCGCTGTTTGCCCCCTCGCTGGTCGCCGGCGTGATCATCATCGTTTCCGCTTTCGCCGTGACGGCGGCGGAATACGCCATTCTCGCTGTGGCGGCCGTGGCCGGTCTCGCGGTCGCCGTCGCACGCCCGCAGTGGCTGGTGAGCGCCCCGTTGGCTGCGGTCGCCGGCGTGGCGATCGAGCTCGATTCGGTTCCGGAGGAGATTTCCATGTCGGCGACCTTTCTTGCCCTCACCGGCAGCGCGGTCGCCGCGTTCCTGATCGTCATGGTGTTGTCGGACTTGACGGTCTATTGGCGACGCGACTGGCAGCGCATTGCCGTGCGCGTGGCCGGCTCCTGGATCGCCGCCAGCGCAATTCTCGTGTTGGCGCTGCGGCTGGCGCGCTAACATGAGATGACAGCAAGGAGGGAACAATGGCTGGTCGCGGACCCAAACGGCGCGTGAACCTCGCCGAGCGCCTCGCGAAGGAAGGGCCGCGGAAGCTGCTGGCGATCGATGGCGGCGGCATCCGCGGTGTTCTCTCGCTTCACATCCTGGGCAGGATCGAGGACATCCTCATCAAGGAAAGCAAACGGCCGGACTATCGGCTCGCCGACTACTTCGACTATGTCGCCGGGACGAGCACCGGAGGGATCATCGCGGCCGGAATCGCCCTTGGCATGTCGGTCGCCGAAATCCTGAATTTCTACCTGACCAACGGTGCGGAGATGTTCGACAAGGCGAGCATCTTCCGGCGCCTGCAGTACAATTACAACAGCGAGCCGCTCGCCAAGCAGCTCAAAAGCGTTTTCGGCGAGCAGACGAAGCTCGACTCGGAGCACATCGAGACCCTGCTGCTTCTGGTCATGCGCAATGCCACGACCGATTCCCCGTGGCCGATCTCCAACAATCCGTTCGCCAAGTACAACGACCCGGCGCATCCGGCCTGCAATCTGCGCCTGCCGCTGTGGCAATTGGTCCGCGCCAGCACGGCGGCGCCGACCTATTTCCCGCCCGAGGTCATCCCGCTCGGCGACAAGCCGTTCATCTTCGTCGACGGCGGCGTGACGATGTA